>JAKAWH010000053.1 GCA_021817065.1 Actinomycetes bacterium
CTATTACACCTACTGCGCGAGCAAGGATGCCACCGTGGTTCCCCATGAACCGGCTCCCAGAACCGCCACCTTCTCGATCACGCGATCAGCCTAGAGGATTCACCGCTGAAGGGTCCGCGGTCGAACTAGTCCGCTCGGGGCACATACGGGAAGCACTGTATGGTAGGTCCGTGGCCGCCGATGGCGAGGTTGTACTTGTGCCCCTCAAGGCATTTGCGGAGGCCAAAGTGCGTCTTGCTCCCGCCCTGACGTCGCTCGAACGTTCCGAGCTCGCGCGCAGTCTGGCCGGCGCGGTCATCGCTGCGGCGGCACCGCTGCCGGTCATCGTCGTATGCGAGGACGGGGAAGTCGCCCGTTGGGCCGCATCGCACGGTGCCATGGCGGCCGAAGAGCCCGGTACTGGGCTGAACGGAGCCGTGCAATCGGTCTCCTGGGAATGTGCGATCGCTGGATACTCCCGTATCACCGTAGTCCATGGCGACATTCCCGATCCTGCTGGCCTTTCCGAAGCGGGAGGCTCCTACGGCGAGTCGGTCGCCGTCCTGGTGCCGGATCGGCGACGCGACGGCACCAACTTGGTCAGCCTCCCTGCAACGGCCATCCGTCCGCCGGGCGAACCGAGTGGCTTCACCTTCCGCTACGGTCCGGGATCGTTCGCGCGCCACAGTGCCGAAACGGTCCGGCTGGGTCTAACTACCCGCATCCTCTCGGATACGGGCTTGTCCGTCGATATCGACGTGCCCGACGACCTGTCGTTTGTAGGGTGGAGGCGGTAAGCGTCATGACGAACGAACTTTCGGTGGACATCGCCCTTCCCCGGATCGCACTCGCCATCGGAGCGCATCCCGATGACATCGAGTTCCAATGCGGAGCCACCCTAGCCAAGTGGGCTCGCTCCGGGTGTTCCATCCACCTCCTCATTCTCACCGACGGCTCCAAAGGTTCCTGGAATCCACAGGCTGACCGAGGAACACTCGTCGACGTGCGGCGATCCGAAGCACGGTCTGCTGCATGCCTCCTCGGTGCCGAGCCGGCTCACGTCGTCTTCCTGGACTCCCCGGACGGGGAATTGTCGGCGGGGACCAACGAGACGGTCGACGTCTGCTCGGTTATCCGCTCGGTGAGGCCCGACGCGATACTCGGCCACGATCCCTGGAAGAGGTATCGGCTTCATCCCGACCACAGGGCTGCCGGCTTCATCACCGTCGATGCGCTTGTTGCCGCGCGGGAACCCCACTTCACCGCAGGGCAGACCAACCCACCGCACCGCCCCACATCGCTGCTCCTCTTCGAGGCCGACCAGGTCGACCACATCGAAGACGTCCAGGGATTCGAAGAACACAAGGTCGCCGCGCTCCTCGCTCACGAGAGCCAGTACCCGTCGACCATGAACATCAAGGATGTCGGCGACGCCCGTGGCATCAGTCGGTTCCGGGAATGGGTGCTCGACGATCTATCGCAAAAAGGAAGCCTCGCCGACCGATCGGCCGGCGAGGCTTTCAAGTTGATCACGGACCTCTGAAGGCCCGTTAAGTCGGGACTCTACCGGCGAGTCGTCGACCTCTTCGCGGTCCGGCGCTTGGCGGGAGCCCTCTTGGCCGTTGCCTTTCGCTTGGTGGTCCGCCTCTTGGCTGCCGTCTTGCGGGCAGTGGTCTTCTTCGCGGTCCGGCGCTTGGCGGGAGCCCTCTTGGCCGTTGCCTTTCGCTTGGTGGTCCGCCTCTTGGCTGCCGTCTTGCGGGCAGTGGTCTTGCGGGCTGCCGTCTTGCGGGCAGTGGTCTTCTTCGCGGTCCGGCGCTTGGCGGGAGCCCTCTTGGCCGTTGCCTTTCGCTTGGTGGTCCGCTTCTTGGCTGCCGTCTTGCGGGCAGTGGTCTTGCGGGCTGCCGTCTTGCGGGCAGTGGTCTTGCGGGCTGCCGTCTTGCGGGCAGTGGTCTTGCGGGCTGCCGTCTTGCGGGCAGTGGTCTTCTTCGCGGTCCGGCGCTTGGCGGGAGCCCTCTTGGCCGTTGCCTTTCGCTTGGTCACTCTCTTCTTTGCGGGAGCCGGTGCTCCTGCCGCTTCTTCTTCTGGAGTTCCGTTTGGCACAGCTTTTCTCCAATCTGATGGGTCGATATTGAACTGGAATAAATGGAGCGTGAGTCCCCCGGGACGTCCATTCCTCACGCGTCCCCGGTCACGTCACCGGCAAGCGCGACTCAATCGAGCCCGTCGCCAACCGGTCGAGAATTGTGCAACCGCTACCTCCTGTCGTCATTGAAAAAGAAGTTTCCTGGTAATCAAACTGTGGTTTCGCGAAAAAATCAAGTGGGCCCGGTCGAACATGTCGTCGAAGTTCGTCTGCGAAACCTGAATGCCGCTGTCCACTGAAAATCTCATCATAGTGTCGCGCCAGTCGATAACGAAGGATTTACCCTGCGTGGGCCACATATCGCGCAAGGACGCGCCACCATTCCCATCGGTAGATCACCCGTGGATTCGGCGATTCGTCGGACGAAGAATTGAGCTCTTTTCCTGAGAGCCGACCTACGGTAACGTGCGCTCGATGTCCCCGTCCCATGCTTCCGAAACCGAGATATCTATACCGCCGTGCACCCTGGTGCGCCGATGTGCCCGAGCGGCAGGAGATGGCGTATACATCGGCGCCGGCGCGAACGGATGGGTGTGGGCCCCTCCCCAACACGGTGTGCTGGTGATCGGTCCCCCGCGCTCAGGCAAGACATCCTCGATCGTGATCCCGGCCATTGCGGCCGCCAACGGCCCGGTCGTCTCGACGTCCACGAAGTCGGAGGTGATGGCTTCCACCTGGCGTGCCCGGCGAGAGATCGGACGGTGCTTCCTTTTCGATCCCACCGGCACGGTTTCTCCTCCCGAGGGAGTCGAGATTCTCTCCTGGTCCCCTGTCGACTCGGCTGGAGATTGGGACCGTGCGCTGTCCCTCGCCCATTCGCTGGTCGCGACTGCTCGCCCACCCACCCGCGACGGTGCCGAACGCCATTGGACGGAAAGGGCAGAGTCCCTCCTCGCTCCGCTCCTCCATGCAACTGCTCGGCTCGGTCGCCCGATGTCACAAGTTGTGAGCTGGGTCAACCGTCACGATGCAACAGAAGCGCTCGAGTTCCTCCTGTCCGCTGAAGCCGGCACGGCCGCCGATCTTCTCCACGGTATCGCCGAGACCGACCGGCGCGAGCTGAGCGGGATATGGTCCACAGCATCCGGGGTTCTCTCGTCCTATCGCTCCGACGCTGCCCGCGCCAACGCCGACGGCAGAGGTGCGCGTTTCGATGTCGGGGCATTCCCCAGCTCGGCCGATACCATCTATGTTTGTGCGGCTGGTCGAAGCCAATCGCTCGTCGCACCCTTGATCGTCGGCCTTCTCGACGAGATCCGGACGGAGGCATACCGGCAGGCGGACTCCGGCGGGGTCCCCCACCCGATGCTGTTCGCTCTCGATGAGATCGCCAACATTGCCCCCATTCCGGACCTTGCCGCGCTGGTGAGCGAAGGTGGCGGACAAGGGGTCACCACCCTGGCCTGCATCCAGGATCTCTCACAGGCGCGGATCCGGTGGGGGACCGCCGCGGACGGCTTCTTCACATTGTTCGGCACGAAGGTGGCCTTCCCGGGTATCGCAGACCGGGAGACGGTGGACACCATCTGCCGCCTGGCGGGCACCGTCCAGACTCCTAACGCATCCTTGACCGCACCCCATGGTCTCTCGGCGTTCCATCAAGGCACCTCTATCACCTGGTCCCTCCGGGAGCACCCAGTGCTGCCGCCGGAAGCGATATCGCGTGGAGAGCCAGGCACTGCTCTCGTCATGAATGCCACCTCACCACCAACCCGGGTCCGGCTGACTCCCTGTTTCTCCTCCGAGCCCTGGGTATCGATCGTCGACTCACCGGCTGATCGACATGTCGGCATCGAGATGGCAGCCGGTCGCCCTAGCCCGGGAGTCGCGCACCAGCGTTGACCCGAGTGCTGCGGTAGCGATGTCGGGAATCGACCGAGGATCGGCTCCAGGAGGTATCGCCTCGCAGGCGGCCCTCAGCGCTTCGCGCCGGAGGGTCCGATCCGAACGGGCGAGAGCGGGAGAGCGGGCGAGGCGGGCACCGACCAACCACGCGGCCCGCGCATCGGGGTCATCAGCGCGGTGCCGTCCGAGAAGGTCGTCGATCGATGCCTGCGTCAGCCCCAGCCGAGCCCCGCGGTGACACCACTGCTCCGCTAGCCGGGCCATGTCGGTGTGTGCAGGCTTGTCCGGGCGGGTCGCCAGTCCTGCCCACTGATCTTCCCGGTGGGAAACCGTCGCTGGGTCGCGGCCGTCCGCCCTGAGCCGCGACCTGACCTGCCGGGAACGCGTCGAGAATTCGTCCAGCACCTCCGGGGAGAAGCCGGCCATCTCCGCGGTGCCCCGGGCGACCGGCTGCCAGCCGACTCCGAGAACCGAGGTAAGGCGGTGACGCAAATGGGCTTCGTAGAGGAATCCGGCCGTGCGCGCGGATGCCCAGAGGTGGGAGGAATTGAACGCGCTCCACTTCCCGTCCTCGCCAAGGCCGAAGTTGGCGAAGACGACGTGGGTGTGGAGATGGGGATCGAGGGAGCGGCTGGTCGCGTGGGCGAACGCAGCTCCAGCGAACCCGGACGACCTCAGGTACACGCGGTTTCTTCCGTTGCCACGCACCACCGGCGACGCCTGCTCCTCGAGGTAGGCAAAGGCGGCCGCCACCGATGCGTCGTGGGATCGGCGGATCGCCTGAACCACCGGTTCGCTTCCGAGAGCAGCAGCAAGGGACACCGACTTGGGGGTTGAGAAGACCGCGTCGTACCCCAGATTCCGTCGCCGGTCCGGCCGCGCGCCGGGAAGTGCCCGCTCCCACTGCTTCGCGCTGCCCGAGAGAATCTCCTCCACGGCTTCACGGGTGGGAGGAGCGGGTCCTCCCACCACCCCGGCAGCTTCGCATCCCTGACCTATCCAACGGTCCCCGGGCAGCGACAATTCGGGCGCGTAGAAGTAATAGGACGCATCCGCAGAGCGGAGCGCTGCGACGGTGAGCACGGCAAGCCTCCTGTCCAAATGGTGAACCGACCAGCGGGCAGGAGAGGCAGCTCCTACAACATCATGCTATTTCATGTATCTTAGTTTATTCCTAGTATATATAGTCGTCTTCTGCAAGGCCGACCTTCACCCGGTTCGGTGACACACGCCTGCCGTATGCTGCAAAGCGGTGCAACCCCCCGCCGGGTCCCTCCCGCTCTATGGCCTCGACATCGAAACGGACACTTCCCGTGGTGGGCTGAGTCCATTACGAGCCGGAATCATCGCCGTGGCGGTGTGCGGCGACCCCGCCGCCGGTGGATCCGAGAAAGTGCTGGTAAGCCAGAATCCGCGTGGAGAATCAGACCTGCTTGCCCAACTGGACCAACATCTGGCGAGCCTGGAACCGGGGATCCTGATCACCTGGAACGGCGCGCGATTCGACCTCCCTTTCCTCCATTACCGGGCAGCAGTGTGCGGCGTCGCCATGGGCCTCCACATCGAGGGGCCCTGCCGGCAGACGTCGGGGACGTCGCTCCGGGCTCCACTCTTCTCGCAGGCGAAGGTTGCCCGCTGGCACCACCATGCCCACGCGGACGCCATCGGGATCTACCGCCGGCTCGCGCGTGGAACCGGCATGTCCTGCGCCCTCAAGGAGGTCGCCCGGCGATCCGGGATCGACGCGGTGAGAGAGGTACCGACCCGGGTGCACCTCCTCGACGAAGGACGGCTCCGGCGCTACGTCGCCAGCGACGCACGAATCACCCGCGTGCTCGCCGAGATGCAAAGCGCCAGCGTCATCGCGATGGTGGAGCGGGCTAGCTCGTCGACCAGAGGCCACCGGGCCCGGGGAGGAAACCCCCCGGGTCTATCCACGGGGAGGACTCAGCCGTAGCGAGCGCGGACCCGGGCTGCGGCACGGGCCGGTAGGCCGGTCAGCTCCGGCGGGGAGAGGACCGATGCTCCCGCTCCCAGGACGAGCATCAGGCGCTCCAGCCAGGGAACTCCCCCCATGGGGAGCACCACCCGCACCCTGCCACCGGGCACCATGGCGATCGAGCGGACCGGGAGACCATCGATGGCGCGCTTCATCTCGAACGGAACCTCGATCTCGACATCTGGAGCGTCGTCGAAGAAGGCGGCGGCGGAGCCTTCGGGCATATTTCCTATTTCTGCGGATTCACCGGTAGTAGTGCCACCCGTCGTGACCGCGGATCCCCCCTTTTCCTCGATGGCCCACGAAGCCGCCGCGTCGAAGGGCTCATCAGTCGGCACCACCACAGTGATGCGGTCCAGCCGGAAATGGCGCACTGCATCGGCTTGATGACAATACGCGTCCACATACCAGTGCCCGTCTGCGGTGAACAGATGAAATGGTTCGATCTTCCGCACCGAGAGCTGGTCCCGCGAGGCGGAATAGTAGGTCACTTCTATCTGGCGGCGCGCCTCCAACGCCGAGCGCACCGCACCGAGCGATGTCACCGGGTCCATGGTGACTGCCACCCGGCCGCGGTCGCCAAGCACCTCTGCCAGCTTGGCGGTCGCCCTTTCCAGGGACCTGTTCGGATCGGCACCGGGAACCGCCAGGATGGCCCGTGCCGCGGCGACTAACGCAAAGCCTTCGGGCGCCGTGAGGCGGCGGGGCCGTTCCAGCAGATTTCCGAAATTGGCCTCGATACGATCCTCGTCGATGTAAAGATCGAGCAGAGTGTCCGCCGTGTAGGGAGGAACGCCGCAACATGCTGCCGTTTCGATCAGTGACACCACGTCGGCGGGATCGATGGTGAATTGGTGAGCGACTTCGGCGATCGACGCACTCTTGCGCGGAACCAGCCACGCGAGCACAGCGAAGAGAAGATGGAACCGATCGGGGGCGCTCGCAGGCAGGGTCATCGCCCGGACACCGGAAAAGCAGCCGCCATGCGATCCAACCGATCCACAACCTCTCTCACCAGCTCCGGGGGATCCAGCACCGTCGCGTGATCGGCCATTCCCAAAATCCAGGACAGCAACGCCTCGGAATTCACCGCTTCCAACACGATCGTGACAGCGCCATTGTCGTGGCGCTCCTCGACGCGGTCCTCCCCGACGGAGGCGACCACGATGGGGGCGATCTCCCCTTCTATGAGGACCCGCGCGAGGAAGCGGTCGCCCTCGCCGATCTCCCATGCACGCGCCGGCAGCGCCCGCGACACCTCGAAGTCGGCGGGGATCTGGAAGGTACCCGGCTCGCCCATGGTGAGTTCACCCTCGATCCGATCGACCCGGTAGGTCCGCCGCTCGCTGCGCAGGTGGTCCCAACCGAATAGGTACCAGGCACCATTGCGACACAGAAGGCCGAACGGGTCGACCGTGCGCTCGGCACCTCGATAGGAGAAGCTCGCTGGCGAGCGCGTGCAGATGGCCTGATGGATCTGCGACAACCGTGGCGATTCCGGCAGGGTCGCTGTGAAAAAAGCTCCATCGGAGGGGGCGATTCCCAACTTCGCAAGCGCGACACGAGAGGTAGAGTCTTCACTGTGGACTGCGGCCACAGCAATGCTGAGAGCCGATTGCTCTTCGCCGGTGAGCCCCAGATCGGGAAGGAAGAAGTCCTGCTCCCTGATGGAGTACCCGAGTTGGGTCTCCTGCCGGACCGGTTCCACCTGGATCACAATTCCCTGCTCGCGCAGGAGCCTCTTGTCCCGCTCGAATTGCTGCCGGATCGTGGCAGGATCGCCGCCCGAGGAATAACCGGCGACCTGGTCCGAGATCTCGTGGATGGTCACAGGCCTGGGTGCGTGGAGGAGGTAGAGCACCAGGTTGGTGAGTCGCTCGAGACGACTCACGCGGGGTTCTGGGATATCCCGAGCCACCTGGGAGAGCGTACTTCTCCCTGTACGGGGACACGAGCGCCATGATCGCCACAGCTTCCCCATGGGCGTTCCACCCGCACCCGGCCTCCTGGATAGGTCTGGCCGGTGTAGCCGCTCTCTCTGCGGGTCTGGCCCACCGCATGCGCGCAGCGCACCGCGAGGATCAACCCGGGATCACCCTCCGCCAGGCAATCAGCCTTGGCGCCGGTATCGCCTGCCTCGCGGTGGCCGTCACCTGGCCGTTGGCCGATCTCGCCCACCGCTACTGCCTCCTGGCCAAGATGGGACAGAATCTCGTTCTCTCGCTTGTCGCTCCCGGTCTCATCCTCACCGGCCTTCCCCGCTGGTTCACCGCCGACCTCACCCGGCCGATCGCGGTCTACTCGACCATCCGGTTCCTCACCCTTCCCCCTGTTGCCATCCTCATCTTCAACGGGACCGTGATCGGCGTCCAGACTCCCCCTGCCATCGCTGCCGCGTCACGCTCCTATCCGGTGAGCGACTTGGTCGACCTCGGTCTCGTGCTCGCGGGAGCGGTCATGTGGGTCCCGTTTCTCCGCATCGTTCCAGGAGCACACCCCGTCTCGACTGCCGGGCGCGCCGGATACCTCTTCGTCCAGTCGTTGCTCCCCAATTTCGTGTCGCTAGCCTATATATTCGCCAAGCATCCCTTTTATCCCGTCTTTGCGAACGGTGCTCGCCGTCTTGGCCTCGACCCTCTTCTCGACCAGCAACTCGCCGGCGTCCTCGCGAAGGCAGTCGGAGTGTTCGTGCTCTGGGGAGCGGCAGTCACGGTACTCTTCCGGGCCTCCAAGGCCCAAGAGGCGGGCCTCGACCCCGATCCCCTCACCTGGGAAGACGTCGACCGGGAACTCCGGCGTCTGGAGCGCCGGCATCGGCACGTGGAACAGGACTGACGGGAACCCCGGCATCGCCTTGCAAGCCCTGTTATTCACCGGGTACCTCCTGCGTGCACCCCTCAATCCGGCCACCGCTTCCCGCCTGGACTAGAAGAAATGGCGAAGGGTGAAGGGCAACCGCTTCAGCACGAGCGACACGATCGGTTGCCCACCCTTGGCGGGGAGCACCACGATCGCGTAGCGACCGGATCCTTTTCCATCGACTGCGTGGGCCACCGAGCCGGGATGGAAGTTGCCCTCGTACTCCACCGCGCAGACCTGGCGATTGCCGAAAACCGCGAGATGGCGCGCGATTTCGCGCACGGCTCGCCGCACCCGGGCCTGGCGGCCAGTCAGGCTGGTCACCAAGGGCGAGTCCGCGGATGTCGTGGTGGAGTCGCCGAACGGCATGTAGGGATTGACGCCCGGTCCTATCTTCCGCGCGCGCTTCTCCAATTCGGCAATCAGGGCGTGGGGATTGAACGACTTGACACCAACCATCTTGCCGGCCCCGCCAACGGTCGCCGAAGCTGTCGGCAGAGCCAGGAAGCAGGTACCAGTCGAGGTTCCCAGAGTTGTGTGTCCTGCGGCGCAACCGGCGGCACCGGCACCCAACCCGATGGCGACCACCACAACGGCAGTCGCGCGCAGCAGCCGATGGGTAACTTGCAGGCCGCGAACCTTCATCCCCGCACCTCCTCGGCGCCCGCGCTCCACCGGCCGCGAACCTTCATCCCCGTACCTCCTCGGCGGTAGTAACCGGGGGCAGGGCGGGCTGGGAGCGTACAGCGTCCTTCCGCTCGGCAAAGTGGATACTGAGCCACGAGATCCAACCGAGCGGAAGAAGGAGCCAGAAACTCACAATACGATATAATAGGATGGCCGCGACCGTGGATCCCTGGGAACCTCCATACGCGACCAGCGCCACTTCCAGGCTGCCCTCGACGACTCCCAGCCCGCCGGGAGTAACCGGGAGATTGGCTGCAAGCTGGCCGGCTCCGTAGGCGAGCAGGATCCCGGACCAGGGAACCGCTACCCCCACGGCATAGAACGAAGCGACCAGCGCGAGCAGATCGGTGACCCAGTTGACCATGGCCCACCCGAGGGTCACCACCGCGTCGGACCGCGACGGGGATACCGCCCGGAGACGCTGGACGATCCGCGCTGCGACTAGCGCAGGGTCCCCCCGGGGGTATCGAACCAGCCGGCGCGATAGGTAGAGGAAGCGGGTGGCAACCGGCTCGAGGGTGCCCCGGCGGTGAAGGAACAGCACTGCCGTGCCGGTCACGGCCAGGGTACCGAAGACCACCGATACGATGGTATTGGTGATCCCGAAGGAGCCCGCCCCGGTGGTGCTCGCCACGATCAACCCTGCAGTGGCAAGGACAGTCAGGGTGAGCGACGACGCGAGGAAGAGTCCAATCAGTATCCACGCAGACAGAGTGGAATCGGCCCCGAATCTGCGGTACTGGCGAAAAGAGAAATAGCTCGCCCACGCTGGACCGGCCGGCAACGAATTTGTGATCGAATTGCCCGCCAAGGTTATGCCGAACAACGCGGTTGCCGGGATATCGACCCCCCCGGCGGCCGCAAGCCTGCGCTGGATCAAGGCAAAGGCTGCGATCGACACCATCTCGAGGCCGAAGGCCGCGACGACCCAAAAGGGATCTATCTTCGAAAGATACGACGACACTACGGTGAGTTCGTCGCTTCGTCCGGCGACTACATAGAGCGCCACCGCTGCGAGCAGGATGCTGATAGCAAGGCGGACGGTGGCCCATGCCCGTGATCCCCGCGGCGGAGAGGGATCCTCCGGCGCGTCGCTCACCGGAGATGCAGCCGGCGACCTTCGGCCCGTTGGATGTCCATCACGTAGGGACCTTGGTACCGCAGTTCGGGCAGAACTTCACCTCGCCGTTCAGCCCGGTCCCGCATTCGGTGCAGAAGTGGGCGAAGCCGACTCCGGCGGGAGCCGAACTACTGGCAGGCACCTCGCCCGGCTTGGGCGAGGGACCGCTTCCCGGCAACTGGCCTTCCTGGGATACGGGCGAGGGACCGCTTCCCGGCAACTGGCCTTCCTGGGATACGGGTATTGATGACGGGATGGCTCCCGGCTGAGGTACGGGTGGCGGGGAAGCGGGCGGAATGACTCCCGGCTGAGGTACGGGTGGCGGGGAGGTCACCGGCCCGGCAAATGAGGCGCCCCCGGCGAATCCCTGAGGTGGCGGGGCCGCTCCTATCGGCACTACCGGAGCGCCCTGGACGGCACCGAAACCGGCGGCCAGAAGCGCTCCCCCGGTGCCTCCCCCTTGCGCCATCCCCTCCCCGGCACCGAGCATGGCCTCCCCTGCCGCGTATTGCTGGAAGCTGCCGGCAAGACGGGAGTAGGCGGTGTCCTTCGCCAGCGCCTTCAACTGGTGCTCGTCCTCGTCGGAGAGATTGATATCGAAGTTGCCCAACCCGATCACCGCCAACCCGTACCGGGCGATCTCCGCATTGGTGGCAGCGACCAGCGCGTCAGAGAGCTGCGGGGTATATGCGGAGAGCCCGAGAATGGGCCACCCATTGCCGAGAATCTGCCGGGTTATCTCGGTTCTGGCGACCTTGAGGAGTTGCGACGACACCCAATCGGTGATCGCTGCGTTGTCTGTGACGTTGACCGTACCCGTCAACGTGGTGACCAGCGAAGCCGGGTCCAGCGGCTTGATCGAGTATTGGCCAAACATACGCAAGGTGACGATCAATCCAGTGTGGGGATCCTGGACGTCGTCGACGCGCCCTCCGAACTTATTGCCGGTGTACTCGCGCGTCCCGACAAAATATAGTTCTGCACGATAGGCCTTGCCACCAGTGGCCGCGTCGATGAATATCCCCAAGAAGGGGATCTCGTCGGCATCGATGGCATGGCGACCGGGCGGGAGGGTCCCCGCAACCGCTCCCTTGTTGAGGAAAAGGGCCAACTCGTCGGCGTCGACGATCGCCTTGGAATAACGGCGGATGGAGACGTCAGGCCATTTGTACACGATCTGCCCTTTGGCGCCGTCCGGAACGGCTATGAACTCTCGACTCATCAATGCCATGGAAAAACTCCTCCTGCGATGCCTCCGGGCACGGGCAACGGATAGGGACTGCCCTCTCCGCTTGATAGCGTACCCGAGGTGGACTTTTCGCTCACCGCTGTAGACGATCCGGCCCGGCGCACATTCCCATCGGCGCCAATCCCCCGATGAGCGCCGACGGCCCGGTGGTGGTCGCCCGCGACGGAGATGTGACCATCGTGACCATCAACCGGGTAGAAGTCCGGAACGCGGTTGATCGCGCCACTTCCGAGGGCCTGGCCAGCGCTTTTGCCGATTTCGAGGACGATCCGACTTCGAACGTCGGCCTGCTGACCGGGGCTGGGGGCACCTTCTGCGCTGGCGCGGATCTTCAAGCGATCGCCTCTGGTGATCTGGACCGGGCCAACCGGGTCGAGAGGCACGGGAACGGTCCCCTCGGGCCGACCCGGATGGTGCTTTCCAAGCCGGTGGTCGCGGCGGTGGAAGGGCATGCAGTGGCCGGTGGCCTCGAGCTGGCGATCTGGTGCGACTTACGGGTCGCGGCGAAGAACGCGGTGTTCGGCGTTTTCTGCCGCAGGTGGGGAGTCCCATTGGTGGATGGGGGGACCGTCCGGCTCCCCCGCCTGATCGGGCAGAGCCACGCGATGGACATGATCCTGACCGGCCGCCCGGTCGGAGCCTACGAAGCTCTCGCGATGGGACTAGCCAACCGCCTGTGCGAGCCGGGACATGCCTTGGAAGAAGCGCTGGCGCTAGCCCACCAGATCGCGGCCTTTCCCCAGGGGTGCCTCCGATCGGACCGGAAGTCGGCGCTCGAGGGATGGGATCTCGATCTGGCCGCCGCTATGGCAAACGAGACGAGCCTCGGGCTTTCGGTAATCCGTTCCGGAGAGACATTGGAAGGGGCGGAACGTTTCGCCGGCGGATCGGGCCGGCACGGTTCTTTCGGCCGGTGAGCCGGCATGCCTCACTCGCCCCTACCGTGAGGGAAGCGTGGATTCTTCGACACAGTTCGTGCAGCCGGTGAACTGGGACGCCCACCTGCTACCGGGATCGACCTTTGCACCCGGTGACCTGCTGGCCGACGGAACCCTCGTCGCTGCCTGGTCACGGCGCTGGGTCGATCGGCCCGAAGGAGCCGTACTGCTCGACGCCACTGGCAAAGCTTGGACCGCTGGCGCCCTGCAGGAGACCACCCGTCGCATCGCCGCTCGCCTGCTGCACGAGGGACTTGTACCCGGGGACCGCGTCCTTGTCTCCGCCGAAGCATCACCCCGGTTGGCCGAAACGGTGGTCGGCGCCCTGCGGGCGGGCATGACCGTCGTCCCCGCCAACACCGCCTACCAGCGGAGAGAGATAGCCCACATAGTCACCGATTCCCGGCCAGCGGCCGCCTTCGTCGACGACGCCGAACGCGCCCGTTGGGTGGAGGAAGAGGCGTCTTCGCACGGCCAGAGCCTCCGCTTGATCGCAGGTTCGGATCCGGAGTCGAGCGCGCCGATCGACCATCCGCTCGTCGACACCGTGGCGCCCGGCTCGCCGGCGCTGATCGCCTATACCTCGGGAACCACTGGAACGCCCAAGGGTGCGATCCTCACCCATTCCAACCTGCTCGCCAACGCAGCGTCGATCACCCGTGCGTGGCGATGGACCCCGGATGATCGCCTTCTCCTCGCCCTGCCCCTTTTTCATGGGCATGGCTTGTGCAATGGTCTTTTTGGCACCCTTTACGCCGGCGCATCCGCGGTGATCCTGCCATCGTTCGACCCGAAGACCGTAATCGGCGCCGCCCAGACATTCGGCGCAACGATGTTCTTCGGGGTTCCCACCATGTACCACCGGCTCCTGTCGACTCCCGGCGTCGGTGCAATGCGATCACTCCGTTTGTGCGTGTCAGGGTCGGCGGCTCTCCCCGCATCTCTTTTCGAGGAATTCACAGTGGCGACCGGTCACCGTCCCTTGGAGCGATACGGAGCGACCGAGGTCCTGATGGCCGTCTCCAATCCCTATGAGGGCGAGCGGCGAGCGGGTTCGGTCGGGGTGCCGCTACCGGGAGTGGAGATACGTTTCGGCGACGTCCTGATCGGTGAGGGCGATGCCGCCTCCGGCGAGGACAATACCGCCTCCGGTGAGGACAATACCGCCTCCGGTGAGGGCGACGCCGCCTCCGGCGAGGACAATACCGCCTCCGGCGAGGGCGACGCCGCCGAGGTACTCGTCAGGAGCCCGATGACCTTTGCCGGATACCGTAATCTGCCGGGACCTACCGCCGAGGCCCTGGAGGACGGCTGGTTCCATACCGGTGACCTCGCGAGCCAATCGTCCGATGGGTACCTGTGCATCAAGGGCCGCGCCAAGGAGCTGATTATCACCGGCGGGCTCAACGTCTACCCGCGAGAAGTGGAAGACGTGCTCGCCACCCATCCGGCTGTGGTCGAAGTGGCGGTTGCCGGGAGGCCGTCGGAGGAATGGGGAGAGCAGGTGACAGCATTCGTCGTCACCGGAGACGCCCGGAGCGCCGAACTGAGGCGATCCATAGCGGAGATGGCTGCCGCCGACCTAGCACCCTACAAGCGCCCCAAGGAGGTCGTCTTCGTCGACTCGCTTCCCCGAAACGCCCTGGGCAAGGTTATGCGCCACCTCTTGGTGGAGTGACGGTGTGCGCCCCGAGGCGAACGAATTGAAATTCGGCTCCACCAACCGACGTCACCGTCGACTCCGACCAGCGAGCATCATGCGACGCTCCTGGCATGATGCCGTGGACGCGGTCGCGAGCAACATGCGATCAACTCCTCGAACATCGCGCCCATGGCGCCCGTAAAGGACTCGACGTCGGGAACGGCATCCGGGTCTGAGGTTACCTCGATGCCCAGGTAGCCGTCGTACGAGAGAACCGCCACGTTCATCGGGAGATTGCCGCCGAGCGGAACCACCGGGTAGGCCTCCACCATCCGCGCACCCAGTGCATAGAGGGGTGAGGAAGGACCCGGCACGTTCGTCACGATCATGTGCACGAATGGCTGGTGCGAATGGAGACCCGCCAGCGCGGGAATGAAGGGAGCCGGGCATTCTTCAGCAGCCCTGAGTAGGAAGCGGCCTGCTACAGGGTGGTGAAGGCGTTGCGCCCTTCGGGATGCGCTCATCGCCGCAGCCAGCATTGTCGTCGGACGGGAGTGACCTAGCGGGATCTCAACAAGGAGCGCTGAGATCGAATTTCCGAAGCGCTCGGTCGCCTCCCCAGCGCGGTGCATCGTCGCCGGGACGAGGATATTGACGACCTCGTCGTCGAACACGTACCCGCGCGAGCGAGCGAGAGACCGCACTCCTGCTGCCACCGCGGCGAGCACTACCTCGTTCAGGGTCGCCCCCGAATCTTGACGCACACCGTGCAGCGCGTCGAGCGGGTAGCGCGATACGTCAATACGACGGCGCTGACCGACCGCCCGAATCATGCCGATGTCGGAGGCCAGCGAAGCGGGAGGAAGGAGCGAGGCAAGTCCAAGACACCCGGCAGCTACGTAGCGGGCTGCCACGGCGGGATGGAACCCAGCCCGGAGAATGCCGACAGCGGGTGCCGCGAATCTATGGATGGCGGACCCCGCTTCGGCAGCGATCAACCTCCTCCATGAAGGCCCATCCGCCGCCTGCGGTAGGCGGTCTCCGCTCGCGGTCGTCCGCGAGGTAGTTGTGTTCGAAGGGACGCTATCGAGCAGGATGGATGCCAGCCGCACCCCTGAGACGCCATCGGCGAGCGAGTGGTGGATCTCCCCGATCACAGCCGTGTACAAACGTGGCCATGCTCCCCCCGACCGGTCGTCGGAAACGCCATTGATCACGTGGATCTCCCACAGCGGCTTGTCGCGTTCGAGGGGAGCCGAGAAAAGCCTTCCGAGGTAGTCCATGACTGCCTGCCGGTTCCGGGGCTCGGTGACATCGCCGGGGAGGACGTGCCGCGCGATGTCGAAGCTTTCGTCCTCCACCAACCGGGGACGACCTAGACCTCCTGCCGGGAAGATCACCCGCTCGCGGAGCTTGGGAACCATTTCGAGACGCGGCCCGATAGCGCCAGCAACTTCGTCGACCGCGAGCGTCCCTTCGAAAAGGCCCACGAAACCGATCTGCATGGGGGTCGCCTCCGACTCAGCGAAGAGGAAGGCTGCGTCCAGAGCACTCAGGCGCTCCATCGAACTCACCTCACCGAAGACGACCCCGACCCACCGCGGATCAACTCGTTGCAACCGGGATCTTCACCGTGGGCTCCTCCTCATGTGTAGGACACGGGACGCGCACCTCCAGGATGCCGTTGGAGTATCGAGCCGAGATCTCCTCCTTCCTCGCCGTCTCCGGCAGCGAGAGGTCACGGCTGAAGGATCCGTACCGGAACTCCGACCGGTACTCGTCCTTCGAGCGCCTTTCCGACCTCTCCTCACGTTGTGCATGAATATGCAAGGTGTGGTCGGTCATGGACACATCCACGTCCTTGTCCGGATCAATGTCGGGAATCTCCGCACGTATCACCAGCGTGTCGCCTTCAGTGTACTCCTCGACCCGCAGGAACCCGCTCGGTTCCAGGTCGAAGTCCATCAGTCGCGACCAATTCTCCGGCCAGCGGAGCAGAGACCTCTCCAATGGTACAAGCCTCATTGTGGCACCTCCGATCATAACAATCAGGCCCCTCCGCCTCTATCTTCCACCCATGTAGAAAGCTCGATAAGGGCCGAACGTCCTTCATGGAGATTGCACGCCCTACTGTCCTCAAATGACCTCGGGTTCCATCACGATGGCACCACTGGGACACTCACTAACGCAGATGCCGCAGCCTTTGCAGTAGTCGTAGTCGAACGCGAAAGGACGGACCCCGCCAGCACGAAGAACACCGTCCCCCCCGGCAAGAGGGCCCTTCGCTAGGGGATCGAGCACCCTATGCACGGCATTGTCCGGGCACATTCCGAAACAGTTGGCACATTCCAAGCAGCTGCCACACGACATGCAACGGCGAGCTTCGAAAAGTGCGTCGGTCTCGTTCAGCCCCGCGACCACCTCATCGAAGGTGGTCAGGCGGCGCGCTCGCTCCAGCTCGGCTTGAACGGTTCTTGGAGCATCTGCGTAGTACCAAGTGTTGAGCGAGGAGAGTTCGGCCAGAGGGTGGCGCGAGCCTGCCGAGACGTTCTCGCCGCTCAGCCACGCCCCGATCTGGCGTGCCACCTTCTTCCCGTTCCCGATTGCCGCGGTTACGCTGCGTTCCCCCGCCACGACGTCACCCCCGGCGAAGATGCCTGGATGACCGGTCATCATGGTCGGGCCGATGTCGATGACTCCGTCCGACGAGTGGATGTCGATCGCTCGATCCACCGACGAGAGGTCGGTCTCCTCGCCGAGCGCCAAGACCAGAGCATTGGCCTCAAGCGTCTCGAATACGCCGGTCGGCTGGGGAAATCCGGTGTCATCGAGCTCCATCCGCTCGACAAGCAGCTCCCCATCCCCGGCGCGGGCAACCGTGGAGAGCCAGTGCATCTGCACTCCCTCGGCCAGGGCCTGCTCGTACTCTTCGGAGTTCGCCGGCATCTGGGACCCGGTGCGCCGGTAAACGACCACTGCCTCCTCGGCTCCCAGCCGGAGCGCGGTCCGAGCGGCGTCGAGCGCAGTGTCCCCGCCTCCATAGACCGCCACACACCGACCGAGCTGGGGGGGATGCCCCGACGCAGCGCCGTGCAGATAGGAAAGAGCATCTAGGACGTACGCCGAGTCCACGGCCGGAATGGGGACGTGGTGGGCAAGGGGTGCTCCCAGCGCGAGCAGGACTGCATCAAAGCGACCATCTTCCCGAGCTGCGAGGACGTCGTCGACGCGGTGCCGGGTCTCGACGGTTACCCCCATGTCCACGATCCTTCGGACCTCCGCATTCAGAACGGACCGGGGAAGCCGGTAGGCAGGGATCCCGTAACGCAACATCCCCCCGAGCGATGCGGAGGTTTCATATATGGTGACCCGATGACCTGCCCGGCGGAGGTGGTACGCCGCGGAGAGCCCGCACGGCCCTGAACCGACCACTAGGACGTTGCCCGAAGCGGTCGACATTCGCCCGGGAAAGCTCCATCCCTCCCCGATGGCGTGGTCACCAAGGAATCTCTCCACCGAACGGATACCCACCGCCTCGTCGACCTGGACCCGGTTACAGGCCGTCTCACAGGGGCGGAAACAGACCCGGCCGGTCGTAGCAGGCATCGGGTTGTCCCGAACCAGGCGGCGCCAAGCGCCTTTGTAGTCACCGGACTCCGCCGCGTAGAGCCAGCCCTGCACATCCTCGCCGGACGGGCAGGCATCGTTGCAGGGAGGCAACCGGTCAACGAACACCGGCCGTTCAACCCGCCAGCCACCCGTCTTGTTGGCGAGGCTGGAAGCGACGTCGAGCGTGATTGCGAAGGGATGTCTCACTCCAGCCGAAACCTCCGAATATTCGAATCGGCGATCTTCTGAATGCGGTCGATGACATCAGCCCGCCGCACTGGCGAGTAAAGATGCGAGAAGCGTCCTTGAATGCTCAGATACTCGTCGACGCCCACCTTCCGGCGGATACGGGTCACCCCAACCACCTCGCCGCGCTCAGCTTCGTAGACCGGGAAGAGCCCGCATTCGGTGGCCGCCCGGGCGACCCGTATGGTGTCGGCGGGAGCACTCCCCCATCCGAGTGGGCACGGGACCAGCACGTGCACGTACCGAGAACCCCGCATAGGGATCGCCTTCTCGATCTTGCCCTCCAGATCGCGCAGATCGGCGATCGTCGCGGTGGCAACATAGGGCACGCCGTGGGCACGAGCGATTGCCGGCACGTCCTTGCCCTGACCGAATGAAGCGCCGGGCTCGGAGCCCACTGCATCCGTAGTGGCGGTGCGGGCCGAAGGGGGGGTGGACCCCGATCGCTGAACGCCGGTATTCATATACGCCTGGTTGTCGTAGCAGACGAACAACACGTCGTCATTGCGCTCGAACATACCGGACAAGCAACCGATTCCTATGTCGACGGTCCCGCCGTCCCCAGCCTGGGCGACTACCCGCACACCATCGCGGCCTTGGACGGCGAGAGCAGCAGCAATGCCGGAAGCGACGGCTGCCACATTACCGAAAAGCGAATGCATCCAGGGGACCCGCCACGAACTCTCCGGGTAGGGCGTGGAGAAGACCTCGAGGCAACCGGTGGCGTTCGCCACCACTACTTTCCCGTTGCTGGCGCGCATGGCGGCGTCGAGGACATAGCGGGCGCCCAAAGCCTCCCCGCAGCCCTGGCAGGCGCGGTGTCCCGATGTGAGGGAATTGCTCCGCTGCTCATCCGCCTGAACGGTCCGGTCTTCAGGATCGAGGAGCCGGTTCCCCACGGCGAAACTTCCTACCTGGAAGAACCTCACCCCGTTCCTGCTCATCGTTCGTCGCTCATCGTTCAGCGTGAAGCCTTCCCAGCCTTCATCGTCATCGTCCGGTCGTGGAGGCTGGCAGACGCCATTTCCCGATCGACCACCGTGCGGTCGAGGTCAAGGAAGACCGGCTCGCCGGTCGGGGGGGGCTCGCCGCGTACGATGTGGTCGACGACCCCGAGGAGCTAACTGCTCCGCACTGGCCGGCCCCCGAGGCCTGCCATCACCGAATACACCCGTACGTCGAGACCGGACAGGGCCGATCGGACATCCGCGGTCACGATCCCGCCGGCTCCCGCGCTCATAGCACGGTCTACTACCACCACCCGCTTGGCAACCGCCAATGCCGCCCGCACCTGCGCAGCAGGAAAAGGCCGGTAGCTGGTAAGGGACATCGACCCAACCTTGCGACCACCCGCACGCAGTGTATCCACCACACGATCAACAGTGCGAGACACCGACCCCATCGAGACGATAACCGTCTCCGATGCAATAAGGCGATAGTCCCGCACTAGCGCGGGGACCTCACGCTCTAACAGCGTCCCCAGTTCCGCAGCCAGAGCGGTAATCCGTTGCAAGACTTCCTGATGCTTCGCGTAGGCTAGGTAGCGCACCTCTGTGAACGCCTCGGGACCGACCATCGACCCGATCGAGACAGGGTCGGCAGGGTCGAGCACAGGAGTAGTCCGGAACGGTGGCAGGAACTCGTCCACCTGCTGCTGGGAAGGGACGTCGATCTCGTCGAAGGCATGAGTGAGGACGTAACCGTCCATACACACCATCACCGGGATGGATGCCTCCTGGGCGAGGCGGAAAGCGAGAAGATGGAGGTCCACGGCTTCCTGGTTGCTGGTCGCGAAAAGCTGTACCCACCCCGCGTCCCGGACGGCCATCGCGTCGCTGTGGTCGTTCCAGATATTGATTGGTGCCCCGACCGCACGGTTGCCCACCGTCATCACGATCGGGAGCTCGAGTCCCCCAGCGTTATAGACCGCCTCGGCCATGAATAGAAGTCCCTGGCTCGCTGTTGCCGTATAGGAGCGCGAACCCGCCACGGCAGCTCCGATCACGATCGACATGGCGCCGAACTCCGATTCGGCATTGACGAACCGGCAGGAATCGAGGCGGCCATCTTTCACCATGACACTCAGGTGCTCGACGATGTGGCTCTGCGGGGTGATCGGGTACGCGGAGATCACCTGCGGACGGGAGAGGGCGACCGCTTCGGCGA
>JAKAWH010000054.1 GCA_021817065.1 Actinomycetes bacterium
GACCCCCCAAGGGGCGGATTTCCCATGGTGGCCGTAGCTCAGTTGGTTAGAGCGCCAGGTTGTGGCCCTGGAGGTCGGGGGTTCGAGTCCCCTCGGTCACCCGAGTGAATGCGCAGGTAGGAGGGCATTAATCTCCCTGGGGCGGTTGTCTCCTCGTCTATGTTTTGGCTCTGACCCAACGGGGAACCCGACAACCGGGAGGAGGGTCATCGGTGGCAGGAAGCATCCGCCTGGTCAGGGGCGACGATGTGGGAACTCCGTGTCTGCCTGGGTCGTGATTCTCGGGGAAAAGTGCGCCATCTGCATCGCAGGTTCCGTAGTACCAAGCGCCAAGCCGAGAGGGACCGGGCCCGCCTGGTCACCGAACAGGATTCTGCGCCCCGACGATCGCGCCGGGATGAACCCCAGCTCCGCATGGAGCTCCATTTGTACAGCTCTCCGATGGTGACGAACGTCAGCCACGCCCCACCATCGATCTCGGGTCCTACCGACGTCGAGGTCTACGGACCGAAAAAGCAAGGCACCGCCTACAACCACGCCGGCCAGCGCGCCTACAGGCCTCACCCGGCTGTGTGGGCCGAGGCAGGCTTGGCGAGCTCTCGACGTGCTGATCGCCGGTTCAGGACCGTAGCCGCTTGAGGCAGTAACCGGCTACCAAACTGAGGCGATCGCACTGCAGCCGGCATCACGAATCACAACACTAAACCTCTTGGTCGAGCGCGCCTCGGTTTCGGGTAACCGTCACCCTCTACTGGCCGGAGCCTCCGCACCAGCTACTGGTACCGCTGGTTCGGGAGGTCGGCGGCTTATTCGCGGATCCAGGTCTGACGACATCGTGCGGGACATGGGTATCGACGGAATCTGTATTCCCAGGTGACGCGAATGACCGTCGAGCTCCACAGGAAGGTCGCCGAGTTCCCCAATCGGGCCCTCATCAATGCCGCACCAGTCATTGCAGGCCAAGAAAAGTGGCCCTTGCCGCACACCGTGGAAGACAATCGAAATGCTCCCCTCCGCGTCAAACGGAGGGGAGCCAACCCGAGAGCGTTGCGAGTCACTCCGAATCACAGTCGGCACTGCACGGCAGCACCTCCTGCTGCGACGGTTCGGGGAAACCCCTGCCCTCACCTGTATTTGTCGCCGAAACAGACCGGGATCTTTCACCCCGTGGGGAAAAATCGGCACACGAGCTGAAGAATCAGTTGGTGGGTGATCACACTGATGGATGACTTGACGCCGCCGCTGACTTCTCATATGCTTCGCGTCGGGTAGACGAAGTCGAACTGCGACGGCGGCAGAGTCAACCAGTTGAATAACGGTTGACCGGGGAGCATTGCGTTCCAGAAGGGCAGGACGATGACGCACCTATCATGGCTGCGTGCAGCACGAGCAGCTGGCTGCGTGGCCGCAGCTGGGGCCCTCCTCTTGTTATCCACTGGTGCTGCTTATGCTGGGCAGTATGGCACCTACAATGGTGCTGCTGCAGCGCGCTACGCGGACACCTACTGGAGCAATTACAACATCGACTACGCCAGCTTCGGGGGGACAGACTGCACCAATTTTGTTTCCCAGGCACTCAACTCAGGCCCAGGTAATGCGGAGGACTATGGCAAGCCATGGGAACCGACGTATCTCCAGGAGCCGTTATACAACTACCCCTCGGTGGTTGATAACCCGGGTGATCTCTCATACTGGTATGGAGAACTGACTGGTTACGGTGCCAACTACTATTCCAACACATGGACTGTCGCTCCAGACCTCTTCTATTTCCTGACCTTTTACGACGGTTCTAGCTCCTATTTCACCTATTCCTTCGACTATTATCAGAACGGAACTGCTCCTTCGATACCACCTTCAAATGCCCTGGGCGACCCCTTCTTCTACAATTGGGATGCAAGGGATAACGGTGAGGGAATCTACGGTATCGATCACGCCACCATCACCGCCTATGGAGGCTGGGGTACCGACGGCACCTGGGGAACCGAGGTCGATGCCCACGACTCCAATAGACAGCACGTGTTCTGGACGTTGAGATTCGTGCAAAATCCATCGAATCCCTATTGGCCCACGGAGGAGGTATTCACCGATCATGTCGTTAGCTGATATGAGCCACCAGTCCACTAACCGCCGACGATTCGGCCAACGAGCGCGAGGAATGCTTGTGGTGAGCGCCGTGGCAGCGGGCGCCGGCTTCGGTGCGTCACTGGGGGTCGCGCACGGACAAGGAAATGACAGTGCCAAAGAAGCCGCTGTGAAGCAAGTATTCCTGGAAGCCCAAGTTCTTGGGGAGAATGAAGGGGCACCAGCTCCAGCAGGTCTCGCCAAATCCGCCGATTGGGCAGTCCATGGAGATTCCCTCGTCCACACCAAGAACGGCGACCGCCTCGAGAACCCCGGCCACTCTTGGGTCGACGACTCCGGTCATGTATTGGGACTCTCAGCCGCAGAGGTCGCCCAGATCACCTCCCAGCAGGATGCAGAGGCAGATGCCATCCTCGCTCCTGGCAAGATCCGCACCAACTACCTTAACGCAATCAATGGCTGGGCAAAGAAAGGTGGTGAATTGGTGTCGTCGATGAGTCCTGCTGACGCGGTGTCGGCCATCAATAGCGTGGGTCCTGTTGGCGGTGCCGAAGTGGTCAAATGGGAGAGCATCGATATTGCTGGCACCACCGCTAGCGTCCACGCGGTGATGAAGATTTGGAACGAGAACGACCAAGCCACACTCGACGGTCAGGGGAACCTACATGTAGCCACTGAGGTGGCATCCGGATACGGCGACTCCTATGCTACCTTGCAAGAGACTCCCTCCGGCACCTGGCAAATCGTTTCCATGGATACAGAACCTTCCGATGCCAACGGCAATACTGACGTCGCTTCCGGGTAGCTCGACAAGGACTGCTCCCTCCGGGCGCCGACGGGGACGACTATCCAAGCTTTGCAGAACCAGCTTCGTCTGGGCCGTGGTAGCCCTGGTGACCGCCATCGTTATTGTCGTAGTTATACCCAAGCAAAGTGCGACGACAGCTGCCGGGGAGAAGTCGGAGGTCCGCGCCGCTTTAGTACGTGCGGACACCCTGCGACTCATGATCGGTTCTCCCTGGCTCGCATCTCCCTCTCATTGGTCCATCGCAACCGGCACGTCCAGGGCTTCGTGGAACACCGGTGTTGGCACCAAGCCGATCCATCCATCATCAAACCTGCTCGGAGCGATGGGCCGTGAACAGGGCTCTCTCATCAGCCAGTGGATGGGATCGTCAGTGGCAAGCAGTACTCGGTCACAGTTGGCTTCGGCCATCGGGGTCGACACCTCACGGGAGATCTTCCCTTGGGTTGCTCAGGTCTACGGTGTGTCCACGCAAACCATTGATATATCGGGCAACCAGGCAGGAATCCGGGCGAAGGTCTTTGCATGGCAGGGAGGTACGGTTCCCACCAGAAGCGGTCCCAAGCTTCTCAAATTGCGAATGGAGCTCGACGAGTACGCAACGTTCAAAATGGTTGGTGGGCACTGGCGAGAAGTGAGCGATCGAAGCTACGAGCACCCAGTCAGCGGGAATCCGGGGAACCTGTAAACCACGGGGGTACATCGAAGCCACTATAGCCATCTCCGAGTATATCGACTCGGAGATGGCGGGTGTGGGATGCTCGGTACCTATGCCCAAGACACCCCCAGCACGACTTGCCTCCTACGAGCACCGCTACCGAGATCTCGCCCGGCAGCTCTCTGAGATCGGCTGGATCGCTTCGGGCAGCGTGGCGTACCGCCCCGAGCGCTGTGGCAAGTCGAACTGCGCCTGCCGCTCGGACCCCGCACGGCTACACGGGCCCTACTGGCACTTCACCGCCAAGGTCGACGGCAAGACGGTGAACAAGCGCCTTTCCGAGCGTGAAGCCCGCCTATATCAACAGTGGATCGCCAACTACCGCACGGTGCGCGCTCTCCTCGGCGAGATGCGCGAGATCGCTGCCAAGGCCCAGGCCCTGATCCTCGCCGAGGATGACGTCTGACTCCGCCCGCAACAGGCAGTGTGCCGCTTCACCTGAAACCCGCCGCCCCACCTCACGCCGCCGGGCCTGAAGTGCTTGAAACACAGGGCGAATCGGTCATCCGAGCACGTGTGAGTGCCATTTCACGCTTGATTCAGGATTAAGTTCCCTGGGGCGGTTGTCTGCTCGTCTTTTTCTGGCTCTGACCGAAATAGGTGACCCAACAACCGGGAGGTGGGTCATCTGTGGCAGGAAGCATCCGCCTGGTCAGGGGCGACGATGTGGGAACTCCGTGTCTGCCTGGGTCGTGATTCTCGGGGAAAAGTGCGCCATCTGCATCGCAGGTTCCGTGGTACCAAGCGCCAAGCCGAGAGGGACCTGGCCGCAAGTGGAGCGGGGGAGTGCCCAACCCGATTGCCGACGCCGAGCTGGCCGATCGAGGGCCGATCGAGGGCCGATCGAGGGCCGATCGAGGGCCGATCGAGGGCCGATCGAGGGCCGATCGCGATAATGATAGTATTATCGAATGGCGCAGAAAGCCTGGTCGGTTGAGTTTCACCCGGCCTGCGGGAAGTGGGCTGGCAGACGAGAGATTCGAAGGGCACTTGGCAAACATGGAACCCGACAAGCAACTACACAGAAGAAGGCCACGATGAAGATGAACCAGTGGGAGAAGAAGGTCCTCGCCAAGCCGGGCGCGCCTCAGCGGGTAGATGATATCGAAGACGAGCTTCGGCTCGCCACCGCCCTGACGGCGCTTCGAGAAGAGTCGGGCCTCAGCCAGCGGGAATTGGCCGAACGGCTCGGAGTTTCTCAGCCCAGGATCGTGGCGATCGAACATGCTCGCAATGTCACTCTCGACGTTCTCGAACAATACCTCGAAGGGCTCGGAGGGACTCTGGAGGTCTCGTTCTTCAAGGGGAACCGCAAGACCCGGCTCTTGGGGAATCAACGCCCGAGCGGCCGCAAGGCGAGCTGACGACTCGCGGACCTTGGAAGTTGGGCGAAGACCCAATATTTCACCCAATAGATCCGTTTGGTGGCGTTCTCCACCGAACCTTCCGCCCCGCGGCGTGGCACAGTAGGAGTGTGAGCCGCGTCGCCCCGGCCGAGGTCCACGAACGCCTCGGCAAGCACCTCCTGGTGGACCGCTCGTGCCTGGTCTACGACGCCGAGCGCAGCCAGGGCTCGTGGGTGGTGGACGAGAGGACTGGAGCGCGGTACCTGGACCTGAATACCTTCCACGCGTCCTCACCCCTTGGGAGCAATCCACCCGGCATGGTGGACGACCCGGAATTCATGGATCTGCTGGGCAGGATCGCAGCCAACAAGCCGGCCAATCCGGACATCTACTCCACCTATCTCTGCGAATTCGTCGACACCTTCGTGAGGGTTCTCGGTGACCCGGATCTCCCGCACCTCTTTTTCGTCGAAGGGGGTGCCCTGGCAGTCGAGAACGCGCTCAAAGCAGCCTTCGACTGGAAGAGCCGTTTCAACGAAGCCAGCGGACGCGATCCTGCCCTGGGGACCCGAGTGCTCCACCTGAGCAGCGCCTTCCACGGGCGCAGCGGCTACACGCTTTCGCTGACCAATACCGATCCCGCCAAGACGGATAGGTTCCCCACCTTCGATTGGCCGCGTGTGGAGGTGCCTGCGATTCGATTTCCTCTCGATCGGCACCGGGACGAAGTCCTTGCAGCCGAACGGCGGGCCTTGGACCAGGCCCGGGAAGCTTTCGATCGCTTCCCTCACGACATCGCGTGTTTCATCGCCGAACCGATCCAGGGGGAAGGCGGCGACAATCACATGCGCCCGGAATTCCTTCAGGCGATGCAGCAAATGTGCCATGAGAACGATGCATTGTTCGTACTCGACGAAGTCCAGACCGGAGTCGGCCTCACCGGGACGCCGTGGGCGTACCAGCAGCTCGGCCTGGAACCCGACATCGTGGTGTTCTCGAAAAAGGTGCAGCTGGGCGGGATCATGGCTGGACGCCGCCTCAACCGGGTTCCCGGCAACGTGTTCCGGACGAGGGATCGGATCAACTCGACCTGGGGAGGTGGTTTGGTGGACATGGTCCGGTCCCGGCGGATCCTCGAGATCATCGAACGCGACGGTGTCTTTGCTCATGCCGCAGAGACCGGCGCCTGGTTGGTGGCACAGCTCGATGCCCTCCAGGGCAGGCATGTGCACTCGGTGAGCAATGTCCGGGGACGCGGCCTGATGACGGCGTTCGACCTGCCGGACCGGTCCTCCCGGGACCTGTTCCTCTCGATGCTCCGTGATCGTGGGCAGGTCCTGGCACTTGCCTGCGGTGAGCTCTCGGTTCGCTTCCGCCCGGCCCTCACCGTCACCCGGGAGGAGCTCCAACATGGGCTCGACGCTCTCGACCGTTGCCTGAAAGCCCTGGAGTCCGGTTGACCACCTACCGGTCTCTCAATCCTTCGCACCTCGACGACGTTGTGGCTGAGGTCACTCTCGCCACCGCCGATGAGCTGGTTGCGGCGTGCTCGGTAGCCCGGCAGGCGCAAGGCCTTTGGGCAGGGACTCCACCCCCCGTGCGCGGCAAGGTCATCTCGGCGGTCGGCCGAATCGCCGAGTCCAACAAGGAGGCCCTCGCCCGCTTGGTAACCAGGGAGGTCGGCAAGCCTTGGACCGAATCGCTCGGGGAGGTGCAGGAGATCATCGACACCTGCGATTTCTTCCTCGGCGAGGGACGACGACTATACGGGCAGACCGTGCCGAGCGAGTTGCCCGACAAGCAGCTCTTCACCTACCGGGTGCCCGTGGGGGTGACCGTGGTGATCACCGCCGGAAATTTTCCGGTCGCGGTTCCCTCCTGGTACCTGGTCCCTGCACTCCTGTGCGGCAATGTCGTGGTGTGGAAAGCGGCGGAGTACTCGGTTGCCTGTGCGCAGGCCCTTCGGGACATCTTCGTGGCAGCCGGTGTTCCCGATGGCGTCTTGCAGCTTGTCGTCACCGATGGCGCCACCACCTTCGGCGGGTTGGGCCAGGGCCTCGATGCAGGCGTGATCGACAAGATCGGATTCACCGGCTCCAGCGCGGTCGGAAGGCGCATCGCAGAGCTGGCAGGGCGTCACCTGCAGTCTCCGTGCCTGGAACTAGGCGGTAAGAACCCGATGGTCATCGCCCCTGATGCCGATGTCGAGCTTGCGGTCGAGGGGGCGCTCTTTTCCGGATTCGGCACCGCCGGGCAGCGGTGTACTTCCCTGGGCACAGTCATAGTCCATACATCGAGGCACGATGAATTCGTCGAGCTTTTCGATCGGAGGGTATGTAGCATTCCGGTGGGCGATCCCAGCCGGGATGTAGTGATGGGTCCTCTGATGAGCGACGTGTTCGCCAGACGGTTCGAGGAGTACCTGGGCTGGCTGGAGCCCCATCACCGGCTGCTGGGATCGGGCGGCATTGGCCGGATCGGCCCGGACAATCCGCGGAGCGGATTCGTGGGGGACCCGGATGCGGGCCTGTACTACCATCCGATCATCGTCGACGGCGTCCTGCCGGACGATCGGATCTTCCGGGAGGAGTGCTTCGGGCCCATGGTGGGTGTGGCGACCTACCGGGATCTCGGCGAGGCGATCGAACTGTCCAACGCTCCCGGATACGGGCTGACCGCCTCCGTCTACACCAATGATCCCAAGACAGCGTTCCGCTTCCGCTCTGGGGTGGGAGCAGGGATGGTCAGCATCAACAATTCGACCTCTGGAGCCGAAGCACACCTTCCATTCGGAGGCAACGGCCGGAGTGGCAACGGGAGCAGGCAGTCGGGTACGTGGGCACTCGACCAGTTCACTCGCTGGCAGGCGGTGAACTGGGATTACTCGGGTCAATTGCAACGAGCACAGATGGATGTCGGAACGGTGGAGCCCGATTTCGGCTACCGACTTCCCTGAGCTTCCACAGATGAATGCGCGAGCCGAAGCGGTCGATTCGCATTTTCTCTCCGCAGCGAGGGCTCTCACCGCCGTCGAGCATCGCCACCCGGACGCACCGGTGCGCGACGGCACCACGCTCACCGGGCGACGAGCGCGGGAGCTGTTCGACGCGCAACTCGCCAGCCGCCACCTCGATCTGGTCGCCCGGGAACTGCGTGCGGACGGCTCCGGGTATTACACGATCGGGTCCAGTGGTCACGAGGCGAACGCGGCTCTCGCCGCGGCACTCCGGCCGGATGACCCGGCGCTGCTCCACTACCGATCGGGTGCTTTTTACGTGGCGCGGGCTGCCCAGCGGGAGTGTACCGATCCCATTCGCGACGTGCTGGCGGGAGTGTGCGCGGCTGCTGATGAGCCGGTCGCCGGGGGGCGGCACAAGGTTTTCGGCCATCCGCAGCTCGCGGTGATACCGCAAACCTCGACCATCGCGTCCCACTTGCCCCGGGCAGTGGGGCTGGCTTTTTCAATCGAGCGAGCTGCACGGCTAGGCGTACCGTCACCATGGGATGCGGACTGCATCGTGGTCGCAAGTTTCGGCGACGCGTCGGTGAACCATTCCACCGCGGCGGGGGCGATCAACACCGCATGTTGGATCGCCTACCAGGGCCTCCCCCTTCCCTTGTTGCTGGTGTGCGAGGACAACGGCTTCGGCATCAGCGTTCCCACTCCACCCGGGTGGGTGCGGGCCGCGTCCTGCTCCCGTCCCGGATTGCGCTACATCGAAGCCGACGGTTGCGATATCGCCACAACATGGGATGCCGCGGTCGAGGCGGTGTCCTACGTGCGTAACCGGCGTGCACCGGCTTTTCTTCACCTTTCGATGGTCCGATTCCTCGGTCATGCCGGGGCCGATGCAGAGGTCGCGTACCGCACTCCGGCAGCACTGGCGGCTGATCTGGAACGGGACCCCTTGGTGAACACTGCTCGGCTCCTAGTCGAGTCCGGCCAGGTCGATCCCGGCCAGGTGATCGCCGCCTACGAGGCGATGCGTTCGACGGTGGGCGACACCGCGCGGAAGATGACCCGGGCACGCCACCTGGAAAGTGCCGCGGAGATCATGGCGCCGCTCGCTCCGCGGCATCCCGACAGGGTGCTACAGGTTGTTGCAACGCCGCCCGCCCCTGCACTGCGCCTGCAAACCCACCGGGGGCGCCTTCCCGAGGAGCAGGGTGGGTTCACCCTCGCACAATCGGTGAATGCCGCCCTGGCCGACGGGCTCGCGTCCCACCCGAACATGATCGTGTTCGGGGAAGACGTCGCGCTGAAGGGTGGCGTGTACGGAGTCACCGGCGGGTTGGTCCGGCAGGTCGGAGCTGCCCGTATCTTCGACACCCTCCTGGACGAGCAATCGATCCTCGGCCTGGCTCTCGGAGCGGGCCTAGCCGGACTCCTTCCGGTTGCCGAGATCCAGTACCTAGCCTACTTGCACAATGCGGAGGACCAGGTCCGGGGAGAAGCTGCGACCCAGCAGTTCTTCAGCAACGGCCAGTTCCGCAATCCGATGGTGGTTCGTGTCGCGGCTTTTGGTTACCAGCAGGGATTCGGCGGTCATTTTCACAACGACAACTCGGTCGCCGTCCTGCGGGACGTTCCCGGTGTGGTTATCGCCTCACCATCGCGCCCCGACGACGCCGCCGCGATGCTGCGGACCTGCCTGGCTGCTGCCTCGGTCGACGGATCGGTGTGCGTGTTCTTGGAACCGATCGCCCTATACCATCGCCGCGACCTGCACGACGAGGGTGACCGCGGCTGGCTGGACCGTTACGCGCCTCCCTCCGAATGGGCCTCTTCTCACGTCCCGATCGGCTCGGCGCGCGTCCACGGCGACGGGGAAGACCTGTGCATGATCACCTTCGCTAACGGTGTTCCGATGTCGCTTCGTGCGTCGCGCCGATTGGCAGATTCGCGAATCGGGGTACGGGTGGTGGATCTTCGCTGGCTTGCACCACTCCCGGTGCGAGATATCCTGCGCGAAGCAGAAGCGACTGGTCGGGTGCTGGTCGTCGACGAAACTCGGCGGACTGGGGGAGTCTCGGAGGGGATTCTGGCCGCTCTGAACGGTGGAGGATTTGGCGGGACGGTTAAGCGGATCGCCTCGCAAGACAGCTTCATCCCGCTGGGGGATGCCGCCTCGCACGTACTGGTGTCCGAGGACCAAGTGGTCTCGGCTGCCCGGGAACTGTGCTCGTAGCTGCGTCCAGGCGGGCCGTTTCACGGCCGGGTGGCCTCAGGGGCGCCGGGTCCGGCAGGTGCGAAGGACGTTCCCTCAGGGGCGCCGGGTCCGGCAGGTGCGAAGGAGGTTCCCTCAGGGGCGCCGGGTCCGGCAGGTGCGAAGGACGTTCCCTCAGGGGCGCCGGGTCCGGAGGCGGTGGGCGGGTATCACCGCGAACTCACCTTCGGCTTCGCAACACGTGTGTCCCTCCTGGATCAACTTCCCTCGGCTGATCACCCGCCGCTCGTCTTTGGCAACCACCTCGGCCTCGAAGCGGGACTCGATCCCGATCAGGGTGGGGCGGAGATAGCGGACGGTCAGGCATACGGTCGGACCGGAAGTACCGGCGATCTGATTGGCCGCGGTGAGAACGATGTCGAAGGTGGAGGCGATCACCCCTCCATGAACCCACCCGGGCCCGCCCTCGTAGGCGGTGGTGAAGTGGGCGGTGCCGATCGCGAGCGGTGGGTCGAATGCGATGGTCACCGGCAGTGCGATCGGATTGAACTGGCCGACCACCGGGTCGTAGGGCATCGCTCCGTGCATGATGGTCCCGGAAAAAGGCTGACCGTCCGTCTCTCCAACCCCGGCCTTCGCTCCGGTCCCTTCTGTCTCTCCAACCCCGGCCGTCTCTCCGGTCCCTTCTGTCTCTCCAACCCCGGCCGGGTCGACGAAACGGGGGATGGGCGTATCGGGCACGAAGGAGCCCAGGAGGTCGGATATAGCGTCGATGCGGGAGATCGCATCGGTGAGTGCTTCGGGCGGAGCAGCGCTGGTGACCGCACGGTCGATGAGGCTCCGGAGCGATTCGGCCAATCCGAACATCTCGCCTTCCCGGCCGGCCAGGATCGGATGAAAAGTGGGGCACGGAAGGAGCGGACCGCCCTCAGATGATCGTGCAGAAGTCGGCAAGGGCCCCAACATAGTTCCGGCTCGGCCGCAGAGGTACGACGACTAGGCTGAGCCCCAGGGCCCCAGAGGAGGTCGTGCCCGTGGTCGACAGTATGGATCAGCAGTTGGTGGGAACGGTGGGCCAAGTGACCGTCCCGATATCGAAGGACCGCCCGGGCGAGGTGATGCTCCCGGTTCGTGGAGGGACCGAAGCGTACGCCGCACTGTCCGACCAGCCGATCGCCAAGCACACCAAGGTGGTGGTGGTCGAATGCTTGTCCGGCCGTTCGGTCACCGTCACTCCATTCGACTGAACCGCATACACGAGGAGGCATAACGAATGCTTTTCTGGCACGTTCCCGCGCCAAACGAGGCGCTTCTCATATCCGGTTCCCGGCGTCGCAGCCAGGAGACCCAGTTCCGGATCGTCACCGGTCACGGCTGCATCGTCTTCCCGATCAAGCAGAAGGCCCGTACCCTCTCCCTCGCTCTGCGCGAGTCGGAGGTCACCGAGGAATGTCTCACCACCCAAGGGATCCGCTTGCGCATCCGGGCCATCGCCGCTTTCAAGGTCGGCGACGACCCGGTTTCCATCGCCAATGCAGCCCGGCGTTTCCTTGCAGAACAGGACCGGATGGAGGAGCTGGTCGGGCGGATCTTCGCCGGGCACCTCCGGTCGATCATCGGGAGCCTGACCGTCGAGGAGATCATCCGGGAGCGGGATCGCCTGGCTCAGGAGGTCAAGGACGGTAGCCATGGCGAGATGGAGAAGCTGGGCATCGTGGTGGACTCGCTCCAGATCCAGGAGATCGAGGACGCGACCGGCTACATCAACAACATCGCCGCTCCTCACGCAGCGGCGGTAGCCAGCCAGGCCCGGATCGCCGCCGCCCAGGCCGACCAGGAGGCGACCCAGCGCGAGCAGCAGGCGGCAGCGCTGAAGTCGGAATACGTACGCGACGCGGAGATCAAGCAGGCCGGGTTCGCTGCCGAAGTGGAGAGGGCCAAGGCCCAGGCGGCACAGGCAGGCCCCCTGGCGGAGGCCCAGGCGTCCCAGGAAGTGATCGCTCAGCAGACCCTACTCGCCGAGAAGCAAGCCGGTTTGACCGACAAGCTGCTCGAATCCGACGTGCGGCGTCCTGCCGATGCCGAGGCGTATAAACAGCGCACTCTGGCAGAAGCGAGCCGGGACAGCACCAAGATGGCAACCGAGGCGGAGGCTTTTCGCCAGCGGACCATGGCGGAAGCCCAGCGGGATACGGTGAAGTTCAGCACGGAAGCCGAAGCCAACCGGCAACGCACCATCGCTGCCGCCGAGGCGGAAGCGGCGACGGTTCGGGCGGAAGCTGAGGCCACCGCCCACAAGCACCAGGCCGACGGTGAGGCCTACGCTCAGCGCACGGTAGCAGCCGCCGACGCGGAATCCATCAACGCCCGCTCGGCCGCGTTAGACGACGGGAACCAAGCGCTCATTGCGGCCAACAAGCTGGTTGATTTGCTCCCGTCGTTGGTGGAAGCTGCCGCGCGGGGAATCTCGGCTTCCAACCTGACCGTCTTGAACGGCACGGACGGGGTCAATCAGGTGGTGGCCGGCGTAGTCGGCCAAGGCCTCACTATCTACGAGACCCTCCGCAAGTCCCTGGCCACAGCGTCGACCCAGCACGACGGGCTCGGGGCCCTGGCCCTTCCGGGTACCGACAGCGAGCGGGACGGCCCGGTAGCACGCGACGGCGTGCGAGCTGGCGGGGAGGCGGGAGCGCCCGGCGTCGATTGATGTCAGGCCGCCGGCGGCGCCGGAATGTCAGGGATGCCGGTTAACTGGCCGGCGAGCGAAATAACCGCTCAATCCTCGAGGGTCACCCGCCACTCGTAGAGGCATCCGGAGGGACGTCGCTCCACCACCGACAATTCTCCTCCGTGTTCTCGGGCTCGGCTGGCGAGCCGGTTCAGCCATCGTGCCGATGCGGGCCCCTCGGGAATGCCGACCCCGTCATCGGAGACCGAGACGACCAGAGATAGGGCATCCACGGAGATGTCGACGCCCACCCGGGTGGCCATCGAATGGCAGGCGATGTTGTGGAGGATGTCGCCCAACGCTTCCAGGAGCGCATGTCGCAACTCGGCGGAGATGTGGGAGTCGATGGGGCCGGACCAATGAAGGGTCGGCTGGAACCCCAGCTCGATGGCAGCGTGGTCCACCATGTCCCGTACCCGAGTGGTGACCGGTACCGTGCTCAGGGGGGCATGGGTGAGGTCCTCGATCTCCCGCTCCAATTCCACGATCACGTTGCGCAGATCTTCCGAAGTTGTCTCGACCCGCTCGCGCACAATTCCTGGAACCAGGGTGGCGAGCCGATCCAGACGGGCACCGATCTTGTGGAGGGTGGCGATTACCACGTCGTCGAGGTCACTGGCGATCCGATGTTGATCGCTGACCAGCCGGGAGACCGCGAGCTGGTTCCGGGTTCGATCGGCCACCATCGCCACTGCCACGGTGGAGGAGAAGATCTCCAGCAAGGTCTGCTCCAGTTCGGTGAAATCCGGCTGTCCCGGGGCACGGACGATGGAGAGTGCTCCGATCGCCTCGCCGTCGGCCGCGATCGGCACGACGATAGCGGGACCCAGACCGAGTGCTGCCCCATCGGGGTGGACGTTGTCGGAAAGGGCGAGATCGTGTATTCGTACTATTTCCCCGGTCTCGTAGGCATAGCCGGCGGCGCTGGAACCAGGCTCCATGTCCAGGCCGGTGAGATATGCGTAGTCCTCGTCGTCCGCACCGGCGATGACCATATGGCCGAGTCGATGGCTGGGAATCGACACGGTTCCCAGCTCGGCTCCGAGGAGGAGACGGGCCTCCCTGGCTATCTGGGCGTAGATCTCGCGGGGAGTGAGGGCCGCCAGAAGCGCCCGGTTGATCTGGCTGACCGCTAGCAGGAGCAGCTCCACCCGGCTCGCTTCGCTCACGTCGCGCACGAAAGCCCCCACGAAGCGCTGACCGCCAATTTCTATCGGAGCAAGACTTACGTCAATAGGGAAGGTTGTCCGATCGCTCCGTACTCCGGAGATCCGCAGGCCGCTTCCCATCGGTCGACGATAGGGATCGGCTGCAAAGCGGCTCCGATGGTCGGCATGGGCCGACCGTAGGTCGGTTGGGATAAGTTCCTCGACGGACATACCGGCCAAGCCACCTGGACCGTAGCCAAAAAGTACCTCGGCGGCTGGGTTGCACCGGGTGATCGTCCCGTCTTGGTCGACCACCACGATCCCGTCCGGCATAGCTTCGAAAAGAGCAGCCAGGCCGGGAAGCGCCTCGATCGCCGCTCCGCCGGACGTGAGGTCGCCGGGAAAGCCGAACATCAGCGAGTCTCTTCCCGGATGCCCGCGCAACAGAAGCCGAACATCAGCGAGTCTATTCCCGGATGCCCGCGCAACAGAAGCCGAACATCAGTGGTGGAAGACCGTTTCCCGAATCTGGCGGATCACCCCGTCGAGGTCGGCGATCGCCTTGTCGAGCTCGTCGGATATCGACACGGGGACGAGATGGGCGATCCCGTCCAGGTCGATGCCCAGGGAGAAGATGTGGTTGATGACCCCTGAGTGGAGGGCGCGGGCGATGCGTTCCTGGGCGGCGGTGGTGCGGAGACCGTCGAGTTCACTGCGGGCCTGACCGAGCGACTTCACCACCGCCACTGCCGAGGCGAAGACCTGGCCACGCGATACCTCCTGCTCCGAGAATGCTGGTTCGTCCCGGGTACGGGCAACGACCAGGGTTCCCATGCGCCGGTCGTTGGTGGCGAGGGGGAGGTAAACTCCTGGCCCCATCTCCAGGGCGCGGGTAGCAGGGATCACCTCCGGATCGGCGGACATGTCATCGATGTAGAGGGGCGTGCCGGATTCCATTGCACGTTGTGAAAGGGTTCCGTCGGCGGCGAATTCGGTCCCGAGCATCGAGCCGGCGACACCGGCAGCGGCAACCACCACGAAGTTGCCGTTGGCACTGGGCGAGGCCACATAGGAGGTGGAGGCGTCGATGAGCTGGCAGACCCGGAAAGCGGTGTGCTGGAGAATCTCGTCGGTGGGTTGGTTGGTGAGAAGCATCTGGCTGATCTCGTTGACGAAGCGGAGGAGGAATTCGTTCCGCCTCCTCCCACTCGCGCCGCGTACGAAGGCGGCGACTTTGGCGCTGCCCGCCACCGAAAAAGGTGCCAGGCTCACGTCGATCGGCAGTTCGTGTCCCTCCGCGGTGCGCCCAACCAGGGCGAGGCCCACTCCCATCGGTCGGGACGCCGGGTTGGCGGCGAAGTGGCGGCGATGCCGGGCATGGCGGGACCGGAAGCTCTCGGGGAGGAGTATTTCGATTGAGCGTCCGACCAGGTCGGCAGGCCGGTACCCAAAGAGGTCCTCGACCGCCGGATTGGCTTCCTCGATGATCCCGTCGGCATCGACCACCACAACGGCATCGGGCGTGGCATCGAGAAGGGCACACAGGATTGTTGCCTCGCCGAGCGCGGCATCGACCCCCAGGACGTCCAGGTCCTCGACGGAATCGGGCATCACCTGTGATTGTACGGTGCGCTCGGGGGGAATGGAGTGTGTGGCGATGTATTGGGAACGTCAATCCCCGATGTTTCCCTGCGCTCGCGGACCGGATCCGGGAAAAGGGGGGCTCCCGCAATTTCCCGGGGCAACCTCAGCCCGGGGGCAATTCTTGAGAAGGGGGGGTCCCTCCCCACCGACCCAGTCCCTCCGGAGCCTGGATTACTATCGTGCCCGAGCGCCTCTAGCTCAACGGCAGAGCAACGGACTCTTAATCCGCAGGTTCTGGGTTCGAATCCCAGGGGGCGCACCAAGAAGGAGCAGGGCAAAGGCCATAAATAGCGGCCTGACTCGATCCTCACTTCTCACGTTGCTATACCATGCTACACTAATCTTCCATGACCCCGGTGGCGGGGTGTAGCAAGCAGTGAAGGAGGACCTGATGCGGGGGACGATGCGTCGTCGGGGGGATGCCTGGGAATTGCGCGCCTATGCCGGGCGCGATCCGGTCACGGGCCGGAAGAAGACCGCGACCAAGACCTTTCGCGGGGGTAGCCGGGAGGCGGAGGAGGCGTTGGCAGCCTTCGTCACGGAGGTGGCCGGGGGAGGGCACGCCGTTCAGGATGCGACGATGGGCGACCTGCTTCACCGGTGGTTCGACATGACCAAGGGAGACCTGTCCCCGTCCACGGCGAGGGAGTACGAACGGATCATCAAGGTTCACATCCTCCCGACCTTCGGCAAGGTCCCGGTGGCCCGGCTCCGCACCGCCCAGCTCGATGCTTTCTACGCCAAGCTGCGCGACGGTGGGGGAAAGGACGGAAAGCCCCTCTCGCCCGCCACCGTCCGCCAGGTACACGCGGTATTGCGCAGAGCGTTGCGCCAGGCCGTGCGGTGGGAGTGGATCACGACGAATCCGGCCATCCATGCCTCGCCGCCGCGGGTCACCAAGCCGCACCTGCAACCACCCTCTCCGGACGACGTGGTGGAGCTGATCGCGGTGGCCGACGAGTATGACGCCGACTTCGGGTGCTACCTGCGCGTGGCTGCGACCACCGGAGCACGCCGGGGTGAGCTGTGCGCGCTGCGATGGAGGGACGTGGACTTCGACGCGCCGGCGGTGACCATCAGTCACTCCATCGCCGAGGGGAGGGGACTGCGCCCGACGGAGAAGGACACGAAGACCCACTCGGCCCGCCGCATCGCTCTCGATACCCTCACCGTGTCGGCATTGAAGAAGCACCGCAAGAAAATGGAGAGCCGCGCCAAGACATGCACAACGACGGTATGTGAGGACGGCTTCATCTTCTCGCGCGACCCCGACGGAGCGCGTCCCTGGCCCCCGAACGACGTCACCAAGTGGTTCATCGCTGCGCGCGCCAAGGCGGGTAAACAGAACGTTCGGCTGCACGACTTCCGTCACTTCGCCGCGACCCGTCTGCTGGCAGCCGGTGTACCCGTGCGAACCGTGAGCGGGCGGCTCGGTCACGCCAATGCCGCGACGACATTGGGGGTCTACGCCCACTTCGTCGAGGAATCCGACCGGGACGCCGCCGACATCCTGGGCGAGCTGGTGGGCAGGGGGAAGAAGGGCTGACATGCCGAAGGCGAAACAGGTATTGGTGGCCCTGAACCGCGATGGCTGGGTCGAGGTCAGGCGCAAGGGTTCCCACCGGTTCCTGATAAGGGGCGACGCCTACCAGACCTGGGCGTATCATGATGGGGACGACTTGGGGAAGACCGACCTCCGGCTGATCGGCAAGAGGTTCGGGTATTCCGTGGAGGCGCTTTACAGGATGTTGAGAGGTTGAAGCGATGGACGTATTGATCGGTCTCTATCAGGACGAGGACACGCACCTATGGGGCTTCGACATCCCCGCCCTTCACATCATCGGCGGTGCGTGCCAGACGCGCGACGAAGCTATCGAGCACGCCAAGGAAGCCATCGCATTCACATTGGAAGAACGCCCCGACGAGCCGGGTTGCGAGGTCGTGGCTGTCGCGGTCTGAGGGTCACGCGCTTCGCTGCGACCATATCAGCACCCCCCGTAGCCACCCTTTCCCTCTCCGTCAGTAAATCCGTGTTCACTTTCATAGTTACCACTCAGTAGCTATCACCGCGCTCGCGCGCTCTGCTTCACTGTCGGTCATGTCCGAAGCACAACAGAGTTCCGTCATCACCGATGGTGGTCCGCAGGAAGCAGAATCTCGCTACCCCTGGGATACTCCAAGCAACGATCACCGAAGCGGCAACAGCGCGCAGACACCCGCGAGCAACGTTGCATCGCGCCGCAGGAAGTCCCCGAAAACCCCCGCCGTCCACCAACCTGCCAACCCCTACGCGCGTCCCACCGACCTCTACGGACGCACATTGGCGAGCTGGTCACGGCGCGCGATCGCCTACCTCATCGACGCGGTGATCTTGACCGCGGTGTGGATCGGGGCCTGGATCGCTTCGGCCCTCGTAGGCACACACGCCATTGCCACCATCGTCAACATCCTCATCGACACGGTGTATTTCTCCCTGCTTGTCGCCGGGCCACGTGGCCAGACACCAGGGATGCGCACGGTCGGCATTGCGGTGCGGGATCGCAAGACAGGAGGAACCATCGGCTTTCGCCGTGCTCTTGTCCGGTCACTCACGATGGGGGTGCTCTCGGCGGCCCTCTACCTCCCCTTCGTCCTCGACTGCCTCTGGCCGCTGTGGGATAGCGAATACCAGAGCTGGCACGACAAGGCTGCCCGCACCCTGGTCGTGGAGGTGAATCCCACGCTCGGGACCTCCGGCTCCGCTCCATCTTTCACGGCCGCGACGCCATTCACCGGGACAGGCGCGGCACCGGACTTCACCGGGACCGCTGCACGCCGGCAGATCGCGACACGCTTTCTCGCAGCGGTCCATCGTTGGCTCCATGCGCGCACCCGGCGTTTCTGGCTTACCGCCGCCACAGTTGCAGCACTGATTGTCGTCGCAGCAGCCCTGATGGTCGCCACCACCTCCGTTCTAGCTGCCGAACACTCGCCGACGAAAGCAGCCACCGCGTATCTCAGCGCTTTATCGCGCAAAGATGCCTCCGCGATCCTTGTCTCCACCGGCATCATCGAGCCTTCCGTCATCGCCCCGGACACAGCGGTCCTGCTCTCGTCGCATGACATAGAACGGGAGCTTTCCGCCCCCGGCAACGGTCCGGGAACCATTTCCCATCTCGTCGTGGTCGCGTCCCACATACACGACAACACCGCCACGGTGACGCTCAGCTATGTAGCCGACAACCAGTCCCACATCGATACTTGCGACCTCGTGCGCTCCGATCACACCGCCTCGGGCTGGGTCGTGCAGGTGACTCCCTCCCGTCTTGATGTGGACATACCGCAGGGAACCACTCATCTCACGGTCGCTGGCATCCCTGTACGGACCACCGGAACCTTCGCCCACGTCTATCTCTTCCCCTCTGTCGTTACCGTCGCCACGCCTGCCACCGCCATCTTCGACGCGGCGTCCACCACCATCAACACCACCCACCAGTCTGTGAACGCCGACTCCCAGGAAGCCTCCCTCGCTCCCCAGCTCACCGCCGCCGCGCAGTTCAGCGCCGTCAATGCGGTGGTGAATCAGATCAACGCATGTCTCGCCGCCACGTCTCTCACACCGACCAACTGTCCCAACACTGACACTCCCGCTACGGAGTATCAGGGTGACACCTACTCAGGCATTTCCTGGACCGGACTTGGCCAGCCCACCGCAGGCTTCACTGCCAACGTGAACAGGGCGGGCCAAGTCGAAGTGTCCGGTGCTTTCACCGCGGAGGTCACTTACACCGACACGACACCAGGCTCATCATTTTTCGGTTCGGTCTCGGATCAAGAGACAGACGGCCCGACCTCGTGGAACTTCACTTACCCGCTCTCCTGGAACGGGACGGGATGGGTACTCGGGACCGTAAACGCGCAGACAGCGGACAACTGATCCCCGTGTACGCGCAGCACCTCCCAACTGCATCTCGCAAAAGGATGCCTCATCGTTTCAAGCAATCCACCACGCTCGGTCTCGGCGTGCTGGCGCTGGCCGGATGCACGTCGACTCCCGTACACAGGACGACAGCGCGCCACCATCACAACGACAACGACCGCGCACTCCACCGGTATCCTCCAGCTCCGACCGGTCCTGCCCTTCCCCCCGTCAACGGGACACATGGTTATGGAGCCAGCTTCAGCTGACGATGTGCGTATCCTAGCTCCCACTCGAGCGGTGGGACGTTATCCAGTGTCGAGTGCAGCCATACTGTGTTGTAGCGGTGGATCCAGGCGATGATCGCCCGGCGAGCCTCTGCCCGAGTCCGGAGCCGGTAGCGGTGCACCAGCTCGCGCTTGAGTGTCGCCACAAGTGCGCTCTCCCGGCTCTCCGGGGGTGAAGTCGCGTTGCACGAGATCGGGCAGTGGAGGCGCCGTCACGTCGGGGATCGTCGTCTTGACCTTTGGCCGGCGTCCGTCCTTGGCGTAGATTCCGTTGTCGGCCATGAGGGGCTCGACGCGCTCGTGGTTGGCGTGGATCCCGTGCTGGCGAGCCAGCTCGTTGACCATCCGGGGCGAGCCGACCGAGTCGTCGATCGCCTGGACGTCGATCATGGCGTTGACGACGTGGGCGTCGTCCCATTCGGCGTCGGTCGGGCCGTGGGCGCGCTCGGTCGCCCAGTCGTAGAAGGCCGAGGTCGACACCCCGGCTGCCTCACAGGCTGCCGCCACGGGGAAGCCCGCGACCCTCTGGCAGTCGACCCAGCAATAGCGGCTCACTGGTCCGACTCCTTCACCCAGAAGGCCACTGCTCGTTTGAGCAGTTCGCGATCTATGGTCAGGCGCTTCACCTCCCTGCGGAGTCTGGCCA
>JAKAWH010000055.1 GCA_021817065.1 Actinomycetes bacterium
ACCTCGGCGACGATCACCTGCTCACCGTCCTCGGCCGAATCGGTGCCGAGGACCCGCCCGCGGCGAGAATTAAGGTCTCCCATCACGTCGCCCTGGTAGGACGCAGGGACGGTCACCTCGAGGTGCGATACCGGCTCCAGCAGCACCGGTGCCGCCTTGGCCATGGCTTCCTTGAAACCGAGCGAACCGGCCATCTTGAAGCTCATCTCCGACGAGTCGACCGGGTGGTACTTGCCGTCGAAGCAGGTGACCGAGACGTCGACGACAGGGAAGCCGAACGACCCGCCGGCGGCCATCGACTCGGCCACTCCCTTCTCCACCGCCGGTATGAACTGGCGGGGAATGGCGCCGCCCACGATCTCGTCGTGGAACTCGAACCCGCCGCCCCGCGCCAGGGGTGCGATCTTCACGTTGGCGACCCCGTACTGGCCGTGCCCACCGGTCTGCTTCTTGTACTTTCCTTCCGCCTCGGCGGGCTGGGTGATCGTCTCTCGATAGGGGACCGCTATCTCCTCGGTTTCCACCTCCACCGAGAATTTGCGGGCAAGGCGCTCGCACACCACCTGTAGGTGGGTCTCGCCCGATCCCGAGAGGACCGTCTGGTGGGTCTCGTCGTCGCGCCGGAGGTGCAGGGACGGATCTTCCTCCTGGAGGCGATGGAGGGAGGTCATAAGCTTGTCCTCGTCACCCTTGGACTTGGGTCGTATGGCGATGGAGAGAACCGGCTCGGCGTGCGAGGGAACTGGGACGGAGACCGGCATGGACTTGGGGGAGAGGGTGTCGCCGGTCGAGGTGGACGAGAGTTTGGCGATGCCACCGATGTCTCCGGCGGCGAGCTCGGGAACCAGAACCTGCTCCTTGCCGACCAGGGTGAACGGCGCGTGGAGCTTCTCTTCGGACCGGGCCCGGGAGTTGGAGAGCACCGTGTCGGGCCGGAGCGTTCCCGAGAGAACCTTGAAGAGCGAGATCTTGCCCACGTAGGGGTCCACCACCGTCTTGAAAACCAGCGCGAGGGGGTCGCCCGAAGAGGTGCACTTCACCGGTGTGGTGGTGCCGCCGGCGCTCACCTCGACCTCGGGGCGCTGGTCGGGGGACGGCCCGATCTCGCAGGTGAGCTGGGCGAGCAGGTCCACGCCGATGTCGCGGGCGGCCGATCCGGCGAGCACCGGGAACACGGTGCCTGCCGCCACCCCGATCCCGAGGGTGTGCTCAAGCTCTTCGAAGGAGGGGGTGTCGCCCTCCAGGTACCGCTCCATGAGCTCGTCGTCTGCCACCACGATCCCCTCGACCAGGTTGTCGTGGACCTGGTGCTCCATGTCGGCGATCTCTGTCGGGACCGGTCCCCGGGTGGCAGCGGAACCGGTGTAGGTGACTGCCTCATCGGAGAGCAGATCGATCACTCCGGAAAAGGATGCCTCCTTGCCGATCGGGAGCTGCAAGGGTGCGATCCCTGCGCCGAAGGTGGTCCGCAGCGCCTCCAGGGTCGCGTCGAAGTCGGCCCGCTCCCGGTCGAGCTTGTTGACGAAGATCATCCGGGGGAGACCGAGCCGGGCGGCCAGGCGCCAAGCGGTCTCGGTGCCAACCTCCACCCCGTCGACCGCCGATACCACGAATACGGCCAGGTCGGCGATGGAAAGCGCCGTTTCCACCTCGCCGGAGAAGTCGGCGTATCCGGGAGCATCGATGATATTGAGCTTGTGGTCCCGGTACTCGCACGCCGCCAGGGCCGAGGTGATGGAGATGCGGCGCTTGACCTCCTCGGGTTCGAAGTCGGTGGTGGCGGTACCGTCCTCTACCCGACCTCGCCGGTTCACCGCACCGCACAGGTGGAGGAGAGACTCGGCGAGCGTGGTCTTGCCGGCGCCGCCGTGCCCAACTAGGGCGACGTTACGGATCTTCTCGGTCGGGTAAGGCTTCATCCCGTACCTCCAGGTGTGTGTTGCGGACCTGGTGGCGAGCCTATCGGGCGCTCGCGATGGTTGCCGGTCCAGCCCGCTGGCCGGTGCCGGTTCGGGGCTAGTGTTTCCGGCCGGCGCTCGCGATGGTTACCGCGGTATCCTAAAAGGGATGGCACGACCCTTGGGCAACTATCCCGGGTGGCGCCGTGTTTGACGGCAAGTGGCGGACCGCGGTCGACCGGCGAACCAAGCCGGTGGGCCAGGCGCTGGTCAAGAGCCGGGTGACGCCCAACCAGCTCACCCTTTTCGGCGTGGTCATGTCGGTGGGCGGGGCGGTGGCCATCGGCAGCGGGCACCTGGTGTGGGGGGTGGTGTCGCTGTTCGCCTGCGGGCTGCCCGATCTCTTCGACGGACCGCTGGCCAAGGCGACCGGCCGGGCGTCGGTGCAGGGGGCTTTCCTCGACTCGGTGGCTGACCGGGTCTCCGACGGCTTTCTCTTCGGCGGGGTGGCCTGGTACCTGGCTTCACGCCACGGTCCCCACGCGGCGATCCTGGCCATGGCGGTCTTGGGGGCGACCATGCTGGTCTCCTACGTGCGGGCGAAGGCGGAAGCTCTCGGATTATCGGCCAAAGGGGGCCTAATGGAGCGGGCGGAGCGGTTCATCGCCCTCGGGCTCGCTCTGGTCTTTTCGCCGGCCATGGTCGTCCTGCTGTGGGTGATGCTCGGCCTGACCCTGGTCACCGCCATCGGGCGTTTCTGGACCGTGTGGCAGCAAGCACCGGGCCCCGCCCTTCCTTCCGAGCGGCACCGGACTTCCACCATCGTGGCCTGGCGGGAACGGCACGCTGAGGGTGGCCCGAGCAGGTGGCGCCAGCGGCAACACGAGGAGATGTCCACCCGGGTCGGTCGTTTCGCGAGCAAAGCCCGGGAAGGTCGGGTGCCGCGCCATCAGGTGGCCGGGTCGCGCTGGGCTTCCTCGGGACCGAAGGGTGAGGGCGGAGCGCGCCGGGAGAGGCCGCGACTGGACGGGATCCGGTCCCGGCGAGCTTCGGGCCGCCGCCCCGGTCGTAGCTCGGCCGCCTGAACCTCCGGTCTCCCGCTTCGGTGCCGGCATCCCACCGCCCAGTCGGGCCGCGGGTTGCCCTCAATGCATTTCGTGCTCTTGGTTGGGCATCCCGCCACGTCCCCTACTGGCTGTCCAGCCGGCTGGCCCGGGGTATCGGCGTGATTGTCTGGGCGTTGGCCGGCGACCGGAGAAGCCTGGTCACCCGGAACATGCGGCGAGCCTGCCCGTCCGGGGCGAGCGAGGCGGAGGTGCGGCGCTGTGCCAGGCGGGCCTTTTCCAATTACGCGCTCTACTGGGTCGACTCGTTCCGCCTTCCTTCGGTGAGCGCGGCCGAGGTCGACCGTTCAATGTCGACAGACGGCTTCGAGCACCTGGTCGGTGCTGCAGCCTCCGGAAATGGAGCCATTCTTGTGCTCGCCCACCTCGGTGGTTGGGAGTACGGCGGCCTGTGGCTGGCCAATCAGGGCATCCACCTCACGGTGGTCGCCGAACGCCTGGAGCCTCCCGAGCTCTTCGAGTGGTTCACCAGCCTGCGTTCCGAACTGGGATTGACGGTTGTGCCGCTGGACGGGCAGGCGGGGAGCGCGATCATGCGTGCACTGAAGGAAGGCAAGGCGGTGGCCCTCCTAGCCGATCGCGATCTTCAGGGGACCGGGGTGGAGGTGGAGTTCTTCGGGGAGGCCACAACCCTGCCAGCCGGCCCGGCCATGCTGGCTCTTCGGACCGGAGCGCCGCTCCTGCCGGCAGCGGTGTACGCATGGCCCGACGGCCGGCATCACGCGGTGGTGCTTCCCCCGGTGCCCGCCGAGCGCACCTCCGCCAGCCTCCGCGAAGACGTGGCCCGGGTGACCACGCTCTGGGCCGCCGAGCTGGAGAGGCTGATCCGCCGCCACCCCGAGCAGTGGCATCTATTTCAGCCGGCTTGGCCGGCTGATCATGTGATAGCCAGCCGGCGTGGCCGAGCGACCGGGTTCCAAGCGCCTAACGTGTCCTGGCATGAATGACCATTCGATTTCGCGCCGCGATCTACTGAAACGGGGAGCAGGCCTGGCTGGCGGCGTGGTTCTGGCGGCAGGTGGGGGAGCGATTCTTGAGGCGTGCTCCTCCTCTACGGCACCTGCGCGGCGGAGTATCGGCCCGGTAGGGGTGGGGCACGGTCCTCCTCGGCGGGGAGGCATTCTGCGAATGGGGACTTTCTCCGAGGTCGACGGGATCGACCCCACCGCGAGCGCCTGGGACACCACCGGGTATCTCTATGGCGAGGCGATATTCGATCCCCTGGTCGCATTCGCTCCGGACGGTACCCCTAAGCCCTACCTCGCCGAGGCGATCACCCCTTCGACCGACTATTCCTCGTGGACCATCACCCTTCGGCCCGGGATTGCCTTCCACGACGGAACCCCGCTCGACGCGGATGCTCTCCTTCTTAATCTTCGCAAGCAGATTGACTCGCTCCTCACTGGGCAGGCGTTGACCAACATCGCCGGGGTGGAGAAGTCGGGCCCCCTGTCGGTCGTCGTGAACATGCACACCCCCTGGGTGCCGTTTCCTTACTACCTGGCCGATCAGCCCGGGTATATAGCTGCGCCCTCCATGTTGAACGATCCCAACGGCGCTTCCCACCCAGTCGGGACCGGCCCGTTCGTATTCGAGAAGTGGGAGCCCAACGTCGAGCTCACCGTTCGGGCCAATCCCCACTACTGGCGGCCCGGCCTTCCCTATCTGGACGGGATATCCTTCCGGCCCTTCGTCAATCCTGCGGCGATGGGAGCAAGTCTCCTGTCGGGAGCGCTCGACTCGGCATCGTCCACCGACCAGTCCACCATCTTGTCCTTCTCCCGGGATTCCCGCTTCGTGGTGGTGGACGATGCCCACGGCACCGTCGTCCAGCCGGACGCCAACTGCATCATCTTGAACACCGGCAAGCCCCCACTGGACGACCTCAAGGTGCGCCAGGCGCTCGCCCACGCGCTCGACAAGCAGGCCATCGTGAACGTGGCGTTCGCCGGGCTGGGGGCGGTGTCGGACGGGCCTTTCGTGGAGGGCTCGGAGTGGTACGCGCCAACCGGCTACCCCCAGCTCGATCTCGCCAAGGCACGCTCGCTCATCGCCGCCCATGTGGCCGACAAGGGCCAGGTACACCTCTCTCTGGGCGTCCCGGCCGGTGATTCCACCTACACCCAGATAGCGGAGCTGGTGCAGTCGATGTGGAAGAAGATCGGGGTCACCTCCCAGATATCGCAAGCCGAGATGGCCAGCTACGAGCTCGACGCGGCGATGGGCAACTTCGACGCCGACGGCTGGCAACAGTTCGGGTGCGACGATCCCGACGAGAACTATGTGTGGTGGTCGACCGACTCGCTGCACCGGGAGGGGCAGGTCTCCCTCAACGTCGCCCGCAATGCCGACCAGCGCATCCAGGATGCTCTCGTGGTCGGGAGGACCAATCCCGATCGTTCTGCCCGCGTCGAGGCTTACCAGAAGGTGGCCCGCTACCTGGCCGAGGATCTTCCCTATCTGTGGATCAACCGCTCGGTGTCTGCGGTGATCGCCACGCCGGCAGTGGAGAACTTCAATGCGACCACCTTTGCCGACGGTTCTCCCGGGCAGGGGGTGTCGGGCGGCACCTTCCGCTTCTCCACCACCTGGTTGGGCCGTTGAATCCTCCCCACGGATCGATCCGGGGACGTCCCGCCCCGGCTCCGCTTCCGGTTACCCGAGAGGCCATTTTTTCCTGCCGGCCGGTTTCCCGGCCGGACCGGTGAGGATCGCACAGGTCTGTCCTTATTCCCTCTCCGAGCGGGGAGGGGTGCAGGCGCAGGTCTTCGGCCTGGCCCGTTTCCTGGCCGCGCTGGGGCACGAGGTGTGGGTGGTGGGGCCCGCGGACCGACCGGTCGCCGGGTCGGAGAACGTCGAGGTGCTCACGGTCGGGCCTTCGGTGGCGGTGGAGGCCAACGGATCCCGGGCCCCCATCGCGGTCGACGCTGGCGCGGTGGCCCGCACCTTTCGGGTCCTGCGCCGTCACCGTTTCGACATCCTGCATCTCCACGAGCCGCTGGTGCCCGGTCCGACCATGGGCGCGCTGATCGCCGCCCGGGTGCCGACGGTGGGTACCTTCCACCTCTCGGGAACCAGCGCTTCGTACTCCTACCTGGGTCCCTTGGTACGCCATTGGGCACAGAGGCTCTCCATCCGCTGCTGCGTGTCTGAGGAGGCGCGCAAAACTGCCGCCTCCTACTTGGCGGGCGAGTACCGGGTCCTTTTCAACGGTGTCGACGTCGACCGATGGGCCGCGAGAGGGGCTGGAGGCAGCACGATCGACGGTTCCGGTGGGGCCGCACGGAGCGCCAGCGCAGCGGTGCAGGCGCCGGTGATCGCTTTTGTCGGCCGGCACGAGGAGCGAAAAGGACTCTCCGTGCTTCTGGACGCCTTCGCGCTTCTGCGCGGAGGATGGGAGGATCGGGGGCCGGCGCCGGTCTTGAGGATCGCCGGGGACGGTCCGGAGACCGCGCCGTTGCGTGCCCGGTGGCAGCGGGCGGATGGAATCGAGTGGTGCGGGAGCATCCGCGACGATCAGGTAGTCGATCTGGTGGCGGGGGCGGACGTCCTGTGCGCCCCCTCGACGGGGGGGGAGTCTTTTGGAATAGTCCTGGTCGAGGCTATGGCGGCGGGCACTCCGGTGGTGGCGAGCGACATTCCCGGGTACCGGCAGGTGGCGAGCGGGGGAGCGGCGGTGCTGGTACCACCCGCCGACTCGACTGCACTGGCTGGTGCCCTCGGAGCGGTGCTGACCGATCCGGAACGAGCGGTGACCCTGGCTGCTGCGGGCCACACCCGCGCCGCATCCTTTTCCCTGACGAGTCTGGCGGCACAGTACTCGGAGATGTACGCCTCGCTGGTTTGATCAACTCTCCCGGGTCGATCCATGTGCTTCGTGCCCTGGCCCTGTCGTTGGCGTAGCCGGTTCGGATGCCGAGGAGGCCGGTTTCGGGGACTGCTTGCTAGACTGCCAGCCGATGCCCGAGCTTGCGACTGTCGTGCCGCGCCCGGCCTACCTGGACCTCATCGACGAGCACCAGGCGGTGGGGTTCACCCATCGGCGCCGGGCGGTCTACATCCTGACCCTGCCTTGCGTTCTGGGCTTGGTGGTGGGAGGGGCAATTGGGGTCGCCACCCTGCCTCTCTACTTCGCCATACCGGTGGCACTGGTGGTGGGGCTGGTGTTTGCCGGAGTGGTCCGGTGGCGAGCGACTCCCGCGGTGGTGAAACGGGTGGGCGCACGACCCGCACAAGCCGATGAGTTCCTCCGAATAGACAACATGCTGGAGACGCTTTCTCTCACCGTCGGGGTGGGCTGGCCGAACCTGTACGTGGTGGACGATGAGCGGATCGAGGTGATGGCGGTGGGGATCGACGACCGGCACGCTTGCCTGGTGGTGACCTCGTCGGTCGAAGCTCGTTGCACCACCATGGAGCTGGAAGCCCTTCTGGCTCACGCACTGGTTCGAATCAAGGATTCGTCAATGGCGCCCGGCACGGTCGGGGTGCTCGCCGTGGTCCCCTTTGGGGGCCTGGGCAGGTGGGTCTGGTCGCGCCTCGGCCCCGAACCGTTGGAGGCCACCGACCATCGCACGGTGCGGGTGACCCATTACCCGCCCGCTCTTTCTGCCGCCCTGGCCGAGATCCGGGACAGCGCTGAGCTATCGGGCAACCGGAAACGCCCGGGGGGCGCGTCGGTGGGCCATCTCTGGACGGTTCCCGATCTGGGCGAATGCACGCTCGCCGTCGGTGGAGTCGGGCTCGAGGCCCGTCAACAGATCCTCGACGAGATCTGAGTCCCACCCTCGCCGATGTCTCCCGTCGGACCGGCCGTGCCTCGCCGTCCCGGCAGGTCCCATCCCTCTCCCTCTCGAACTACTGCGCCCCGCCGTGGGGGTCTTTCGACGCCCCCTCCCGTCGGACCGGCCGCGCCTCGCCGTCCCGGCAGGTCCCAGCCCTCTCCCTCTCGAACTACTGCGCCCCGCCGTAGCGGGAATCGGGTCCGCGCGCTCCTGGCCGTGCTCGGGGTGGTGGCCGCTGTGGTGGCCGCGGCGGTTCTAGTCGGGTACCCGAACCACCGGAACAGCGGTCCGTCGTCCCTCAACCAGGCGGTAGCGACCACAACCACGGTTCTCCCCGACGTGGCGCCGCTCACCGGATTGCTTCCCGCCGACCCGTCGTCGCTCTCCCGGCCCGCGATCGACATGAAGATCGACGACGACTACTACGCCAGGCCCCAGAGCGGTATCAACCAGGCCGATCTGGTGTACGAAGAGGTCGTAGAGGGTGGCATCACCCGATGGCTGGCAGTGTTCCAGTCCCATGGCGCGAGCACGGTGGGGCCGGTCCGCTCGGTACGCCAGACCGATGCCGAGCTGGTCTCTCCCATCGGGGGGCTCTTCGCCTATTCGGGGGGTATCCCGGCCTTCGTTGCCGATGTGATGGCCACCGGGGTGAAGGACGTCGGCGCCACCACCGGGGACCCAAGCGCATATTATCGTGACACGAGTAGATTGGCCCCGGACAACCTCTACACCTCCACCTCGTCGCTGTGGCAGGCAGCCCCGTCCGGGCTGGCGCCACCACCACCATTGTTCTCCTATCGGACCCTGGGAACGTCTTTCGATGCGGCCGGGATGACCACGGTGGGGTCTGTCTCCATCCAGATGAGCGGGGTGACGACGGTGGGATGGCAGTGGGACCCGGTGGGGAAGGTGTGGGACAGGTCCGAGGGAGGAAGGCCATCTGTTGATGCATCCGGCCAGCCGATCGCGTTCACCAACCTGATCATCGAGTACGTCCCGTACCACGACACCGGCTACGTCGATCCGGCAGGGAACCCGGTTCCCGATGCCAAGACGGTGGGCACCGGGGAGGCACTTGTCTTCAGCGGGGGAGAAGTGGCCCGGGCGACCTGGTCGAAGTCCTCGGCCCGGGCGATCACCCGCTACCGCCAGGCTTCCGGGCAGGCGGTGGAGCTCGAACCGGGCAACACCTGGGTGGAGCTTCTCCCGACCACCCAACCGGCGCCCACCTGTTCCGGCGGGAGCGGACTTGCCTCCCAGCTCTGCCTGTCTGTCGTGCCGCCGCCCGCGACGTCGAACGGCTTGGCTCGCAGCGGAGGCTGAGGGTTCTCCGTCGGGCGACCGCCCCCCCCGGGGGGGGCGGGCCGGCGGTCGACCACGCCATCGAGTGTCGGCGGCACACAGGTGCCCCCCCCGGGGGGTGAGCGGGCCCCGGTAGAATGAGACACATGCCCGAGGAAACACCCCCCCAATCCGAGCGCCGATTCGCCACACCCCGGGTCAAGCGGGGACTGGCCGAGATGCTGCGTGGCGGGGTCATCATGGACGTGGTCACCGCCGATCAGGCGAAGATCGCCGAGGACGCCGGGGCGGTGTCGGTCATGGCCCTGGAGCGGGTCCCTGCCGACATCAGGCGGGACGGGGGAGTGGCACGGATGAGCGACCCGGCTCTCATCGAGGCGATCCAGGCGGCGGTCACCATTCCGGTGATGGCAAAGGCCCGGATTGGGCACTTCGCGGAGGCCCAGGTGCTCCAGGCACTGGAAGTCGACTACATCGACGAGAGCGAGGTGCTCACGCCCGCCGACGAGGCTCACCACATCGACAAGTGGGCTTTTTCGGTGCCGTTCGTGTGCGGGGCGACCAATCTGGGCGAGGCTTTGCGCCGCATCTCGGAAGGAGCGGCGATGATCCGCTCCAAGGGGGAAGCCGGCACCGGCAACGTGGTCGAGGCGGTCCGCCATCTCCGGTCGATCATCGGGGACATCCGCAAGCTCACCCAGGCGGACTCGGCGGAGGTCTACCGGTGGGCCAAGGAGCTCGCCGCTCCGCTCGACCTGGTCGCCGAGGTGGCTGAGACTGGCCGCTTGCCCGTGCCGCTTTTCTGCGCCGGGGGTCTGGCGACACCAACCGACGCCTCGCTGGTGATGCAACTTGGTGCGGAGGCGGTGTTCGTCGGTTCGGGGATATTCAAGAGCGAGGACCCGCAGCGTCGGGCGCGGGCCATCGTGGAAGCAACTGCCCATTTCACCGATGCGGCGATTGTCGCCAAGGTGTCGCGGGGGCTGGGGACGCCGATGGCCGGCCAGGACATCGCCGAGATCGACATTCGCCTCGCCGATCGCGGGTGGTAGTGCCCCTGGGCCCGGCATGACCCGGGTCGGGATACTCGCGCTCCAAGGGGACGTGGGAGAGCACCGGGATCCACTATGAGACGTGTCGGGATACTCGCGCTCCAAGGGGACGTGGGAGAGCACCGGTCGGTGCTGGATTCCCTGGGGGCAGATGTGGTGGAGGTGAGGAGGGCCGGTGACCTGGACGGGGTGGATGCCTTGGTGCTCCCGGGAGGCGAGTCGACCACCATCGGACTCTTGATGGCCTCGTCGGGCTTGGACGAGGCCATCGCCAAGGCGCTGGCAGGGGGGATTCCGGTCCTGGGCACCTGCGCGGGGATGATCCTGCTCGCTTCGGAGGTAGTGGATGGGCGCCACGACCAGAAGTCCTTTTCGGCGATCGATATGGCGGTGCGGCGTAACGGATATGGCCGGCAGGTGGCTTCTTTCGAAACCGATCTGGCGGTCGCCGGCCTGGAGGGCGGCCCGGTTCGTGCGGTGTTCATCCGGGCTCCGGTTGTCGAGCGGGTGGGGCCCGGCGTCGAAGTGCTCGCCCGTACCTCCGACGGCATCCCGGTGGTGTGCCGGGAAGCGAATGCGACCGCCTGCTCGTTCCACCCGGAGCTGGCTGGAGACGCTCGTATCCACGCGATGGCGCTGGATCTGTAGGCCGCTACCCGTCCGGCGGCATGCGCCCAGTTCGGTTTCTCCCGGAGTTGCTCGTCGTCCCGCCGGCCTAGTCCTGGCCAACTTCCTGAGCAATCGCGATCGGTCGATGCTAAAGTCCGCACCCGGAGGGGCCGATGCCAATCGGGCCACTGAATTCAAGGAGGGACTCACGATGGAAAGAGCGGATGCGGGTCACGGTCGGTTCCAGGGAGATACCCTCGGTTTCTTCGGTGGTTCTGGCAGGTTCCGGGTTGCCAGGCATGTCGTGATCGCTCGCTTGGCGTTGCTTGCCACCACCGGTATGGTGGCACTCGGCCTGGTGGCCACCCCGGCCTCGGCGGCTACGTCGGTGACCAGTGTGACCGGACCTTCTCCCTCCACAAACGTTGCGGGAATGCAGGGCATCTACTCAGTGGGCTTCACCACCTCGACCAGCGGGGCGCTGACCGGTGGAACAGGCACGGTTACCCTGGCCGCCCCGTCCGGGACGGTCTTTCCCTCGGCGGCCTCCGGCTACTTGGTGAACGGGACGGCAGTTACCACCATCTCTGGGGGTGCCAGCGCCACCGTCACCATCACCATCCCGACCTCGATAACGATCGGTACCAGCACAGCGGTGACCGTGGTCGCCAACGGTGTCACCAATCCCGCAGCGGGAACCGGCGACGTGATAGCAGTGTCGACTTCGTCGGACACAGGGGCAGTCGACACGCCCGCCTATTCGATTTACGCTGCCGATGTCACCGGATTCGTCTACGCGCCGGGGACCACCACCGGGGTCCAGGGTGTGTATGTCGAGACCCTAAATCCATCCGGACAGCCGACTCCTGGTGGAGGCGTAGTCACCGACAGCACCGGGGCCTTTGCTCTGTATCTCGCTGGCACCGCCGGTGGAACTGCCTACACTCTGGATACCTTTCCGCCAGCGCCGGCGAGCTGTGCATCCGGTTGTGCGGTCTCCACCAGCACCCCGATCACGGTAGGCACGAGCCCCATCACCCAGAACATCACCCTGCAAAGCGCCAACGTCTACGGATACATCTATCCTCCCGGTACCACCAGTGGTACCACAGGCTTGATTAACGCCGACATCGTAGGGAGCAGCTCAACGGGCATGAGTAGCTCCACCAGTTCGGACGCAGACGGCAGCTATGGCATCTATTTGCCGGGCGGCACCAGTGGCACCACCTACACCATTACCGCCAACCCTCCTTCTTCGGGTTGCTCCACCCCGTGTGCCGCCGCCCAGCTCAGCGTCACCGTCAGCTCGGCAGGTGTACCTTCGCCTGCAGCTCCTGACAACATCACCCTCAACGCAGCCAATGTCACCGGATTCGTCTACGCGCCGGGGACAACCACCGGGGTCCAGGGTGTGAACGTCCAGGTCACCGATTCATCCGGACAGCAGATTCCTGGTGTATACGCAAACACCAGCAGCACCGGGGCCTTCGCCCTGTACCTTGCCGGCTCGGCCGGGGGGACTGCTTACACTCTCGATGCCAATCCACCGCCGCCGGCGAGCTGCGGATCTGGTTGCGCAGTCTCCACCAGCACCCCGATCACGGTGGGTACGAGCCCGATCACCCAGAACATCACCCTGCAAGGCGCCAACGTCTATGGCTACATCTACCCACCCGGTACCACCAGTGGCACCACCGGCTTGGCAGGCGCCGGCATGGGATGGAGTAACCCGGGAGGCACGATGACCTCCAATTTGCAAATGGCCGCAGACGGCAGCTATGGCATCTATATGCCGGGCGGCACCAGTGGCACCACCTACGCCATTAGCGCCAACCCTCCTTCCTCGGGTTGTTCCACCCCGTGTGCCGCCGCCCAGATCAGCGTCACCGTCAGCTCGGCAGGTGTACCTTCGCCTGCAGCTCCTGACAACATCACCCTCAATACTCCGAACGTCACCGGGCAGGTTCTCGACCCGGCAGGCCAGGGAGTCGCCAACGCCGGTATCAACGCGATGAGCACTACTCCTGGTCCTTCCGGCGCTTTTGCCACCACCAACTCCAGCGGCAGCTACTCCCTCTACCTACCCGATGGGACCTGGACCCTCCAGGTCAACCCGCCGATGGGTTCCAACGTGGTCAGCGGGTCTGTGACCGTGACCGTGAGCGGGGGGGTGGTCACTCAGGTCAATGGTGCCACCGGCTCCAATCCGGTGAATGTCACCCTGCAAGCCCCGAACGTGACCGGGTTCGTCTACGCGCCCGGAACCACCACCGGAGTTGCCAACGCCTACATACAGGCAGACGACCCGACCACCAACCTGCCGGTACAGAACGCCTTTGAGCAAACCGACAGCACCGGCAAGTACGGCATCTACCTGCCGGCAGGCACCTACAACATCAACGCCTTCCCTCCGCCCACCGGTTGCAGCAACTGCACCCAGGGGGAGACCACCATCACCGTTGGCTCGAGCGGCACCATCACCGCAGGCTCGCCAAACATCACCCTGCCCCTCGCTAACCTGACCGGAAAGGTCTACGCGCCGGGGACCACCACCGGGGTGCAGTACAGCTACCTTTCGGTGAACGATCCCACTACCGGCCAGCCGGTCAACGGCGCGTTCGCACAGACCGACAGCAGCGGCACCTTTGGAATGACCTTGCCGGACGGGACGTTCACCGTCAATGCCAACCCGCCGATGACATCATCTGGAGGGACCTCCTATGCAGCCACGGCCTGCACGGTAACGCTGTCGGGCACTCCGGCTGCGGTCACTTCGGTCACCGGCACCGGTTGCACGCTGACCGGTGGCCAGGTCGACATCACCCTGACCCAGCCGAACGTGAATGGCATCGTCTACGCGCCGGGCGGAACCACTGCGGTCAGCGGGTCGTTCATCCAAGCCTTCGACACCACCACAAATCAATTCGTTGCCAATTCATTTGCTCAGAGTGGGAGCACCGGGACCTGGGGGCTCTCTCTGGTGGATGGGACCTACCAGATCACCGCTCAACCGCCCTTCGACTCCACGGGCAGCTCCCCCTACACCCCCGCGACCTGTATGGTCACCGTGTCGGGAAGTCCTGCCGTCGTCACCGCTGTCTCAGGCACCGGGTGCTCGCTTGCCAGTGGCTTGGTCGACATCGACTTGTCCAGCCCGAACGTGTTCGGGCAGGTGTTGGAGCCCGACGGAATCACTCCTGTGTCCAACACCGGGATCCAGGTGTTCAATACCACCACCCAGCAACCTCTGAACATCTGGGCAGGAACCGATCAGAGCGGGAAATATGCTCTTAACCTTCCTGACGGAAGCTACTCATTGACCGCCATGCCGCCCTTTGACAATTCCGGCGGATTCGGGACTGGGTCGGTGAACATCACCGTTTCGGGGGGCGCGCTGACTGGTGCCACCAATCCGGTGAACATCGACCTCACCACGCCCAACGTGCACGGTTTCGTCTACGCACCGGGGACCACCACCGGAATGCCCGGCGTGGGCATCAACGTTCAGGACACGGCAAGTGGGCAATATCTACCCGGGTCTTTTGCGGGCACAGACGGCTCCGGCGCCTATTCGCTAACCCTGCCTGCGGGAACATATACGCTGACCGCGTTCCCACCTTTCGGCGGCGGCACCACCACATCCCCCACGTCGTGCACTGTGTCGATCTCGGGCACGCCGGCTGCGGTCACCACGTTCACCGGCACTGGTTGCACTCAAAATGGCACGGATGAGGACATCACGTTCGCCTCCCCCAACGTGAGCGGCGTGGTCACCTCCAGCGGAACAGCGGTTGCCAATGCCTTCGTGGAACCTACCCAGAGCGGGCGGCCGGTCGACGGCTCCTACGGCATGAGCGGCTCAGACGGATCCTTCGGCATGTCGCTCCCCAACGGCACTTACGACCTGACGGTCTTCCCGCCCCCCGGTAACGTCGGCTACACGGTCACCACATGCACCGGAGTCACCGTGAGCGGGGGATCGGTCACGGGCGTGACCGGGTCGAACTGCTCGCTGGTCTCAGGCAAGGTGAACATCGCACTTGTTGCTCCCAATGTGACCGGCGTGGTCAAGAGCTCCGGCGGCGTTGTCCTAGCCAACGCGAACATCAACGTTCAGGACTCCAGCGGGAACTGGGTCGATGCATGGGCCAACACCGACTCCAGCGGGAACTTCGGGCTCAGCCTTCCGCCCGGGACCTACACGGTTACAGCCATGCCGCCATGGAACGGGACGACCACCGACGGGCCTGGCTCGGTTTCGATCACCGTTGGCGCGGGAGGTACGTGCACCTCGTGCCCGGTGACCATCAACCTGATCGCCTCCAACGTGAGCGGCACGTTATATGAGTCCAACGGCACAACCCCAGTCGCCGGCGCCTTCGTCGAGGTGCGTAACCACACGACCCAGTCGGACGTTCCGAACGAATTCGGTATGACCAACGCCAGCGGTGCGTTCAGTCTCGCCCTCCCGAATGGAACTTACGACCTGATCGTCCACCCGCCCTTCACCAACCCGGCTGCCTCAACCCAGGTGACCATTGCCTCGGTGGCCATCACCGGGGGAGCGCTCGCAAGTTGCGGGAGCGCCACGGGGGGCACCGCGACCTGCTCGGGGTCGGCCATGACGATCGACTTCGGAAGCCCCAACTTCACCGGCACAGTTGAGGATTCATCCGGGCACACCGTCGCGAATGTCTGGGTGCAGGCATTCGATGCCACCTCCGGCAACCCGATCGATGCGGGTGCCTTGACCGGGCTCGATGGGACTTTTGCGATGTCCCTACCGGCGAGCTCCAGCGTGATCTTGACCGCATTTCCCCCGCCGGACAGCACCTCATCGGTGCCCACCTCGTCCAGCACGATCACGGTAAACGGCACTGGAACCGCGTCGCCTGCTACTGCCACCATCCAGTTCCAGGCGCCAAACGTCACCGGCACGGTGTTCCAGCCGGACGGCACCACCCCCGTGCCCTATACCGGGGTGGACGTGCTCAATAGCTCTGGAGCCCCGGTGACCGGCGCGCATGCCTTCACCGACTCCACTGGCAACTTCAGCCTCAGCCTCCCAGCCGGCACCTATACCCTGGTGGCCCATGCCCCCTACAGCGGCTGCACCAACTGCTTCGACGGCACGGCGTCGCTGACCGTTCCCGCTTCGGGTACGGTGACCCAGAACGTGACGCTGACGTCCGACAACTTCAGCGGCACGGTCGATCAGTCGATCGCCAACGGTGGACATCCTGTGGTAGGTGCCATCGTCAGTGCGGCGCTCAACGGTTGCAGTTCCAATTGCACAGTGGTTTCCACCGTCTCGGGCACCGGGGGTGCCTTCTCGATGTTCCTCCCGGTCGGCGGTACCTACACGATCAGTGTGGTGCCTCCCGATGGTGACACCACAGACAGTCCCAATCAAAATGCGGCAACCGCACAGACGGTGCCAGCTTCCGGCGTGACCCTTAACCTCGGCTGAGCGGCCCCTCCCGACCAACTAGGAGATCCAACACATGATCAAGCAGTATCTGTTCCGTCTGACGCGCCGCCGCGGTCTCCAGCGCACCCTGGCGCGCCGCCGGCTGATGGTCGCTGCCACGGTCGTCCTGGCATCGGCCGGTCTGGCCACCGCGACCACCCTTGCTTATGCCACTTCCTGTTCAGTTCCTGCAGCTCCCACAGCGGCTAGCGCGACCGCGGGCAACAGCCAAGCGTCGGTGACCTGGACCGCTCCTATCCCACCGTCGGGGTGCTCCATAACCGGCTACTCGGTGGAAGCCCTGGTGGGAACCACCGTTGCAAGCACCACAACCTTCGGAACCGGAACTTCGGAGACCGTAACCGGGCTCACCAACGGAACCGCGTACACCTTCGAGGTAGCTGCTGCCGATACGGGCGGCTACGGGACCTATTCGACGGCGTCGAACGCAGTGACCCCGGCCACTGTTCCCGGGAGTCCCACCGCGGTGGTCGCCAGCGCCGGCAACGGGCAGGCGTCGGTGAGCTGGACCGCCCCTGCATCCAACGGGGGTTCGGTTATCACCGGCTACACGGTGACCTCGTCCCCCGGAGGGTTTACTGCCACGGTGGGCGGTACTTCCACCAGCACCACCGTGACCGGGCTGACCAATGGAACCTCTTACACCTTCTCGGTGGTCGCCACCAACGCCCAGGGCTCCAGTCCATCCTCGGCGGCCTCCAATGCGGTGACACCGACCAGCGGCATCGCGACGGTTCCTGATGCCCCACCGGCGCCGACCGGCTCTGCGGGCAATGGTCAGGTGAGCCTCACCTGGTCAGCGCCAGCCAGCAACGGCGGAGCCTCCATCACCTCCTACACGGTAGAGACATTCCAGGGGACCACTGTCGTCCAGACCGGTACCTCTACCTCCACCTCCCTCACGGTGAGCGGCCTCACCAACGGGACCACCTACACCTTCGAGGTGGCTGCCACCAACAGCGTGGGGACCGGCGCCTACTCGCCAGCGTCCGGCTCGGTTACCCCGAGTGCCCCCGCTCCCTCTCCCTCTCCGTCCCCTTCCCCTCCGTCCAACCCGGTCACGACGACGACCACCTCGACAACGTCCACCACATCGACAACCTCGACTTCCACCACCACCTCTACCACGTCGGCGCCGACCTCTACCAGTGCTCCGGGTTCCACGACCACCACGACAAGCACGACCACCACGATTGCCGGTACGCCACCGTCGATTCCCGGGCTGCCGGCGGCGCCGCCGGTGAGCAGTTCCCAGGGTGGAGCGGACATCCCGCTCAACCAGGGAACCCTGAGCGCTCTTCAGCAGATCATCCAGGCCATCCCGCCGGCGCCGGTCGTGTCGGCAGTGGAGTCTTCCGGAGGGGGGGTCTTCGTGGTGGACTCCTCGGGCGACCTCTTCACCGGAGACGGTGCGAACTATCTTGGTGGGATAAGCCAGCTCAACCCGTCGCTGCCTGCAGGTGGAAACAACGCGGTTCACCTTGATGCTCCTATCGTCGGAATGATCCTCTTCAATTCGTCGGGTTCTTCGTACGTGGCCCACTCGTCGGGTGCGGTGGGCGGCTACTACCTGGTCGCTTCCGATGGCGGGGTGTTCGCGTTCGGTAGTGCTCCTTTCTTCGGGTCCATTGGCGGACACACTCTGAACAAGCCGGTGGTGGGAATGGCGATGGCGCCTGGTAACGCCGGCTACTGGGAGGTCGCCTCCGACGGGGGAGTATTCACCTTCGGGAACATCGGTTTCTATGGGTCGCTCGGTAACCTCACGCTCGACAAGCCGATCACCGGTATGGCTGCCACCCCCAATGGAACCGGTTACTGGCTGGTAGCCGCCGATGGCGGTGTGTTCGCGTTCGGGAGCGCACCTTTCTACGGCTCCGACGGTGGTTACGGTCTCTCCGGGTTCACTGCCATAACCCCCACCTTCGACGGGCGTGGCTACTACCTAACCAACTCGAACGGCCAGGCGTACACCTTCGGGGACGCCCACTTGTTCATCCAATCACGAACGCTGCCGAGCAGCCGGTCCGGTCGCCGACCACGACGCTGATCAGCACTTGCTGGCCTGGTTGTGCGGGAGACACCACGAAATTGACATTGGCCTCTCCCAAGGAGGTGGTCTCGCCGCCGAAGGACATATCTCCGCTCGCATAATGAACCGTCACGAACGTTCCCGCGTTCGGTAGCTCACTGGACACATAAACCGACTCCTCCGTCCCCGCAGCAGGATCGGGGTTCGAGACCCGCGCGGTGCAGGCGTTCTGGTATGGCGATGGCACGGTTGTCGGCGGCAGGGTTGGGAAGGTCGGCGGCGCACCCCGGGGAATCGATGTGGAGGTTGGGGCCGTCCCCCCGGGTTCTGCACCTCCACCCGCCGTTACTGCTCCGCCCGAACCGGGCGACGACCCCGAATGGGTGCTCCCAGCCTTTGCCCGTGAAGGCTGGCCGGTGACGGCCAGGGCTTGATGGGTTTCCCTGTGACCATGACGGCCGGAGCTCCCGCCGCCGTGGAGGGCCACGGTCAGCCCTGTAGCGCCCCCTACGGCCACCACAGTCGTCAGTGCAGATATCACTATCTTCTTGCGCACCGACTCAGGGTAACAAAGACGTCAGCCGGCACGGGGCGGCCTCTCCCGTCTCAGACCGCAGATGGAACTCAGCCCGCTTCGGCCATTACTGCATCGAGTATCTCATCGGGGGCGTCGAAATTGGCGAACACGTTCTGCACGTCGTCGTGGTCCTCCAGCGCGTCGATGAGGCGAATGATCTTCGCAACGTCGGATTTGTCGGTGATCGCAACGGTGGTGGTGGGGACCATGGTCAGCTCGGCCCGCTCGATGGTGAAGCCGGATCCCTCCAGCGAAGTGCGTACCATGTGCAGCGTGTCGGGAGGGCAGGTGACTTCCCAGGTGTCGCCTTCCCGGGTGACGTCCTCGGCGCCGGCGTCAGCGGCAGCCAGCATGACGTCGTCTTCCTCGGCATTTCCGGGGACCACCACGATTCCTGCCCGCTTGAACTGCCAGGAAACAGCGCCCGGCTCAGCCGGGGATCCACCGGAGCGGGAGAAGATGTTGCGGATCTCCGCCCCGGTGCGGTTCCTATTGTCGGTTAGTACCTCGACGTAGACAGCCACCCCGGCGGGTGCGTATCCCTCGTAGGAGATTGCTTCGTAGCGGACGCCTTCCAACTCGCCAGTGCCCCGTTTGATCGCCCGCTCGATGGTGTCGATGGGGACACTGGCGTCCCGAGCCTTCTGGAACATGGTGCGCAGCGTGGCGTTGGAGTCGAGATCGCCTCCGCCCTCCCGGGCAGCGACCTCTACCTGGCGTATCAGTTTGGCGAAGAGCTTGCCGCGGGTCTTGTCGACGGCAGCCTTGCGGTGCTTGGTGGTCGCCCATTTCGAGTGGCCGGACATGATCTATCGAGGACTCCTCATTGTGGTTGTCGCCGGTCAGGATAGCCGGGGAAGGCCCCGTCCCGGAAGCCCCGGCATCATCCACCAGTCGTGCTGTACCGCCGACTATTCTAGCGAACTGGTGTTCGTCTTAGGAATCGACCCCGGACTATCCCGTTGCGGGTACGGCCTCGTGACCCGCGAGGGGTCACGCCTGCGCGCGGTGGCGGCGGGAGTGGCGACCACTCCGCTCGATCTGGATTTGCCGAGGCGTCTAGCGATGCTGTGGGCGGACCTCACCGCTCTTCTCACCGATCTCAGCCCCGACGTGGTTGCAGTGGAGCGGGTCTTCTTCCAGACCAATGTTCGGACCGCGATGTCGGTCGGTCAGGCGAGCGGGCTGGCGCTGGCTGCAGCCGCTCTGGCGGGAGTCGAGGTGGTCCAGTACACCGCCAACGAGGTGAAGCAGGCGGTGACTGGTTACGGCGCTGCCGGCAAGCAACAGGTGGCGCGCATGGTGGCAGCTCTCACCGGGATCGACCAACCGCCACGGCCACCGGACGCCACCGATGCCCTGGCGCTGGCGGTGTGCCATCTCCATGGAGCGCGGTTGGCCGGACGGGTCGCCGCAGCGCAGGGGAACGCACAAGGGGCGAGGGTCGCCGCAGCGCAGGGGAACGCACAAGGGGCGGGAGCCGCAGCGCA
>JAKAWH010000159.1 GCA_021817065.1 Actinomycetes bacterium
GGTAGACCCAGCCAACCGCCCCGGCTGCGGGCGGATCTTCGCCTGTGTGGCCTGTGGACATCAAGACCACGCCGATCACAATGCCGCGGTCAATATCCGCGAGGCAGCGTCGAATGGCGTGAGAAGTGTGACGGTCCATCGTTGCAGGATGCCCGAGATGTCAATGGCGGTGACTCGGCCCTGAGGTGAACGGTCGATCAGTACGCCGCTGTCGAGCGCGTCAAGAAGTTGAAGCTCGGCCGGATCCCAATCCCGCCGCTCCCTCCGTCAGATCTCGATCGCTCCCTTGGGTATGGAAAGCACCCTACGAAAGTAGGGTGCTGATCCCCACTTCCTACGGATAGGCGAGCACGAAGATGGCGCTTACCCTTTCCCTGGAGGCGCGCACCGCGCGCGCCAATCTGGGGAGGAACATCCATGGCAACCGTTCAGTACAGCAGCTCACCCGAACTCTCTCACCTTGCTTTCAGCTCGGTGCCCGAGGAGGCTCCCAACACGACATCCTGGGGTAACTCGGCGCCGTTGGCCCTTGCCGCCTTTGCGGTGACCACTTTCATGTTGAGCATGGTGAATGCCGGTCTGGTCGATCAACGAGTGCAACCAGTGGTGTTCGGGGTCGCCCTCATGTTCGGTGGGCTCACCCAGCTTGCCGCCGGCATGATCCAGTTGCGCACCGGCCACACCTTCGGGGGCGTGCTCTTTTCCAGCTTCGGGGCATTCTGGCTGTCGCTGTTCGCCATCGTGGAGTTCTTCCTCAAGGCGGTTCCTGCCGCCGCAGTGGGTCACGCACTGGGATTGTTCCTCTTCGCCTTCGGCATCTTCACCTTCTGGATGTGGGTGGCATCCTTCCGGACCAACCTGCTGGTGAACCTGGCCCTCCTGGACTTGGTAGCCACCTTCTTCGTGCTCGGCTCCGGCAACTACGGGGGCAGCACCTCGCTGGTCCATGCAGGAGGCTGGCTGGGGCTGGTTGCGGCAGCCATAGCAGGGTACCTGTCGTGTGCCGAGGTATGCGAAGCCGCTTACAAACGAGAGGTGCTGCCGGTGTGGCCACTCAAGGGTGCACAGGGCCAGCGATGACCGACACCATAGCTGCGATGACCGACACGAGCACGGCGATGACCGACACGAGCACGGCGATGGCCGACACGAGCACGGCGATGGCCGACACGAGCACGGCGATAACCGACACGAGCACGGCGATAACCGACACGAGCACGGCGATGGCCGACACGAGCACGGCGATAACCGACACGAGCACGGCGATGGCCGACACGAGCACGGCGACCGCTACTTCCAGCACCGTCACCGGAAGCATCTATCACCAGGCATTCCGCCGCAGCCTGGACGACATGGAGGGGTTCTGGGGAGAAGCAGCCAGGGAGATCACCTGGTATCGCCAACCCGAGAAGATCCTCGATGCCTCCTCGCCTCCCTTCTACCGCTGGTTCCCCGATGGTCAGATGAACACCTGCTACAACGCGCTCGACCGTCACGTGGAAAACGGGCGGGCCGACCAGGTAGCGCTCATCTACGACAGCCCGGTTACCGGCACTAAAGAGAGCTACACCTATGCCGAGCTGACCGACCAGGTGGCCCGCTTCGCCGGGGCCCTGGTCGCCCTCGGGGTCGCCAAAGGCGACCGGGTCCTCATCTACATGCCGATGGTGCCTGAAGCAGTTGTGGCCATGCTGGCCTGTGCCCGGATCGGTGCGGTGCACTCGGTGGTGTTCGGGGGGTTCGCTGCCCCCGAGCTGGGAGCCCGCATCCGGGATGCACTGCCCAAGGTGATCGTCTCGGCGTCCTGCGGGATCGAGGTGAGCAGGTTGATCGAGTACAAGCCCCTCCTCGACCGCGCGATAGCTCTTTCTGGCCACATTCCTCAACACACCGTCATCGTGCAGCGACCCCAGGCGGTGGCCACCCTCGGCCCGACCGACATGGACTGGGAGACAGCAATGCTGTCCGGGCCGGTCGAATGCGTTCCGCTGGCCGCCACTGACCCGCTCTACATCCTCTACACCTCGGGAACCACCGGCCGGCCAAAAGGCATCGTGCGCGACAACGGCGGCCATGCGGTCGCCCTCCGCTGGTCGATGGCCAACATCTACGACGCGCATCCGGGCGAGGTCTACTGGGCCGCATCGGACGTGGGATGGGTAGTGGGGCACTCCTACATCGTCTACGCCCCCCTCATCACCGGATGCACCACCGTCCTCTACGAAGGCAAGCCGGTAGGGACTCCCAACGCCGGAGCATTCTGGCGGGTGATCGCCGAGCACGGTGTCAATGTCCTCTTCACCGCCCCCACCTCCATCCGTTCCATCAAGAAAGAGGATCCAAAAGGATTGTTCGCCAGCAATGCGGACCTCTCCAGCCTGAAGTACCTGTTCCTCGCCGGCGAGCGGCTCGACCCCGATACCTACCTGTGGGCGAGCGAGCTGCTCGGAATCCCGGTCATCGACCACTGGTGGCAGACCGAGAGCGGCTGGCCGATGGCGGCCAACCACATGGGGCTCGATCCCCTCCCGGTCAAGCCTGGCTCACCCACCGTTCCGGTCGCCGGCTACGACATTGCAGTTGTCAATGCCCTGGGAAACCCGGTCGAGACCGGGACCGACGGGAACATCGTGGTCAAACTTCCCCTGCCACCGGGCACCCTGCCCACCTTGTGGCACAACGATCAGGGATACATCGACGCATATCTTTCCCGTTTCACCGGGAATGCACCCACGACTCCGGAGTTCCGCTCCTACGTCGCCAAACATGATTCGCATTCCTCTCAATCCGGCGGGTACTACTGCACCGGCGACACCGGCCATTTCGACGACGACGGGTACATTCATATCATGGGCCGTACCGATGACGTCATCAACGTGGCCGGATACCGGCTTACCACCGGCGCGATGGAAGAGGTGATTTCCAACCATCCTGACGTGGCCGAATGTGCGGTGATCGGAGTGAAAGACCCGGTAACCGGTCAGGCTCCCAGGGCCTTCGTGGTCCTCAAGACCGGATCCACCATCGACCCCAACCTGCTCGCCGCCCAGCTCACCCTCTGGGTGCGCGAGTATATCGGCCCCGTCGCAGTTCTCACCGCCGTCGACGTGGTGGCGGCCCTCCCCAAGACCCGCTCGGGCAAGATTCTCCGCAAGACTATGCGGGGCATCGCCGACGGCCACGATGAACCGGTCCCCTCCACCATCGACGACCCGGCCGTGCTCGACCGCCTCCGCCCCCTCCTGACTGGAGTTGGAGCGTAACTCCACCTGATCAGAGCCTGCACCGATAGGCGCTGAATCTGATGATGTCCCGCGCGCCATTGGACGCCGCGCGCTCTTCGCATCCCCTACTTCGGTCGCATCGAACCCCATCTAAATGCCGGCCCGATTCACTCCCTTCTACGGATAGGAAAGCCCGGCGATTGCGCTTATCCTGACCGGGTAACCACTCACCCTGTCGGTTCTGGAGAGAGGAACATCCATGGCAACCGTTCAGTACAGCAGCTCACCCGAACTCTCTCACCTTGCTTTCAGCTCGGTGCCCGAGGAGGCTCCCAACACGACATCCTGGGGTAACTCG
>JAKAWH010000160.1 GCA_021817065.1 Actinomycetes bacterium
CCAGTCTGGGCAACGGGGCTCCTCCTGCCTTCGAACGTTGGTCGAGCCCTGTTGCCTACCACGGCGAACTACGCGCGTGTCATCTCAACGCCTCGCTAACGAAATTTCTCGGCGGTCACTGGGTGACGGCCTACAATCCAGCCACACTGATGTGAGAGCACTCCAGTACGTGCACGCTGGAGGCCGAGGATCGCCATTGCTTCCGTCGTCGTAATCGCGCCCACCGGAGGCTCCAGGGTTCCGAGGTACATATCCACTTCATGCCTCATGAGGCCCACACGGTGGGTCTCGTCATCACCCTGGTACGGAGGAGGCAGCCGGTAGTCGGTCAGGTCCCCTCGCGTTCGAGCGCTGTGGAGCTTGGCCCCCTTTTCTCGGAGCGTCACCTTCGCCTCGTCGAGCGTCATCCACTCTGCTCGGATGGCTCGGTCGAGGGCGTCGAAATCGATCACGCCGCCCAACTCGGCATCGATGATCAGATCTATACCGCGTGCGGCAGCGAACCGATGCTCGGACAGCACGCGCGTGTAGTGATCGAGGTTGACCTGCGGCGCGCCGTCCGTGCCGGCCGAGGAGTCGGCGAGGGTACCAAGGTGTCCTGGCAGCTCCCGACCCGGATCGACACCGTGATCCTCTCCATCGCCCTCAGCCGTCTGGGCGCCGTCCAGAACCCCATCATCCACCTCTACCGGGAGCGCGCAGTCGGGTTCGCCCTCCGACAGACCGGATCGACGCTCCTGTGCATCCCCCGGCAGTGGCGGGACACGGACTACCTGGCGCTGGCCGAGCGGTCCATCCAGAGGATGGGCCGCCCACCCGAGATTCTGGTCGTCGATGATGACCTGCCCGACGGAGAGCCAGACACCTTCCCGCCTCCGCCGGTGGGAGTGCCGGCGGGCGCCCTCGACATGTCTCCTGCCGATGTCGGGTCGATCGCCTTTCCCTTTGCCCACATCGCCGGACCCGACTACCTCATCGCCATGCTCAGTGTCGGCTTCCCCGCCGTTCTGGCCGAGGCATTCTCGGCACCCGCGCAGCTGTCCCTGTTCCGCCAGCACGGCGTCACCATGGTCGGCGGGAGCACTGCCTTCTACGTTTCCTACCTGGCCGAGCAGCGCAAGACGCCCAACGAGCCCATTCTTCCCACCTTGCGCCTGATGCCGGGCGGTGGCGCGCCGAAACCACCAAAGATCCACTTCGACGTGCGCGATGAGATCGGCGGGCGGGGTGTGGTCCACGGTTACGGAATGACCGAGGTGCCGATGATCACCAACGGCTCACCTCATGACACCGACGAACAGCTCGCAAACACCGACGGCCGGCCGGTACCGGGGGCAGACGTCCGCATCGTACGGCTCGACGGTGCCGAGGCGTCGGCCGGCCAGGAGGGTGAGACCATCAGTGCCACGGAGGTCGAGGCCGTGCTGTACAGGTACCCGAAGGTGACCGAGGTCTCGGTGATCGGTCTGCCCGACGATGATCGGGGCGAGCTGGTCTGTGCGGTGGTGCAGGTGGCCACAGGAGCCGATCTACTCACGCTGGACGAGGTACGGGCCTTCTGCCGGGAAGCAGGTCTCATGACCCAGAAGACGCCCGAGCAGCTCGAGCTGCGGACCGAGTGGCCCCGAGCGGGCACCGGCAAGGTGGTCAAGAAGGCGCTGCGCGAACAGTACGCCGGCCGGGCATCAGGACCGAGCCTTTGAGCTCGCCGTGACGCCCGCCGAGGCGGCTATCGCACCAGTGGGTTGGGCGTCGGCTTCTCGATCAAGGTGAGGGTGTTGCGATCGGTGTGGTGAACGAGATCGGCGCGTCCGCGAACCTGCATCACCGTGTCCTCGTCGTAGGTCCACGTTCCGTCGACATGCGTTACGACCTTCACCCGGACCTCCACCGTCCGGAAGGCGTCTTCGAGAAAGGGCCCTGAGCAGATGCCATACGCAGTATCGCCGCGAGTTGCGACGACCTCGAAGGAGGTGGCACCGGAGGTGGCGCGACCACCCAGCAGCGCGACCTGGGCCCGCGGGATGGTCAGGGTGAAAGTGACCGCCTCGGCGGCGGGTTCCCACAGCCAGTAACCCACCTGATCATGGAACGTCTCCACCTCACCCGGCTTGACGATGTGGATGTGATAGCGCAGTCCGTAGAAGAGCTGTGGCCCGTTGGACTGCGGGTCGATCGGCTGGAGCTCATAGCGTTCGACATAGACCTGCTGCTCGTCACCACCGGCTGCCGGATGCACATCAGCGCCGGCTGCGCTCTGCCAGACGCCGGCCATCGCCCGCAGAGGACCCAGGTTGGCCAGCGTGTCAGGATCGGCCTCCCGCTCGGTGTAGATGTCGTCGGGGAACGCCTCCATGCTCGCATGCTAGCTCTTAGTCCGCAGGACATCGTTCCGGCGATTCCCCAGGTCCAATGACCGCAGGACATCGTTCCTAGAGTGGCAGGTCGGAATCCGCAGGATATCGTTCCGCCTCAGCGGAGGATTCGGGACAAGGCGAAGGCGCTGTCGTGAACGATCTGTCCATCCATGGTGACGACGGTGAGCTGCTTGGCACGCACCTTGATGGTGGCGATGACGTACTGGTGCGTGTGCTCCTCAGCCACAGTAAGTCGTTTGCCGAACAGATCGAGCCTGCGATTGGAACGGATGTAACGGACGACTTCGATGCGACCTTTGGCCGGGAGACTGGTGGGCACGGCATAGCCGGGGAGAAGCGGCTGATAGGTCCGGCCGGACCAGACCTCGTTCGGGCTGGCCCCGCCGTGGGCCGAGTACCGATGGTGCTCATTGTGGAAGGCGACGAAGGCCGAGTTCTCGCCCACCAGGTGGTCGATACTCGTGAATCGGTCAGTCCGAAAGAAGCTCTTGTCCCATACGTCGTTGAAGTGCTCGACCACACCGTTACGCCAGGGTTCACGCAAAGGAATGAACCGGGGGACGACGTCGAGGTCCAGGCAGGTGGCCACCACCGGGCCGAACATCGACCATGTCGGTGGGATTGCTCCTCGGAAGTTGGAATGGTTGTCGAACTGGGCGACGGCGGGGACCCCGAGTGTCCCCCACATCCCGGCGATCGCCGCCGCTACCCAGGTGGGGCGAGGGGCAGCAATGATCGTGCTACCCGCGCAGTGGGAACCGATGTTGATGAGGTTCACGGCATGGAACTCGATGGCTCCGTCGAGGTGGCTGGGCCCCACCATGTCGATCTGGTGCACCGCCCCGGGCTCGGGGTCGGTCGGGTTCGGGTACGGCACCCCCTTCGAGACGTAGCCGGCCTGACGGCGCCGGGTACGAGCCGGCCGCCGTCGCCACCTTCCTGCAGGATGCCCACTACTACCTCGTCGCCCACGCCCACGCCCGCCACCACGTGTTGGTCACCCACGAGGTCGTCGCCCACCCCACGAAGAAGATCAAGATCCCCGACGGCCGTCTCATCCCAGCCGGGCCCTGTCGAGGACG
>JAKAWH010000056.1:0-1846 GCA_021817065.1 Actinomycetes bacterium
GGTGGTAACCCGGGCGAAGATCTTCACCGCAAAGGCGTTGATCGCCACGAAGACCAAGATGAGGGGGATCGCGAAAAGCGCCTCGTGAGTCTTGTGCGAGTTCATCCAGTTCCAGTGTGGAGTGAGGAAGTTGATCACCTCCCGGCTCTCGGCCGCTGGTGTAGCGGCGAAGGACACCCACTGGGCCCAGCCGATGGAGAACCCGGCCAGCGAGCCGTGGCTGAAGTGGGGGTAGCGGACGGTGGCACCCGCCTCGGGGAGCAGAGAGCCCAGCTCGGCGTAGACGAGAGCGATGCTCAGAGCGGCAATTCCCCCGATGACCCAGGAAATGAGCGAAGCGGGCCCTGCCATGTTGGCGGCGCGACCGGTGGCGAACAACCACCCAACCCCGACAATCGATCCCAGTGCGATCATGATCAAGTCGATGCGCCGGACGTCACGGCGCAACGGGTGGCCGTTGCCCGCCTTTTCGCTTTGCATCCCCTGTTTCCTACCTCCTTGAGGTGGTCAGCTCGTCTCGGCTGCCCCAGCCATTTCCCCGGCCGGCTCCGGCGGCTCGTCTGGCTCCGGAACGTCGATGGCGAGATGGGGCTTCTCCCAGTGAGGCCGCTCCTCCCAATCGGGAAGCCCGCTGGCAACGCCCCACCGGTAGAAGGCGAGGGCGATGATCGCGACCAGCACGGTGTCGAAGGGGAAGCCGATCAGGCCCTTGTGGTGGTTGAGCGGAGAACCGAACTGCCCTGACCCGACAGTGGAGAGCACCAGCATGACGATGTAATAGGCCACCAGCCAGAGCCCCGACTTGATGTGTCGGGGGCTGGGCGGGTTGGCGTAGTGAGGCCAGATGAAGTTGGAGGTGACCACGTAGAAGGCGAGACCGAAGAGCACCAGGAGCAGCGCTTTCCAGTTGGAGGCGAAGCCGTTCCAGTAGATGAGAAGGGTTCCGGCCACGAAGGCGAAGGGACCGAGGATGTGGAAGCCGGGGAGATGGAAGGCCCGGTCGGCCCGATCGGTGCGGCGACGGATCACCGCGGCGGACACCGGACCGGAGATGTAGGTGAGGACGGTGGCAGCGGTGATCACCCCGATGAGCGAGCCGAGGGAGAGATAGAGGACCGCCATGATGGAGCTGACCGCGAGGGCGACGAAAGGAACCGCGGTGTGGGGATGGACCCTGGCGACGTGGGGTGGAAGGTAGCGGTTCTTGCCCAGAGCGTAGAGAACCCGTGTCGAGGTGCCCACGTAGATGTTCCCGGTCACCGCGGGAGAGAAGATCGACTCGGCGGTGAGCAGTCCCCCCAGCCAGATCAGCCCGGCCAGCTTGGCCGCGGAGGCGACCGGAGAGTCGTAGGAGATGGACGACCAGCCGTGGTGTATCGCTGAGGGAGGTATTGCCACCAGGAAGGCGAGCTGGAGGAGTATGTAGAGGGCCATCGCAGAGAAGATGGCGGTGATCAGTGCGAAGGGGATGTCGTGGCGGGGGTTCTTCGCCTCGCCGGCCATCTCCACCGGCTCGCGGAACCCAAGGTAGGCAAACACCACCCCGGCCGCCGAGGTGGCCTTGAAGATGCCGGAGACCCCGGTGGGGGCGAAGCCGTGGACGGTCAGGTTGTGCCAGTGGGTGGCCACCGCCAGGATCGCGACGATGGTGACCGGGGGCAGGATGAGCTTGACGATGGTGGCCATGGTGGTAACCCGGGCGAAGATCTTCACCGCAAACGCGTTGATCGCCACGAAGACCAAGATGAGGGGGATCGCGAAAAGCGCCTCGTGAGTCTTGTGCGAGTTCATCCAGTTCCAGTGTGGAGTGAGGAAGTTGATCACCTCCCGGCTCTCGGCCGCTGGT
>JAKAWH010000056.1:1856-19462 GCA_021817065.1 Actinomycetes bacterium
GCTCGGCGTAGACGAGAGCGATGCTCAGAGCGGCAATTCCCCCGATGACCCAGGAAATGAGCGAAGCGGGCCCTGCCATGTTGGCGGCGCGACCGGTGGCGAAGAGCCACCCCACCCCCACGATGGATCCCAGGGCGATCATGATCAAGTCGATGCGCCGCACCTCCCGGCGTAGTTGGCTGCCATCGCTACCGTTCTCGGTACTCATTCCCCTCGCTCCTATCCTTGGCGTCGTCGTTTGGTCTCCGCCTCGGCCCCGTACACCCTGCCGGTTGCAGAAAACCGGCGAGTGCATTGTAGAGGACGATGGAAAAGGAGCGCCCCTTTTCCCAAAGCCTTCGCTCACCTTCGACCGCGTGCAGGAGGGAGGAGCGCGTCCGGGGGGTACTTGACAATATCCAGCTCAACTTTGTTATAATAATCGCGGTCAGCCAAGTGTCATCATAATCAGGTAAGGTCTTACAGAGACCTGACGTGGAGGTTTTGTCATGCCGAAGGCAGTAGGAATCGACCTGGGGACCACCAACTCGGTGGTCAGCGTCCTGGAGGCGGGGGAGCCGACGGTCATCCCCAACGCAGAGGGGAACCGGACCACGCCATCGGTGGTCGGCTTTTCCAAGACCGGTGAGGTGCTGGTGGGCGAGGTGGCCAAGCGCCAGGCGATCACCAACCCGGATCGCACCATCCGGTCGGTCAAGCGCCAGATGGGGACGTCGTGGGCCATCGAGATCGACGGCAAGGATTACACCGCACAGGAGATCTCCGCCCGCATCCTCCAGAAGCTGAAGCGGGATGCCGAGAGCTACCTCGGAGACACGGTCAACCAGGCGGTCATCACCGTTCCCGCCTACTTCGACGATGCCCAGCGCACCGCCACCAAGGAAGCCGGCCAGATCGCCGGTCTGGAAGTGCTCCGCATCATCAACGAGCCCACCGCCGCTGCTCTCGCCTACGGCCTGGACAAGGAGGGGGCCGACCAGACGGTGCTGGTGTTCGACTTGGGGGGCGGGACGTTCGACGTGTCGATTCTCGACATCGGAGAAGGAGTGTTCGAGGTCAAGTCCACCTCCGGCAACACCCATCTGGGCGGTGACGATTGGGACCAGAGGGTGATCGATTGGCTGGTCAAGTCCTTCAAAGACAAGGAAGGGGTGGACCTCGCCGGGGACAAGATGGCCCTCCAGCGCCTCAAGGAGGCTGCTGAGAAGGCGAAGATCGAGCTGTCCTCGGTGCAGGAGACCACCGTCAACCTGCCGTTCATCACCGCCACCTCGGAGGGTCCCAAGCACCTGGAGGAGAAGCTGGCCCGCTCCAAGTTCGACGAGATGACCGCCGACCTGGTGGAAGCTTGCAGGGGGCCTTTTGAGCAGGCCATCAAGGATGCCGGCCTCACCAAGGACAAGATCGACCATGTGGTCCTGGTGGGAGGCTCGACCCGTATGCCGGCGATCCAGGACCTTGTGAAGGGCCTGACCGGCAAGGAGCCCCACAAGGGGGTCAACCCCGACGAGGTGGTGGCGGTCGGTGCCACTATCCAGGCCGGCGTGTTGAAGGGCGAAGTGAAGGACGTCCTCCTTCTCGACGTGACTCCCCTCTCTCTCGGCATCGAGACCAAGGGTGGGATCATGACCAAGCTCATCGAGCGCAATACAACCATCCCCACCAAGCGAACCGAAGTGTTCACCACTGCAGAGGACGGGCAGCCTTCGGTGGAGATTCACGTTCTCCAGGGCGAGCGGGAGATGGCGATGTACAACAAGACTCTCGGTAAGTTCCAGCTGGTCGATCTGCCACCGGCGCCGCGGGGGATTCCACAGATCGAGGTGACTTTTGACATCGACGCCAATGGCATTGTGCACGTCTCCGCCAAGGACCGCGCTACTGGCAAAGAGCAGTCGATCACTATCACCGGCCAGTCGGCTCTCGGCAAGGACGACATCGATCGGATGGTGAGGGATGCCGAAGCCCATGCCGAGGAAGACTCCCGGCGCAAGGACGAGGCCGAGGCGCGCAACAACGCTGACACCCTCGTCTACCGGACCGAGAAGCTTCTGAGCGAGCAGAGCGACAAGCTCTCCGGTTCAGAGAAGGAAGCGGTTACGTCGGCCCTCACCTCGCTCAAGGAGGCTCTGGCAGGCTCGGACGTGGACGCCATCAAGGACGCCACCGGCAAGCTGATCTCCGCCAGCCAGGAATTCGCCAGCAAGCTCTACGAGCAGTCGGCTGCGGAGGGTTCGGCCATGCCGGGCAATGGCTCGGGTGGAGGAAATACGCCATCCGACGACGAGGTCGTCGACGCCGAGATCGTCGACGAACAGGGTTCGTGACCGGGACCCGGCACACCGCGTTTCCCCACGACGGCGATGCCGGCGTCGAGGCGCACCTTGTCGAGGCCGAAACCGGCGACGAGTCGCTCACCGATCCCCTCGCCGAGGCAGAGCGGTGGCGCGAGCGGGAACGCCTCCAGCGGGAGGCCCGCCGCGCTTACCAGGACGCGGGGGGAGTTACCGTGTCTCACGCCCGCCCGCCGGGAGCCCCGATAGCTCCCGAGGAAGACGGTGTTGACCGCACCGAATCGCGAGAGCCCGGAGCGCGACCGCCCGACGAGCCGGTCGGTTCTACCGAACAGCGCTTGGCCGACGTGTGCCGTGAAAGGGACGAGTACCTTGATTCCTTGCGAAGGATTCAGGCTGACTTCGAGAACTACCGAAAGAGAACCATGAAGCAGGAGACGGCGGCCGCCGAGCGTGCCGCCGAGGCTCTGGTCGAGAAGTTGCTCCCCGTCCTGGACACCGTCGACCTGGCGCGCCGCCACGCTGCGCAGGGCCAGCCGGTGGAGGACGCGGTGAACATGATCGCGGTCGGTATCGCCGAGGCGCTCGCCAGGGAGGGGCTCGAGCGCATCGATCCCGATGGTCAGGCTTTCGACCCCTCCGAGCACGAGGCGGTCGCCCATGAGCCGGCCGGTCCATCGGATGCCCAGGGTGGGGAGCCGGCAGTGGTAGAGGTGATGAGGGCGGGTTATCGCTGGAAGGGGAGGGTCCTCCGTGCGGCCATGGTGAAGGTGCGAGGATGAACGGGTGCCTCCTCCGGTCGGTCTGGCGTCTCGCAGGCGCGCCATGAGTGTCCATAGGGAATGGTTCGAGAAGGACTACTACAAGACGCTTGGCGTTCCCGCCGCAGCGTCGGAGCGCGATATCACCCGCGCCTATCGCAAGCTGGCCAAGCAGTTCCATCCGGACGCCAACCCGGGGGCCGAGGAGAAGTTCAAGGAGATCTCCGCCGCCTACGACGTCCTCGGCGATCCGGCCAAACGCAAGGAATACGACGAGGTGCGCAAGCATGGTTTCGTCGGGGCGGGCTCCGGCGCGCGGGGGGGCAACTTCTCCTTCAATATCAACGACCTGGGTGACATCTTCGGAGGGCTGTTCAACCGGGGCCGACCTGGTCCAGGCGGCGGAGGCGCCTTCGGGGGGCCGCAGCGGGGAGCGGACATCGAGGCGGAACTGCACATCGATTTCCGGGATGCCATCGAAGGGGTCACCACCGTCGTCAACGTGGTGAGCGACGCAGTGTGCAGCGGGTGCGGGGGGACCGGTGCGGCGCGCGGTACCAAGCCATCGATTTGCCTCGACTGCCAGGGGAGAGGGGTGCTGGACGACAACCAGGGGCTCTTTTCCTTCTCCAGGCCGTGCCCCAAGTGCAACGGTCGGGGCATCCGAATCGAGAAGGCATGCACGGTATGCCAGGGGACCGGCATCGAGCACAAGCCCCGCCAGGTGAAGGTTCGCATCCCTGCCGGTGTTGACCACGGCCAGAAGATCCGCATCAAGGGGCGGGGGGTACCGGGCTCCAACAACGGGCCCGCCGGGGACCTTTTCGTCACGGTGCACGTGCGGCGCCATCCTCTGTTCGGCCGGCGAGGGAGAGACCTCACTGTCGCGGTTCCACTGACTTTTCCCGAAGCGGTGCTCGGCACCACGGTGACCGTGCCCACCTTGGAGAAGCCGGTCAAGGTGAAGATCCCTGCGGGAACCGCTCCGGGCAAGACGTTCCGCGTCAAGGGCAGGGGGATCCCGAAGAAGGAGGGGGTGGGGGACCTCCTGGTCACCGTGGAGGTGGTTGTCCCCAAGGAGATCTCGGATGAACAGCGGAAGGCCATCGAAGCGCTGGCCCAGGCCACCTTCGACTCGCCGCGCCACACCATGGAGGCACAGCTTTGAGTGTCTTCTTCGGTGGCACGCTGGGGGAGCCGTCCGGGCGTGCGGTCTACGTAATTTCGGTGGCGGCCGAGCTGGCGGGGGTGCATCCCCAGACCCTGCGAATCTACGAGCGGCGGGGGCTGATCGACCCGGCGCGCACCGTCGGGGGGAGCCGCCGCTACTCGGAACGGGACATCCAGCGCCTGCGCCGGGTGTGCGAACTGACGGCAGAAGGTCTGAACCTCGAAGGGGTCAAGCGGGTGATGGAGCTCGAAGACGAAGTGAGCCGCCTGCACGGCGAGATCTCCCGCCTCTCGGCCGCCGCCCGCGAAGAGGTCGAGCGGGTCCGCCGCCAGTACCGCCGGGAGATCGTGCCTTTTACCGGAGGTTCATCCGTCCCGGTTCCCTACCGCCGGCGCTGAGACCGTGCACCTCCGGCACCGTGCCGCTCGTGCGGGCACGCTAACCTGAGCAGTCGTGCCTGTCACCGTGGTCCTCGGGACCCAGTGGGGCGACGAGGGTAAGGGCAAGCTAACCGACCTCCTCGCTGCCGACATGGAGATCGTGGTCCGCTACCAGGGGGGCCACAATGCCGGCCATACTCTGGTGGTCGACGGGGAGACCTTCGCCCTCCAGCTGGTCCCTTCTGGCATCCTCTATCCGCACATCACCCCAGTCATCGGCAATGGGGTGGTTGTCGAGCCAGCAACCCTTTTCGAGGAGCTGGCCATGCTGGGCGAGCGCGGGGTGGACACCTCCCGGCTCAAGGTGTCGGGCAATGCCCACCTGATAATGCCTTACCACTTGGAGCTGGACCGGGTGACCGAGAGGTACCTGGGAAAGAGCGCCCTGGGAACCACCAAGCGGGGTATCGGGCCCGCTTATGCCGACAAGGCGGCCCGGGTGGGGATACGGGTTCAGGACCTGCTCGACCCCAAGATCTTCCGCGCCAAGCTGGAGGTGGCCATCAAGGAGAAGAACGCGGTACTCGCCAAGGTCTACAACCGCCTTCCCCTTGACGCGGGCGAGATTGCGCATCGCTACCTGGACGAGTACGCCCCCAAGATGAAGCCCTTCATCGAGGACACGGTCACCTTCCTCCACCAGGCGCTTGCTGCCGGTACCCCTATTCTGGCCGAGGGCGCTCAGGCCACCTTCCTCGACCTCGACCACGGCACCTACCCGTACGTGACCTCCTCCAATCCGACTGCCGGCGGGGCGTGCGTGGGAACCGGTATCGGCCCGCGGGACATCGACCGGGTGATCGGTATCGCCAAGGCGTACGTCACCCGGGTGGGGGCGGGGCCTTTCCCGACCGAGGTGGACGGAGATACAGCCGACATGCTGGTCGAGCGGGGGCGCGAGTACGGGACCAACACCGGTCGGAGGCGACGCCCGGGTTGGTTCGACGCGGTGATGCTGCGCCAGGCGGTCCGCGTGAATTCCCTCTCCGAGGTGGCCCTCACCAAGCTCGACGTCCTCGACGAGTGCGAGACGGTCAGGGTGTGCGTCGGCTATCGCCTGGACGGGGAGGTGATCGACCACGTTCCATACCACCAGTCGGTGCTCCACAAGGTCGAGCCAATCTACGAGGAGCTGCCCGGTTGGAATGAGGATATCTCCGCAGCGACTGGAGCCGACGGCCTGCCGTCCAAGGCTCGTGACTACGTTGAATTCCTGGGAGAGCAGATCGGGGCTCCGGTGAATCTGGTGGGGGTAGGCCCCGGTCGCGAGCAATACGTCCACTTGAAGGGATGAAGCTCCACAACGTCGATCTGAAACCGGACCTGCCGGTTTGCCCAATGGGTCCGTGCGCGCGATGAAAGTCTGCGTCGTTGGATCGGGCGGGCGAGAGCATGCTCTTTTTCGTGCCCTCTCTGCCACCGCCGAGGTGGTGGTCACCCCGGGCAATCCGGGAATCCCCTCGTCGCTCTCGAGGCCTGCCGAAGAGATCGAGGCCGACCTCTACGTGATCGGTCCGGAAGCCCCCCTGGTCGATGGCCTCGCCGATCGGCTACGGGCGCGGGGTAAGAGGGTGTTCGGTCCTGGCGCGAACGGGGCACGGCTGGAAGGGTCCAAGTCGTGGATGAAGGAGGTGTTGGCGGCGGCGGGGGTCCCCTCTGCCCGTCACGCAGTGTTCTCCGACCTGGGTGGCGCCGTCGAGTACCTGAAGTCGACTCCTGGTCCCTACGTGATCAAGACCGATGGCCTTGCGGCGGGAAAAGGAGTGCTGGTTACTGCATCGCTGGACGAGGCTTGCCGCGACGTGGAGGACAAGCTGGCCGGCCGATCTTTCGGGGGGGCGGGATCCACCGTGGTCATCGAGGAGTGCATGGAGGGCCCCGAATTGTCCGTGCTGGCGATTTGCGACGGCAAGCGGGCGGTGCCGTTGGCGCCGGCGCAGGACTTCAAGCGGGTGTTCGACGGAGACCGGGGCCCCAATACCGGGGGGATGGGCGCCTACTCGCCGGTTCCTCGTGCCGGTGATGCGGTTGTGGGACAGGTTATGGATACGTGCGTCGAGCCGCTGGTTGCCGAGTTGGTTCGCCGGGACATCGACTACCGGGGGGTTCTCTACGCGGGTCTCATGTTGACCGGCGAGGGTCCCAAGGTGGTCGAGTTCAACGTGCGATTCGGGGACCCGGAGTCCCAGGCGGTACTGACCCGATTCGACGGCGACCTCGCCGGGTTCCTTGCCGAGGCGGCCGAGGGGTCGCTGCGCTCCGAGCCGTCCTTTTCCGGGCAGGCTTGCGTGGCGGTGGTGCTCGCGTCGGCGGGCTATCCGGAGGCACCCCTTCCGGGTGGCATGATCGAGGGGGTGACGACAGCAGAGGAAGTCGAGGGCGTAACCGTTTATCATGCCGGGACCGCTCTCGACGAAGGTGGCCGATTGATCGCTTGCGGGGGCCGAGTTATCAACGTGTGTGCGTTGGGAGCCGATCTCGGCGTGGCCCGCCGGCGTGCCTATGAAGCCGTCGCCCACATCTCCTGGCCCGGCATGCACTTCCGGACCGACATTGCGGCGTCGGTGGCGCCGCCCGAGCCGGACGAGGTATCGCGATGAAAGTTGCAGTTCTGATGGGATCGGCCAATGACCGGGAGAAGATGGCCCCGGCGATCGCCATGCTGGAACGTTTCGGAGCCGATGCCTCGGAGCACGTCATGTCCGCCCACCGGACCCCGAAGGAGGTCGCGCAGTTCGCAGGCGGGGCGCGGGAGGCCGGGTACTCGGTCGTCATCTGCGGTGCCGGGATGGCGGCACATCTCGCCGGGGTTGTTGCCGCCCACACCACCCTTCCTGTCATCGGCGTTCCCCTGTCGGGAAGCCCGTTGCGGGGGGTCGACTCCCTCTATTCGACAGTGCAGATGCCCCCGGGGATCCCGGTGGCCACAGTAGCCATCGACGGTGCGGCCAATGCTGCTGTGCTGGCGATCGAGATACTGGCGGTGACCGATACCGACCTCGCCAAGAAGCTCGCCGAATTCCGGGCGGGGGGAGCCAAATGATTCCCCGGTATTCCCTCCCCGAGATGTCCGGCCTCTTCTCCGACGTCTCCCGCATGGCCCTCTGGTTGGAGATCGAATTGCTGGCGGTGGAGGGATGGTCCTTGGCGGGGGTCATCCCCTCGGAAGCGGCAAAGGCCTGCCGTGAGCGGGCTCCGGTGATCGACGAGGCTTTCGTCTCCGCGGTAATCGAGCGCGAGCAGGTGACCGACCACGACGTGGCAGCGTTCGTCGACGTCGTGCAGAATGCCATCGGTCCACCGGAAGGAACATGGATCCACTTCGGCCTCACCTCCTCCGACGTGGTTGACACCGCTCTTTCCGCCACCCTGACTCGCGCCGCCGACCTCCTCATCGAGGCACAGGACGGGCTGGTGGTATCGCTCAAGCGGCGGGCCATCGCCGAGGCGGAGGTTCCCACGATGGGCCGTACCCACGGGATGCACGCCGAGCCGACCACTTTTGGAGCCAAGTTGGCGCTCTGGTGCCTCCAGGCGGATCGCGACCGTGCGCGGCTCAGGGCGGCCCGCGAGGGTATCGCGGTGGGCAAACTCTCCGGGGCGGTGGGCACCTACTCCAACATCGATCCGGCAGTTGAGGACTATGTTTGCTCATCCCTCAATCTGCGGCCGGTGCCCTCCACCCAGGTGATCGCCCGGGACCGGCATGCCGAATACTTGTGGTCCCTCGCCTCGGTGGGCGCGTCGATCGAGTGTTTCACCACTGAGATCCGGCACCTCCAGCGGAGCGAGGTGGCGGAAGTCTCCGAGCCGTTCGGTGCGGGCCAAAAGGGATCCTCGGCGATGCCCCACAAACGAAATCCGGTCGTCTCCGAGCGCTTGTCCGGTCTTGCCCGTCTCCTGCGCGGCTACGCGGGGGCGGGGCTGGAGAACGTCGCCCTGTGGCACGAGCGCGACATCTCCCACTCATCGGTCGAGCGGATCGCCCTTCCCGATGCCAGCCTGCTCGCCTACTACTGCATCCGCCGGATGACCGGGCTGGTGGACGGCATGGTGGTGCACGCCGATCGAATGAGGTCGAACCTCGATGCATCCGCGGGGCTGGCGTTCAGCCAACCGGTCCTTCTCGCGCTGGTCCGATCCGGCCTGGAGCGCGACGCGGCCTACCGTATCGTGCAGCGCGACGCACGGCGAGCGATGGACGAGGATCGGTCCCTCCGGCAGGTGCTGGACGAGGACCCGGAGGTGGAGCTCCCGGCCGGGGAGCTGGACGAGGCATTCAGCCTGAGCCATGCCCTGCGAAATGCGCACCGGACCATCGACGCGCTCGGAGCGGTGGCATGAAGCATCGTCTGGTTCCTGCAGGGCCTTCCGCGCAACCGGCACGGGCCATCGCTATCGGAGCGGTGGCATGAAGCATCTCTACTCGGGCAAGGTGCGTGACATCTACGACGTCGGCGACGAGCTTCTCTTCATGGTGGCTTCAGACCGGATATCGGCTTTCGACGTGGTGATGGCCGAGCCGATCCCCGGCAAGGGGCGGGTGCTCACCGCGATGAGCGCCTACTGGTTCGGGGAGCTGTCCGATCTTGCACCGACCCACCTGGTGAGTGCCGATCCCGCCGATTACCCCGAAGGGTGGGAGCAACTCGGTACTTCGATAAAGGGTCGAGCCATGCTGGTGCGCAGGGCGCAGATGCTCCCGATCGAGTGCATCGTCCGGGGATATGTATCTGGATCGGCATGGAAGGAGTACGAGCGAGAGGGCACGATCCACGGGATGGAGACCTCTCCGTGGCTCCAAGAAGCTTCCGAGCTGCCCGAGCCGATGTTCACGCCCTCCACCAAGGCCGATAGTGGGCACGACCAGAACATCAGCTTCGAGGAGGCCGCAGGGATGGTGGGCAAGGAGCTCGCCTCTGCGGCTGAAGAACTGTGCGTCGAGGCATATCGCCGAGCGGCGCGCCAGGCCAAGCACCACGGCATCATCGTCGCCGATACCAAGTTCGAGCTCGGACTGATCGACGGGGTGCTCACCATCTGCGACGAGGTGATCACGCCCGACTCGTCCCGCTTCTGGCCGGCGGACCAATGGGAGCCGGGAGCGACACCGCCTTCCTTCGACAAGCAGCCGGTGCGGGATTGGCTCGAGGCGACCGGCTGGGACTTCACACCGCCTCCGCCCGCACTGCCCGACGCGGTGGTGGAAGCAACCAGCCTGCGCTACCGCGAGGCATACGAAAGGATCACCCGGGTGTCCCTCGACGATTGGTACGGACAATGACCATTGACGTGTGGCTTTCGATGCCCCGCCCCGGGGGAACGGTTCGATGACCTTCGACGTCCTGGTGGAAGTACGTCTCAAGCAGGGTGTCGCCGATCCGCCCGGCGCCACCCTGGAGCGGGCATTGCCCGCCCTCGGATTCGGGGGAGTCTCGGGCGTGCGGGTCGGCAAGGCGATCCGGATGAGCGTCGACGCGACCGACCAGGCGGAGGCGGAAGCGCTCGTCGCCGCCATGTGTGATCGGTTGCTGGCCAATCCGGTGATCGAGGAGACGGTGATCAACGTGGCTGAGGCAGTGGCCGCCCAGTGAGCCAGGGGCGCCGCGTGGCGGTGGTGGTCTTCCCGGGCTCCAACTGCGAGCATGACGCGGTCGAGGCCTTGGAGCGGCTGGGCGCAACGGCAGAGCTGGTCTTCCACCGAGAGACCACTTTGGGCAATGCCGATGCGGTAGTTCTCCCGGGTGGCTTCGCTCACGGGGACTACCTGCGTCCTGGGGCAATCGCGCGGTTCTCTCCGGTGATGAGTGCAGTGGCAGAGTTCGCCGCGGCGGGCCGCCCGGTGCTCGGGATCTGCAATGGATTTCAGATTCTCACCGAGGCAGGTTTGCTGCCCGGCGCCCTTCAGAAGAACCAGGGATTGAAGTTCCTCTGCACCACGGTGGAGCTGGAGGTCGCATCGAACACGTCGGTCTTGTGTTCGGGGATCAGCATCGGAACCCGACTTTCCATTCCTATCAACCACTTCGAGGGAAACTACACCTGCGACCCGGTGACCTACGATCAGCTAGTCCTGGAAGAGAGAATCGTTCTAAGATATGTAGATAATCCGAACGGGTCGCTGGGATCGATCGCCGGCATCTGCAACGAGGGCGGCAACGTGGTCGGCCTGATGCCCCATCCTGAGCGGGCATGCGACCAACTCTTGGGCTCCGAAGACGGGTGCGTCCTGCTCCGGTCCTTCCTGGAGGCCGCGTGAGCCCGGCTGAGGACATCGATCCGGTCCTTCCTGGAGGCCGCGTGAGCCCGGCTGAGGACATCGATCTGGACCTGCACCGCCAGCTTGGACTGACCGACGAGGAGTTGGTCACCATCGAGAAGATTCTCGGTCGTCCGCCGAACCGGTTGGAGCTGGCGATGTATTCGGTGATGTGGAGCGAGCACTGCTCCTACAAGTCCTCGCGGGTGCATCTGAAGCGGTTGCCCACCACTGCGCCCCATGTGCTGGTCGGACCGGGCGAGAACGCAGGGGTGATCGACGTGGGAGATGGGATCGCCGTCGCGCTGCGCATCGAAAGCCATAACCATCCGTCTGCGATAGAGCCCTATCAGGGTGCGGCGACTGGAGTCGGAGGGATTCTGCGCGACATCTTCACCATGGGAGCACGGCCCATCGCCCTTTGCGATTCACTGTGGTTCGGGCCGACGGGCGGTACCAGGGCGGATGCCAGTGACGCGGCAGACACAGCCCGGTCACGATGGATCGCCGAGGGAGTGGTGTCGGGGATATCCGGATACGGGAACTCGGTCGGCGTGCCCACGGTGGCAGGCGAGATCACATTCGACCCCTGCTTCGCCAGCAACCCGCTTGTCAATGTGATGTGTGTGGGAGTTCTGCCGGTCGAGCGGCTCGTGCTGGGTCAAGCATCCGGGGCTGGCAACCTTGCAGTTCTCCTGGGGTCCTCCACGGGCCGGGACGGGATCGGAGGGGTGAGTGTTCTCGCCTCGGCCCCCCTGGAGGGTGGCGACGGGTCCTCGGCGAAGAGACCGAGCGTCCAGGTGGGAGATCCCTACGAGGAAAAGCGCCTAATCGAAGCCTGCCTAGCGCTCCTCGACGCGGGAGTAGTAGTGGGGATCCAGGATCTCGGAGGGGCTGGGCTTACCTGCGCGACCAGCGAGACTGCCGCACGGGGTGGCATGGGCATGGAAGTGGACCTGTCAGCGGTCCCCCGGCGCGAGGCGGGAATGGAGCCTTTCGAGGTGATGACCAGTGAGTCCCAGGAGCGAATGCTGGCCATCGTGCCCCCGGAGAAGATGCCCCGGGTGGAGGAGATCTGTGCGCGCTGGGAGGTCGCCGCCTCGGTGGTGGGCCGGGTTACCCCGGGCGGTCGCCTGATCGTGCGTGACACGATAGGGGGCATCGAGCTGGCTTCGGTGCCGGCTGCGTCCCTGGCCGACGAGGCGCCGCTCTACGAAAGGCCGATGAGCGCGCCGTCATGGGATGCTGCCGTCCGCGCCGACGCAGCCGAGCACCTTCCCCCGCCGGGGGACTGCGGGTCGGACCTCCTCGCGCTTCTTTCCGATCCATCGGTGAGCGACAAGTCGTGGGCGTATCGCCAGTATGATCACCAGCTCTTCCTCAATACTGTGGTTCCTCCCGGCGGAGATGCCAGTGTTCTCAAACTGAAGGCTCCGGGCTTGCCAGCGACGAACAAGGGACTTGCAATCTCCGTCGACGGCAACCCGCGATGGTGTGCGCTCGACCCCCGGGCGGGAACTGCCATGGTTGTTGCCGAGTCGACCCTCAACGTCGCCTGCACGGGAGCGGTCCCCAAAGCGCTGGTCAACTGCCTCAACTTCGGCAATCCAGAGCATCCCACGGTCATGTGGCAGCTTTCCGAAGCGATCGACGGGATGTCGGCTGCGTGTCGGGCCCTGCGCCTCCCGGTCGTAGGGGGAAACGTATCGTTCTACAATGAGTCAGGCGGTGTGGACATCCACCCGACACCGGTGGTGGGAGTCGTCGGGCTGATCGACCACCTGCTACGCCCCCCGCCGGGGATGGCGCTCACCGACGGATCGGTGCTCTTCCTCCTCGGCCCGCCGGGGACCGGGCTGGGAGGCTCCCGCTGGGCAACGTCGTTGCGGGGGTTCACCGGGGGAACCCTGCCGGCTCTCAATCTCAACATGCATGTATCGTTAATAGATATTGTTGTCTCGCTGGTGCGCCAGAGGCTGGTGTGTGGAGTGCACGATATCTCCGACGGCGGCATGGCGGTGTCGCTGGCGGAGATGGCGATTGCCGGGGGGGTGGGGGTTGCCGTGTCTGGGATCGAGGGGCACGCAGAGCTCTTTTCGGAGGCGCCCACACGGGTACTGCTGGCGGCGGCGCCCGCGGAGGCCGAGTCGGTGGAGCGGTTCGCCCGCGATTCCGGGGTGCCCATTAGGATGATCGGGTCGGCGGGTGGCGACCGCATCCGGGTGGCTGGGCTCCTCGACGTGACCGTGGCGACGGCACGGGAGGCTTGGTCGACGGGATTCCCGGAATGATCGATCTGCACACCCATTCGACTCTGTCCGACGGCTCCGATCCACCCGAAGCGATTGCCGAGCTAGCCAACTCAGCCGGGTGCTCTGCCTTCGCCCTCACCGATCACGATCGGATGGATGGCGTCCCCCGTGCACGCACGAGGGCCCGGGAGCTCGGTATCAGATTCATATCTGGATGCGAGGTGTCCTGTGAATGGTCGCCGGGGACCTGTCACGTGCTGGTCTATTTCGTCGAGCCAGGTGACTCTCCCCTCAGCGAGGAGCTGCGGAGGCTCCAGGACGACCGGGACACCCGCAACCAGCGGCTGATCGGGCGCCTCAACGATCTAGGCATGGCGATCACCCTGGAGGAGGTAGAGGAAGAGGCCGGTGGCGGGTCGATCGGGCGTCCCCATTTTGCGAGCCTCATGGTGACCAAGGGGATCGTCACGAACGCCCAGGAGGCTTTTGACCTCTATCTCGGAAAAGGGAAGCCTGCTTACATCTCGAAGGCGCGCATCACCGCCCGGGAGGCCGCCGAGCACGCTACTGCCTCGGGTGGAGTGGCGGTGCTGGCCCACCCCCTGTCACTCGGGCTCTCGCCTGCCGACATGGAGGGGGCGGTGTCCGAGTTGGCCGATGCGGGACTTGCGGGTGTCGAGGCGTACTACGGGCGCTACAGCCCCGAGGAGCGGGCCGGATTGGTGGATATGGCCCACCGGCACGGGCTGGTCGCCACCGGAGGATCCGACCACCATGGAACATTCAAGCCGGATCTCACCGTCGGGAAGGGCACCGGAGACCTGGAAGTTCCCGACTCGGTGGTGGCAGAGCTGGAAGGGCGGCGGGCCTGAATCCTTCCGGCCCGGGCGCGGTCCACGTGCACGGTAACCGGATTGGCGGGCGGCGGGCCTGAATCCTTCCGGCCCGGGCGCGGTCCACGTGCACGGTAACCGGATTGGCGGCCAGCGGGCCTGGGTCACGATGCCGGTCGGTATTCTCCCTTGGACCAGGTCCATCGGAGGGTGTAGGCGAGACCGTTGCAGCAGGCCCCTGTTCGTGCCGGTGAACCGCTCATCACCTGGATGGTGATTTCTGAACCTTGGACGGAGAAATCGGTGGCGAAGAGATCCTCACTGGTGGGGATGAGCGCCTGGAGAAGGGTGGGATTGGTGACCGAGGCAGCGCCTTCGTACGCGTAGAGCCCGGCCGGCTCTTGGCCGGAGCCACACTGGACGAGGGCGAGCGCGAGCTGATCGGAGGGATCGGGTTGAGCGAAGGAGACCTGGTCGACAGTGATGCCGGTCGACGCCGGGCAGCTTCCGGGATAGGTGACCTGGGCCCATTGGACCGTGTCCATGGCAACCTGCGGGTTGGCCGGAACGGTTGACCCAGTCGGAGGATTGGCGGTTGGGGGGAGGGTCCAGTAGGGGGAGGAAGTTGTGGTGTCCAGGGCGGCGACCCGGGGGTGAGGATCGCGGCTCGCCGCCGGGGTGTGGGGCTGGAAGGCTGCATAACCGAGCAGGCCCAGCGTGACCGCCAGGGCAGCAGGCGCGAGGAGTTTCCGGAGCGCCTCCGTGGTGAGCATCACGGCCATTGTACGGGTCGGTCGGGCCGGAATGCGGTGCTTCTCCCCGATGCCGGCAACCTCCTCCGGGTAGGCGGGCCGTCCGGGAGATGTGGGACGATGGAGAGGTGGGTCCCCGCGAGCCCGGCCGATTCAAGGACGCGTGCGGCGTCTTCGCCGTGTTCCGGCCCGGCGCACCGGTGGCGCACCTCACCTTCGATGGGCTATTCGCCCTTCAGCACCGGGGCCAGGAGTCGGCAGGGATAGCGGTTAGCGACGGGGAGACGATCACCGTCTTCAAGGACATGGGCCTGGTGGCGAGCGTGTTCGATGAGGGCACCCTGTCGTCGCTCGCCGGTTCGCTGGCCATCGGGCACGTGCGCTATTCGACCACCGGGTCCTCCACCTGGCATAACGCCCAGCCGGTATACCGCTCCTCGGGCACCGCCGGGTTCGCCATGGGCCACAACGGCAACCTCACCAATACCGACGCGCTACTCGGTTCGGCCGGCCTCCTTCCCGGGATTCTCTCTTCTGACAGCGATCTTGTGGCGGAACTCCTGGCCAACGCCTGCGACGGCGAGGCGGTGGCGCCGCCGGGAACGGGACCCTCCGGCACATCGGATTCCCCCCCCCGGTCGCCGAGGGACCTGCTCGACGCCTGCATGGAGGTATTGCCGACGTTGGAGGGCGCCTTTTCCTTCGTGATTATGGATGCCGAGCGAATTATCGGTGTGCGCGACCCCAACGGATTCCGACCATTGTGCCTGGGACGTTTCGACGACGGGTGGGCTCTCGCCTCGGAGTCGCCAGCGCTCGACGTGGTTGGGGCGACCTTCGTGCGCGAGATCGACCCTGGGGAGATGGTGGTGATCTCGGCATCGGGGGTGCAGTCGATCCAGCCTTTTCCGGAACGCCGGATCGATCTCAGGCTGTGCGTCTTCGAATACGTCTACTTCGCACGCCCGGACTCGATCCTGGAGGGGCTGGAGGTCAACGCGGTGCGGCGCCGCATGGGCGAGCTGCTCGCCCTCCAGTCCCCGGCGGAGGCCGACCTGGTGATGGGGGTGCCCGACTCGGGGGTTCCGGCTGCCGAGGGGTATTCGAACGCCAGCGGAATCTCCTACGGCCAGGGTTTGGTGAAGAACCGCTACATCGGGCGCACGTTCATCAACCCGTCGCCCGAAGCACGGGCTCGAGGGGTGCGCCGCAAGCTGAACCCACTCCGCGGCACAATCGACGGCAAGCGGCTCGTCGTGGTAGACGACTCGATCGTCCGGGGCACCACCACGAAATCTCTCGTAACGATGCTTCGGGACGCCGGGGCGAAGGAGGTCCATCTACGGATCTCCTCGCCGCCCTTCGAGTGGCCTTGTTATTTCGGAATCGACACCCCCACCCGCGAGGAACTTCTTGCGGCCAACCTGTCGGTGGAGGAGATCGCCGAGTTCCTCGGAGTCGATTCGCTCGCCTTTCTCAGCCTTTCCAATCTGCGGTCGGCGGTGGGGGGCGGGGAGAACAACTGCGATGCCTGCCTGACCGGCAGCTACCCGATTCCCGTCAAGGGATGAGCGCGGCGGCCGAACGGGGGACGCCCGGTCCCCCGGCCAGCTCCTACGACAACGTCGGCACCTCGCATGCCACTGCCGGGACTTCCTATGCCACTGGAGGGACTTCCGAACGTGGCGCCGGAACTTCCTATGCTGCTGCCGGAGTGGACATCGATGCCGGAGAGGAGGCGGTGAAGCGCATCAAGTCCCTGGTGGCCTCCACTTCCCGCCCGGAAGTGTTGGGAGGGATCGGGGGTTTCGGTGGGCTGTTCTCCTTCCCCCAGGGCAACTACGAACGTCCGGTGCTGGTCTCTTCCACCGACGGGGTCGGCACCAAGTCCTATGTGGCTGCCGCGCTGGGGACGTTCTCCACCATCGGGATCGACCTGGTGGCGATGTGCGTGGACGACCTGGTGTGCACCGGGGCTGAGCCCCTTTTCCTGCTGGACTACCTGGCGGTCACCCGCCTCGATCCAGTCATGGCCGAGCAGGTGGTGTCCGGAGTCGCCGAAGGCTGCCGGCAGGCTGGGTGCGCGCTGATCGGCGGAGAGATGGCCGAGCACCCCGCCCTTCCGGGAACTCCCGATTCCGATGTTTCTGCTGATCCTGCTGTTTCTGCGCGGCCCCATTTCGACCTGGCCGGCTTTGCGGTGGGGGTGGTGGAGGAGTCGAAAATCCTGAGGCCGGAGTTGGTGGTCGACGGGGACGAACTGGTGGGGATCGCCTCACCGGGCCTCCGGTGCAACGGGTACTCGCTGGCCCGCCATGTGCTCCTCGACCTCGCCAGGCGCTCGCTCGACGAGCCGGCGTGGGATGGCGCTGCCCTTTCGCTGGGAGAGGAACTGCTCCTCCCCTCGGTCGTCTACGCCCCGGCGGCATGCGCCCTGCTCGAATCGGTGGAGGTCCACGGGCTGGCCCACGTCACCGGCGGAGGAATTCCCGGCAACCTGCCCCGGGCATTGCCCGCGCACCTGGGTGCACGGGTGGAGCGGTCCACCTGGCGTGTGCCGCCGATATTTTCTGAGATCCAGTCGGCGGGAGGGGTGGCGGATGCAGAAATGGCGCGCGTGTTCAATCTGGGGGTGGGGATGGTGGCGGTGGTCCCCGGCGGAACGGGCGCGCGGGCCGTCGAGGTGCTCGAAGGAGCCGGACGCGAGGGGTGGGTGATCGGCCGGGTTACCTCGTCGGTCTCTGGGGTTGCCTTTTCCTGATTCCGGGGCCGCCTGCTTCCGGGATTTCCGTTCGACCCGCTCGAAAATGCCGGGCGGGGCACCTGGCACCGGGGTACCCTGAG
>JAKAWH010000057.1 GCA_021817065.1 Actinomycetes bacterium
GGTCTTGATGTCCACAGGCCACACAGGCGAAGATCCGCCCGCAGCCGGGGCGGTTGGCTGGGTCTACCGCCTTGCACCGGCTGCATCGCCGGGAGGTGTTGGGTGCCGGTACCCGGACGTGGACCGAACCGAGCTTGGCGCACTTGTAGTCGAGCTGGCGGGCTCGTGTCCCCGGAGTATTGTCGAGGATGCCGCGGTTCAGTCCGGCCTTGGCGGCTACCGACCATCCCCGAGCTTTCAAGTGTGCTGCTTGCATGTCTTCTTCTCCTGTGAACATGGAAAGGGGTCTCCTTCCGGGGTGTGCATAGACATCACAAGCCTCGGGAGGGGACCACCCTCAGTAGCGGATACTCAGGCCGCCGAGGGGTTCACAGGTGGGGAATTTCGATGATCATCTCTGGGGAGATTCAAAAATCGCGGGCACTGTGGTCGGGTTCCTACTTTGCCGGCTCGGTTGGAGGCGCTCCTATCAGCGTTCTCCGCCAATACATCGAAGCTCAACAACGCCCGGTCTAACCATGGGGCAGACGGCGCTTCACCCCCGGGTGCAAGGCCGGAGCACAGCGCCGAGGGCTTGGTAGCGGCAGGGACCGGTTGCACTGTGTGTGATGAATCGAGGACAACTGAGACCACCACTGAAATAGAACGCGTTATATTTCTAGGACTTTCGGCCCTACTGCGACGCAGAAGCCCGGAAGAGGCTGAAGGCCGTGTACGACGTGATCGTCATCGGAGCGGGATATGGGGGGGTTACCGCCGCCGCACTCCTTTCTCGGGCCGGCCGGCGGGTGTTGCTGATCGAAAAGAACAATCAACCCGGGGGCAAGGGGCTCACCGTCCGAAGGCGAGGTTACGCGTACGAGATGTGGGGCGGTGTCGGTGTCCCCGCGAACGCCTCTCGCTTTCACGAACTGGTTGGCTTGCTGGGAATCGAAAGCGATGTCGAGCTCATCGTTCCGGAGGGAGACTCTTCGGCTTTGCGCTACAAGGGAGCAGATGGCGTGTGGCGAAGTTTCTCGGGTCCCGCCAACCAGGCCGAGGACCCGGGCGCCCTCGACAAGCTCCGCTCGGTGTTCGGGCTTTCCGATGACGACATCGCCGCGATGGGGAAGCTGTTCATCGACGTCGTCACCATGGACGACCAGGCGATCGACGAGCTGGAGGACGTCGGTGCGCTCGGCTGGATCAGGAGCTACGGCCTGCCCGAGTCGCTGGTCAGCCAGATGTGCTGCACGCTTAACCTGCTCTTCGTCGCCCCGGTCAATCGGATCGCCGCTTCCGAGGCGGCATTCACCCTTCGTCAGCTCTACACCGGTGGCGCCGGCCGATACCATTCTGGCGGCTATGGCCGGGTTGCTGAATTGTCCGCAGGATATGTGGTGGCCCGGGGCGGGAGGTTCCTGACCGGAGCCCGGGTCGAGCGGATCCTGGTGGATAAGGGGAAGGTGTCGGGAGTGGCGACCAGTGACGGCATATTCCGTGCGCCGGTCGTTATCTCCAACGCGGGCATCCAGCCGACCGTCCTCTCGCTCGTCGGGGAGGAGATGCTGCCAGCCTCCTACGTTGAGAGAGTGCGGAGCCTCGAACCGTCCTGGGGAATCGTTGGCGCCCGCTACTTCCTCGACAAAGCGGTGCTCGACGTTCCAATGACTTTGGTGTTCTCCGACCAGAGCTGGTGGGATGACGACCGCCATGCAGCCGCCCATCGAGGAGAGTGGCCCGATGCCTCGATGGTCTTCCTCGGTGTGCCCGACCTGTGGGATCCCCGGGCCGCTCCCGATCGGGACCGACCGGAGGCGCTCACCGCCGCGTTGGGTTCCCCCGACCCGCTATCCCCGCTGAACAAGGTGGCCCTGGCTCGCTCGGAAGAGACCATCGGCGAGGTGTTCCCGGAATTCTTTTCGCATGTCGTGCGGCGAGAGGCGTACGGTGCCCAGCAGGTCTCGCGCATGACACGGGCATCGGTGCTTCCGGGGCAGGGCGGGGAGGCGATCGGGCTCGCTCAGGTGGTTGGCCAGTGCGGTAGCTCTAAGCCGGACCCGAGGGCTCCGCTTCCGGGACTGTATTTCGTCGGTGCCGATGCAGGGGGCAGGGGGGCAGGAACCCACCAAGCCGTGGATTCGGGCTTCCGGGTGGCCTCAATCGTTGAGGAGGACTGGGAAGGTTGATCGAGGGAAGAAGCTCGCAGGTGGCACATGAACGACTATGACGTAGTGGTTGTCGGCGGGGGTATCAACGGCCTAACTGTGGCGGCCTACCTTGCCAAGGCGGGGCTTTCGGTGGGAGTGTTCGAGGCGCGTGGCCAGTGCGGTGCCCACTGCGACACGGTCGAGCTGGGGCTGCCCGGCTTCCTCCACAACCCCCACGCTGCCTGGCTGGTGCCTGCCATCAGCCCGGCCATGGCCGATCTCGAATTGGACGTTTACGGCCTGGAGCTGCGGGGCACCGACGTGCTCTTTGCCAAGACCTTTTCATCGGGTTCCAACCTGGTGCAGGCGACTGACCCTGCCATCACCGGGGCCAGCATCGCGCGAGTCTCGGATGCAGACCGGGCGATGCAGGAACGCATTGACGCCTACTTGATCGAGCACGCCGACGATGCCTTGGAAATGAGCCGCTCCCTGTTTGCTGCGGCGACTCCCGAGAGCCTCGATCGGGCCTGCCAGTTCTACGCGGGACTGTTGTCATCGCTGGACATTCCGATCAGCGGCGAGGACTTTTTCCAGATGAATGCCTTCGAGGCGCTGGAGGTTTTCTTCGAGTCCGAGGAGGTCAAGACTGCCCGATCCGCACTGTCGGAGTTCATGGGGCAATGGCCATTGCACCGCCGGACGGCTCCCCAGGTGTTCGCAACCGGGGCGGCGCTGGCCGTGCACACCGCCCGGGGGGGCTCCCATGCACTGACCCACGCGCTGGTGAAGTGCGTGGTGGCGCACGGGGGCAAGATCTGGACCACCTGCCCGGTGGAAAAGATCATTGTGGAGGAGGGGCGTGCCCGAGGGATCAGGCTGTCTCCCGACGCTCTGCTTCCCGGTGAGGAGATCAGGGCGAAGGCGGTGGTGTCCAATCTCACTCTCGCCCCGACTTTTCTAGGATTGCTCGGCGACGAGGTGGTCGAGCCGTCCCTGGCTGGGCGGGTCAGGCGCTTCAGCTATGACGAGCCGCTCTTGCTCGGCGTCTACTACGCACTGAGCGACGACCCGCAGTTCTCCTCGGCGAGCTACGACCCCGCCATTCAGAGGGCCTGGGTGGGCTATCTGGGGGGCGAGACCATGGCTGAGGTTCGCTCCGGGTTTGCCGGGCTGGTGTCAGGCATCATCCCTGACGAGATCATGGCCGGCTGGTTCATCCCCACTCGGGCTGATCCCACTCAGGCGCCCGAGGGCTGCCACACCTGCTTCGCATGGATGAGTGTCCCCCCCCGGCCGTGGCGTTGGCGGGGGAGGCGGCTCAGCGGGTGGGCATCGTGGCCCGAGCTGGCCGAGCCGCTTGCCGACGCAGTGACCGAACGCATCGGTCGATACGCGCCGGGATTCGCCGAACTGGTTCTGGAGCGCCATGTGATGACCCCGATGCACCAGGAGCACAACAACCCGTCGGCGATCTACGGGAACATGATCGGCGGGAGCGCCTATCCCGAGCAGTTCGCCGAGAACCGCCCGATCGCCGGAGCGCTCGCCGGCGGCGCCACCCGCAGCGTGGTGCCCGGTCTCTACCTGTCCAATTCGATCCATCCCTACGGCGCGACCCACCTGGCAGCAGGGTATGTCGCGGCAGGAGAGGTTGCCGAAGACATGGGTTGCCGGGACCAGTCATGGTGGGCAGCAGAACCATTGCAGTGGTTCTTCGAGCGCGGAGGCGAGGTGCCGCTCAATCTAGGGGTGGCCGGCAAGTGGTGCACCGGCGATCTACGGGTTTCCGGTACCTGAGCAGAGGAGAACGAGCTCGGGGACCTGAGGGAAGGAGAGATCGTCCCATATTCGCCGACCGGGCTGCCGGACTTCAGTACGACTGAGCGAAAAGGGCGTCGGTGTCCGCCGGGCACCCGCATGCCACGCACGAATGGCCTTCGGCAAGGAAGGATGGATGCGGGCTGTCGGGATCGGATGGCGAGCGCGGGATGCAGCGTATGGTCGCCCCGAGGTGGCGGAACGCGACTTCGCACTCGGGCGATCCGCACCACTTGGCGAGGAGGAAGCCACGGGAATTTCCCTGCGCCCGCGATTCGGAGCCCTCGCCACCAGAGGCGAAGAACTCTTCTGCCTCGGCGCGGGTGGTGCAGTCGCGGGCTATCCCTGCGTCCAGCCTGTCGCGCGCCCTGACATAGAGGGTCGATTGGATCTCCGAGAGGAGGGGGCCGATACCGTTGACGAACACGTCGAACGAGGCGGACCGGGACTCGCCCGCCGAGGTTCGCTCCCGGTAGGAGACGGTGTTGCCCGCGGCGTCTCGGGGCCCCACCTCGACCACGACGGGAACTCCCCGCTTGACCCATTGCCAGCGTTTGTCCACCGCGCGGTGGGGCCGGTCGTCCAGCTTGACCCGGAGTGGCTCGCCGGCCGAGTCGCGCTGGCGCGCCCCGACCGAACCGACCAGTTTGCGGGCGTATTCGATCACGCCCGCGTCGGTCTCCTCACCGCGCAGGATCGGAACTACCACGATCTGGTGGGGGGCTGCCCGCGGCGGCACGCACAGCCCGTCGTCGTCGCCGTGGGTCATGATCAGTGCGCCGATCAGGCGGGTGGAGACACCCCAGGAGGTGGTGTACGCGTGGATCCGCTCGCCGGTGGCGTCGAGGAAGTCGATCCCCGCCGCCCGGGCGAAGTTCTGCCCCAGGAAATGCGAGGTGCCCGCTTGGAGGGCCTTGCCGTCCTGCATCATCGCTTCGATCGAAAAGGACCGCTCGGCACCGGGGAACCGCTCGCTCGGCGGTTTCTCTCCCGGCACGACCGGGATGGCCAGGAAGTCCTCGGCGAAGGAGCGGTACACCCCGAACATCTCCATGGTCTCGGCCATCGCCTCGGTGGAGGTGGCGTGAGCAGTGTGGCCCTCCTGCCAGAGGAACTCGGTGGTGCGCAGGAACACCCGGGGGCGCATCTCCCATCGCACCACGTTGGCCCACTGGTTGAGGAGGAGGGGGAGATCGCGGTAGGACTGGATCCACTGGGCCATCGACGCCCCGATGATCGCCTCGGAAGTTGGTCGTACTACGATGGGCTCTTCCAGCTCGCCGGCCGGGACCAGCTTGCCGTCCCGTGATTCGAGCCGGTGGTGGGTGACCACCGCCATCTCCTTGGCGAAGCCCTCCACGTGGGCTGCTTCCTGCTCGATGTAGGAGAGGGGGATGAAAAGGGGGAAGTAGACGTTCTCGTGTCCCCGAGCCCGGATCTCCCCGTCGAGCACGTCGCGCAGGCGCTCCCAGATCCCGAAGCCCCACGGCTTGATCACCATGCAGCCCCGCACGTGGGCCATCTCGGCCAGGTCGGCCGCCCGGACCACCTCCTGGTACCAGGCGGGGAAGTCCTCCTCCCGGGTGGGGGAGATCGCGGGGGAAGGAGTCTTGCCGGCCACTAGAGGGCCCTGGTGGGTGTGATGGCGTGGCTCGGACCTCGTGGGGCAGGCATGAGGGCGAAGCTAGCCGAGCCCGGATACTTCAAGCGAGGCTTGACGGGAGACCGGAATGCGAGCAGTCAGGCAAGATCGGTCTGCAAGGCGGTGAAGTCGCCTTGGAACTGGTTGATCATCGACTGGAGCGTTCTGGCATCGAACTGATACTTGGCTTGGGAGGAGGTGCTTGCCATCTCGGAGATGATCGACAGCAACTGGGAATCGTCGTTACGAACCTGGGCGGCGTCACTTTGGGCGCTCGAGGGGAAAGACATCGAGGCGAGCTGGCTGTCGAAGGTTGACCAGGCGGCGCTCAGCTCTCGGAGAGCCGCCTGGTCGCATGAAAGACCACCCTGGCTGGATATGCAGTTCTGGGACTGGCTGTCGAAATTGGTAGCAGAATCATTGAGCTGGCGGTAGCCGGCCTGGAGCTGGAGGAGGGTTTCGAGATTTCTGGCGGAATTCTTGAGATTGGGGACGATCACCGCGGCATAGAGGACGGCGAAGATAGCACCGAGACCGAGGAAAACCCCGACGAGACTCTTGGCGTTGGACGACAGTGTCAGTTTGCCCGCGGCACCCGTTCCGGCAGCCACCGCCGGACCGTCTCCGAAAAGGCCTCCTGGATAGGTAGCGGTGAGCATGACGTACCAGGCGGAGTAGCGGCACTGGTACCGTAGGATCGACGACACCGCCTGGTAGAGCCCCGGCGGCATCCGCCTGGCGATGAGGACTACCAGCCAGACGATCAGCGAGGCGACTTCCAATCCGACAAAGGCGAGCCATATGAGGATCGATGCCGGTATCGCCAGGACGATGCGAAAGAGTACCGACAGGCGGTTGAGCTGTACGGGTGGGGGGATACTGACCGTCACCGGGTAAGGGGCAGGTCCAAGGGAAAATGGTGGGTAGGCGTCGGTGGTCAGGTAGAGGTAGGCGTTCACCCGTGTTTGGTAGTGGATGACGCTAGCGAGGAATCCGGCCATCCCGTCCGGGACCCGACCGGTGAATAAAGCGGCGAACCAGGCGACGATGGCGACGAAGCCGAAGGCGATGCCGACTGCGATCAGCATGAAGAAGTGGGGAACTGCCAGGATCAGGCGGAAGGCGACGGTGGATCGCCGCTGGGGAGTGGGGAAATCGAAGGCGACTTCCACCCGATCGCCCGGAACAAGCTGCCCGGTCGAGCCGAACCCCCCGAGCGGGCTGCCGTAGCGCGGACCCTCCGCGCTCGCAGGCGCCCACCCTGATTGTGCGGCCGGGCCGGCAGGCGCCCACCCTGGCGGTCCACCGGGAGGCGGGATCGGAGCACCGACCGGCCCTGGATCGATTGGTGCCATCGCGGGGGCTGCGGGCTGCGGGCGGGGCTCGAGCTGAGTGAAGCGCGCCCAGGCGGCGTTCCATCCGGCCGGATCGAAAGAGAACCACTCGACGGGCTGGCGGTAGGGGCTGGTGTCGGTGGCGTCCCACACTGCATAGGCATCGGTCGCCTCGGTGGTGCCGCCAGGCGAGCGGTGGATCTCGCCGAGCAGGAACCTCTCACCACGGAATGCGTAGGTTTCCCCATCCGCCATCACAGTTCTCCCTTCGGTGCGAACTCCCAGCATATGCACGGTACGATCTGGATGTGGGGATCGGCGCCGAACCTTTTCGGAGGAGGCGGAGTCATAGACGGTGATGAGCAACACCGTGTACACGGCCCTCGTGGCGCTCCCACCGATCGTGAGGGGAGGGAAGAGTGGCCGAGCTGGCTGAGTGGCTGGTCGAGGGGTATACCCCGGCGTTCCGGACCGCCTGCCTGATCCTCCGGAACCGTTCCGACGCCGAGGAGGCGGTCCAGGACGCATTCCTGCGGGCGTGGAAGTTTCGCGACGCCATAGGGGACGGCGCGAACGTCAAGCCCTGGCTGTACCGGGTGGTGGTCAACGCGTGCATGTCCAAGCTGCGCCAGGAGGTGCCTCACCGGGACCGCCGTGCCGACGAAGCGGGTTTGGAGAATGTATCGTCGGGGCTCGGGTCCCCCGAGGACGAGGTTTCGCGAACCGAGCTGGCCCGCGCCATGGTGAGCGCTCTGGACACCCTGCCCGGGCACCTGCGTATTCCTATCGTGCTCCGCTATTATGCCCAGCTCTCGGAAAAGGAGATCGCGGTGGCGATCGCCAAGCGCCCCGGTACGGTCAAGTCGCGACTCCACGAGGGGCGGCGGAGGCTGGCCGAGCATCCGGCACTGCGTTCCATGGCGGCCGAATGGGGGAGCAGCGCGATCCGAGATTCAGGCGGCGCAGCTAGCAGTTGGTCCGCATACAGGGGGGACGAGGAGGTGGCAGCCGAATGACCATGATCGACGACGAGATACTCACTGCAGCGCTGGCAGAACTGGCCGGGGAGTTCGAGGTGCCGGTCGGTGGCGCCGAGGCGATCCTGGGACGGGCGGCTGCTGTAGGGGTGGTGATGCCTGGGACGGGTTCCCTGCCGGTTACCCCATCGCGCTCGCGGAGGCGGGCTGTGCTGGGCCTTGCCGCGGCCGCCGCGATCGTAGTGGTGCTGGCGGCGATCGCCACCCCGACTTTTCTCGGAAACAAGAAGACGGTCACGGCCGGTCCGGTGCATAGGGCTTCGCTCGCGCCGGGCTCCGTCGATTCGCCAGGAACGGCCAGCGGGAGCGTTACGAACGGGCCGTCCCTCCAGCCTTCTGCTGCACCGAGCGCGGCGAACGCACCGATGGGGGCATTCAAGCAAGCCGCGCCGCAGGGCGCAGTCAATATCCCGGCTACCACCGTGCCCAACTTTCCTCCCGGGGTGGGCTCCAACCAGTCCATCCAAAAGACCGGCTCGGTGTCCCTCACCGTCCCTCGCGGACGCTTTAGCGCGGTGATGAACCAGATGACCACCCTGGCAACCGGCTCCGGCGGTTTCGTGTCGAACACCGAGACCAACCAGGACACCGGTACCCCCTCGGGAACCATCACCCTGGAAGTCCCGGTGACCGACTTCGAGACCGTGCTCGACCAGGTGCGCTCCCTCGGCAAGGTCGGCTCGGTGTCGACCCAGGCGGTCAACGTAACCGGCCAGGTCGTCGACATCCAGTCGCGAATCCAGGCGCTCCAGGACAGCCTCTCCCAGTACGAGAAGATCCTCTCCCAGGCGACTTCGATCTCCGACATCCTCACCGTGCAGAACCAGATCGACTCCATCCAGTCGCAGATCGAACAGCTCCAGGGCCAGCAGAACCTGCTCAACGCCTCGACGCTGTACTCGACGCTGTCGGTGTCGGTCGCCGAGACCGGTGCACCACACACCCCTTCGCCACCAACGCCTCCCACCGGGATCGGCAGGGCATGGCACGACGCGGTTAGCGGTTTCACAGGCGGCTTCGACGGGCTGGTGTCGATCGCCGGGCCGCTTGCATTCGCCCTCCTGTGCCTGGTAGCAGCGCTGGTGATCGGGCGTCTTGTCTGGAGGGCGGCACGTCGCTGCCTGATCTGAAATCTTCTGGTCGGCCGATTTCCCTCCGCTGGTGACGCGACGGGTTCGGATCCCGAGCCCATGCCGAGCTCCCATCGCGACGACTTGCGGGGGAATGGTGTTTCGGTGGGACCTCGAGCGCCGCTCCGGCACTGAGCCGTATGGATGAAGTTCTCGGATATCGAAACTGTTATAATAACTCTTGTGCACGGAGACCAGCAGTCACCGGGAGACGACGGCTCGGGCCTCTCCGACCTCCCTACCCGGCTGAAGGACGCCCTTGACCGACTCAATCTGACCCAGCGGCGCTACGCCCAGATCATCGGAGTTACCCAGCCCGCCGTTTTCGCCTGGCTCAACGGTATTCGCCGCCCTACCGGACGCCGGCTGGAGCTGGTGGGAAGGACGTTGGCCGCGGTGGACATGCCGGTGATCGAGTTCGGGCGCGATCGCCGGCGCCGGCCTTTGCGCCTTCCCGCCCGGCCGTGGAAGGCGGTGGCCGACCCGCTGGGTTCCTTCCGCCTCCCGGTGAGCTTGGACTGGTCACCGGCTGGACGCGTCCACGACCTGAGCGATCCAGCAATGCGGGCTTCGATATACAGGACGATCCTGTCGGAGGGACAGCCCAAGGACTTCGCATTCTGGATAGATCTCGATGCGATGCTGGAGCTGTGGGACTCGCTCCTTTGGCTCCCGCGCGAGGTGCGTGCTGCCTGGGACGAGCTGCTCGCCTCGGGACGGCTGGGGAACCTGCGGGCCGCGTGAGGCGATGGGTGGCCTCACCGAGTTCCAGAGGAAAGTGACGCGCACCGTCCTGGATGCTGCCGGTCCAGAATTCGCGCTTGCGGGAGGTGCCGCGATGATCGAGCAAGGGATCATCGACCGTTCGACCAATGACACCGACGCTTTCAGCGAGAACGGCGACGTCCGGGCGGCGGCGCGGAATGTGACGGAGGCGCTGGGCCGCACGGGCTTGGGCGCGCGGCTGGACTACGAGAGCGATACCTATTGCAGGATCCTGGTCGAATCGTCGAGTCCCGGTAGGGAGACCACCAAAGTCGAGCTGGCAAACGACTCGATCCGGCGACCACTGGTTGCCACCCCCCTCGGTCCCGCCCTCGACCCTCTCGACCTGGCGGTGAACAAGGTGCTGGCCCTTTTCGGCAGGGCGGCTGCGCGCGACCTGGCCGATCTCGACGCACTCGACCCGCGCTTCGGGCTCGAGCATCTGGTGGAGCTGGCGAGGCAAGCAGATCGGGGATTCAGCAGGCAGGTCATGGGGGAGATGGCGTGGAGGGCGGCCCAGGAGCCCGATCAACGTTTCCCGGACGGAGTTGACGTCGCCGCCCTGAAGGAGTGGGCGAGCCAGCTTGCCGTTGCACTCCGCGACGGTGAGCCCCTGCCCCCGAGTCCCCGGCGGAACATGGAAGCCGGGTGATGAGAGCGGAGCCGGAGGATGAGGGAGCGGAAGAGCCTTAGCCAATTCCGGTTAGCCCTTATCCGAAGCTAGGACCGACAATGTCACCTGGAGGCTCCTCACACCGGCGCGATGGCCACGATCGGGGATGGTAGGGGATTCCCGCCCAACGATCCGACGAATCCGGCGTCACCGAAGGTGAACACCCCGCCGTCGGAGGCGACCACCCAGTAACCCTTTCCGTCGGGAGTGACCACCAGGCCGTTGGCCGGTTTGTTCAGAGGGACCACTGAGTTGGACCCTCCTGGAGGAAGGGCTGGGTTCAGCTGGCCGGTGGAGCCATAGAAGGGGGCATCCCCGAAGGCGAAGATACCCCCGTCGGCTGCCACGAACCAGTAGCCCTGCCCGTCGGAAGACGGGGCCATTGCCACCGCCGGTGCGACCAGTCTGATCGCGCCGGTCGAACCGTAGAAGCCCGCGTCGCCGAATGTGAATACACCCCCGTCGCCCCCCAGCAGCCAGTAGCCCTTGCCGTCCGGTGTCGGCGCCATGTCGACAATGGGAGCATTCATGACCGTCGGCGCGTTTCCATACGAGTGGGCGTCCCCGGCTGTGAGCACCTCTCCCGCTTCGGTCGCCATCCACAAGCCCTTCCCGTCGGGGGTAGCTGCGATGGTGACCACCTTCTGGCCGGTCGGGACCGCCGGGGCAGCGAGTGTGGGCGCGTCCCCGAAGGCAGCCACCGTTCCGCCGGTGGAAGCTATCCAGTACCCCTTCCCGTCTGGTGTGGCTGCCATGCCTACTGCAACCAAGGTCGAACCGGGGGGGTTGCCGAAGTTCCCGGCCGAGCCGAAGGGGTACACGGTGCCGTCGGAGCTAAGCATCCAGTAGCCGGTGCTCGGGGCGGGCCGGGGCGTCCCGGTAAGGGTGACGTACTGATCAGCGAAGGCGATGGAGTCCTGCAGGACAGTTGAGCCCACCGTCGCTGGCGGTTGGCTCACTTCCGGGCTCACGCCGGTGAAGGCGTAGTCCGCATACGACTGGGCATGCTCGGAGGTGTCGGGAATCCGGAGCCAGTTTGTCACGCCGGATGCACTCAGATCGCTCGCGTACTGCTCGGCATTGGTCGGGCTGATGAACTCGGTGAGCCCGTTGGCTATGTACTCGGGAGGAAGAGAGGAGGAGATGCGATGGTCGGGGTCGCCGAAATTCTCGATATCGGTTCCGGGCCCGGTCTGCATGTATTGATCGAAAACCGACTCGGGGTACGAGCCCGCTTTGGACACGTCGGGCAAGCCCGACCATCCGATCACCGCGGCGATCTTCACGCCCGGCACACCCACTGCTGCGGTCATGTAGGCGTCATGGGCCCCGGAGGACGATCCGAGAAGCACGATCCCGTCGGTAGGGTCCGCGCCGTACTGTTCCGGGTTGTTTGCAAGGAAGTACTGGATTGCCGGGATGATGTCGAGCTGGACGGTTCCGTCGGCGGTGGCCGCCCACTTCCCGGCACCCGGATAGGTGAGGTCGCCGAAAAGACCGTTGGTGTAACCGTGATATTCGATGTTGACCGCGACATACCCGGCCTGTGCCCACTGCTCCATGACCGAGTTGAGAGAGGTGTACACCTCTTGGGGCGGATTCGAGGAGTCGCAGCCGGCTGACCCCTTGAATCCGGTCCCGGTGATGCCGAAAACGATTGGGTGAGGGCCCGCCGCGGTCGGGGCGAACACGGTGTAGTTGAGCGCGTCGGTCCCCGAACAGGTGGACTGGCTGTAGCCGTCGTGTTCGTAGGTAACCTCAGGCCAGGTCTGGACTCCGGTGGGGAGTGTTCGGGGGGCGAGGTGGCGCGCCGGTGGGCTGGCGGCTCCCGCAGCAGCCGATGTGAGTGTGCATCCCACCACGAGGCAAGCACCGAGGAGGGGCATCTTCCGCAGGATTCGCATCGGATCGTCCTTTCATTCCGGAGTAGGGGAGTTGCTTCGAGGGGTTCGGGTCGTATCAACTCGGGGAGAAGGCGACGACCGGAGAGGTGGGTGGGTTTCCACCCAGGGAACCGACGAAACTCGCGTCCCCGAAGGTGAAGACACCTCCGTCGGAGGCAACCAGCCAGTAGCCCAGCCCGTCGGGGGTGGCGACGATGCCGTCGACCGGCTTGTTGAGCGGCTTGCCTCCCATCGACCCGAAGAACCCGGCGTCCCCGAAGGTGAATACCCCGCCATCTCCGGCGACGAACCAGTAACCGTGACCGTCGGCGGTGGAGGCCATGGCAACGGCAGGCGCGACCAGCTTGATGTTGCCGGTGGAGCCGTAGAAGGCGGCATCGCCGTAGGTGAAAACGCCACCGTCGCCGCCGAGGAGCCAGTATCCTCGACCGTCCGGGGTCGGCGCCATGTTCACGATTGCGGCATTGAGCTTCAGCCCTGATTGGGCGGGGGATCCGAAGTACCCGGCGTCCCCGGCGGTGAGAACCTGGCCGTTCGCCGAGGCGACCCAGTATCCTCGCCCGTCCGGGGTGGATGCGATGGAGACCGGCTTCGATACGCCGTAGGTTTCCGAGGACACCTGATACGACCCGGCGTCTCCGAGATCGTCGATCTGCCCGGTTGAAGAGATGAGCAAGTACCCTCCGCCGCCTGGGGAACCTGCCATCGCCACCCAGTTCCCTCCGCTCGAAGCCGAGCCGAAGCTCTGCGCGGAGCCGAAGGGGAATACCTGCCCCGCCGCATCCAACATCCAGTACCCGGGTTGGTGGGAGGGGGGAGATGGCTGCGTAGTGGTGGTCGTGGACGAGGGGGGTGAGGTGGTGGTCGTGGACGAGGGGGGTGAGGTGGTGGTCGTGGACGAGGGGGGTGGCGGAGGGGATGGTGTGGAGGCCGAGACCTGCAGGGCCGTTGCTCCCCCGGTCGCGATACATGTACCGGGTTCCGGGCAGGCGATCGCTGCCAGGTTGGAAGTTCCGGCCGGGCCGGGCACCGGTGACCACGAGGCTCCCCCGCCGGAGGTCAGGGCAACCGGATCGTCCCCCGCACCGGCAGCCCAGCAGTTGCCTGATCCAGTACAGGTGATCGACAGCACCGCCGACATGGCCGGCTCAGCGCCGGCCAAAGTCCAGGTTGCACCGCCGTCGGCAGAGGTCGCCACCTCCGCACCACCTCCGAATGCCTCGCCTCCTGCCATGCAGAAGGAGAGTCCCGGCACGCACGAGACTGCGTAGAAGGTGCTCGGTCCAGAGGGAATCGCGCCCGATGACCAGGTTGCACCCCCGTCGCCGGTGAAAAGCGCGGTCGCGGCGGTTGATGATGTGCTCCCCCCATCGCCTACCGCCACACAGGAACTCGCGGAAGCGCACGACACGCCCGAGAGGTCGAATACGTTGTTCGGAACCTGCGACGGCGTCCAGGTCGCCCCACCATCCGTAGTGGAGGCGGCCCCTCCTACCAAAGTCGAACCAGAAGTATCGTCGCCCACTGCGATACAATCGCTCGCGGACGTACAGTAGATTCCGGTGACAGCGACCAGGTTCGGCGGCGATGACGAGGCGGCCTTCCATGTCATCCCCAGGTCGGTGGACACGTAGACCGCCGCGGTGGCAGAGGTGTCGCCTCCCGCGTAGCAGGTGGTGGAATCGGGGCACGAGATGGAGAAGAGGTCGGCCGCGCCTGCAACGGTGACCGGTGATGTCCACGACTGGCCGCCGTCGGATGTAGCCGAGGCGAATCCACCGGTGGTGGTGTCTCCGACCGTGACGCATGTGGAGGAAGTCGGGCAACTGGTACCGAGGTATTGCTGGACCTCGGTGTCGGGTCCGGTGGCCTTCCAGGTGGACCCGCCATCGGTCGAGACATTCACCGAGGATGTCCCCGAGCCGACTGCCACACATACCGACCCGGTGCAATTCACCCCCATAGCCGCAGACATCCCCGACGAGGGCACCGCCGACCAGCTTTGCCCGCCGTCGGAGGTGGTGAGGAATCCGGATGCCGAGGATGCATCCCCGGTTGCGATGCACGAAGACGGGCTCGCGCAGGAGATCGAATAGAGGGCGCTCGCTGCTCCGGAAAGGGTGAGCGTGTTCCAGGTGCTGCCACCGTCGGATGTCTGCACCGCCCAGGGCGCACCGTTCGAGCCGGCACCGACTGCCAAACAGCTCGACGGATCGGGACAGGACACCGAGGAGAGGAACTGCCCGCCGGGCGGGAGCGTCTGCGCGGTCCATGTGCGGCCTCCGTCTGAAGAGGCCAGCGCGACTGCCGTACTGGTTCCGATGCCGTCTCCGACTGCCGTGCAGATGGCAGGCGAGGAGCAGGAGATGCCCGCGAGATCGGTTACCGGGCTGCTCATCGAAGCGCTCGACCATGTGGATCCAGAATCGTTGGAGAAGACGATTGCCGCACCGGACATCGTCTCGCCAACAGCTGCACAGGTGCTCGACCAGCAGGAGACTCCGTCGAGAGCGGTCACGCCATTCGGGACCGTCACCGCGCTCCAGGTGGACCCTCCGTCTTGGGTGGTCTCGATCGCCGCACCCGACGCTCCATATCCCACTGCGACGCAGTGCATCGAGCTGGTGCAGGAAACTCCATACAGGGCACCCACTCCCGGGATTCCCGGTTGGACCTCCCAGGTGGAACCGCCGTCGGAACTGGTTGCCACCGCACCCGGCGATCCCACAGCGACGCAGGTATTCGAGGCATTGCAGGATACCGAGTCCAGCAGGGTGGGTATCACAGCCAGAGGAGATGGGCTGGCAGGGGGAAGGGGAGGCGGCGGTACCGAACCTCCTCCTTGCTGCACGGCTGCCTCGAAAGCAGCGAATGCAACCTTGGAGACATAGAAAGAATCCGGGTTGGAGGCGTCGAATCCCAGCCCCGGCCCGGAGTTGTGAAGGGTGTGGAGCTGCCCACCGGTGGAGACGCCGGTGGTGTTCGGATCGACGGCAAACGTCCAGTTGATCCCAACCACATTCGAGTCCATCCTGAGTGCTGTCACCGTGTCGTAGAGGTATCGTGCTTGCCCGAGTTGTCCGCCTTGGTAGGCGCCTCCCAGTTCTGCTGCGTACTCAGGCAGGGACTGCACCTGGGGAATCGACGTGTATGCGACTTCGCTTACCCAGATCGGAAGAGATCTGCCGCCGTCACAGTTCTCCAGTGCGGCTTCGGTGTCGTCCACCATCTTCACCGACCACAGAGGACCGTGGTCGCCGACATGGATGTCGAACGTGTCGACTGATTCGCAGAATGCGGGAGTCGAAAAGAGCGTTTCCAGCATGGTGTCGGCATTCTGCGAGTAGGAGCTTGCTCCGTTCTCGAAGGGGCGAGAGTACACCCGGTTTTGCGGGGCGGCGAGCTCCTCGCCGCCGTTCATCACAGCGATAGTGAATGCCGAACCGCTCTGCTGGTTGAAGGAGGTCAGCGCAGAGTGTGCTGCCTGGTAGACGGTCTCCTGGAAGTGCGCGTAGTCCAGCGCCCATTGGGCCGGCCCTCCCGAGGCGGGATCTACCCAATTCATCGCGTAGTTCTGGGGTTCGTTCCTCGGGATGAGTCCGGCCACGTCGGTAATTTCGGCAACCGGAGGTGATGATCCAGAGAGAGTGGTGGAGGCGAGGTGGGTCACCAGGTCCTTGACCCAGCTCGACACGGATGAGCACCAAGTGGACGGGGACGAGGAGGACCAGCCGTAGCAGTCAGACGGGGGAGCATTGACGTTGCCTCCGGCGGCATCCCATGCCGGCTCGTTGCCCATCTCAAGGAGGACACTCAAGTGATCGGCATAGGCCGATGCAAGATTCGCGTCGAAACCGGCCCAGTTGTCGCTCGGCCCGCTCGCTTCGATGGCTTGCCACCCCCCGCCGGGTCCGAAACGAACATTACCGGCTCCGGAGCTCGCGACGAGGGAAAGCACCTGGCCGAGCTTCTGGGGACCGATGTTCCCATCGAATTGGTTGACGTCGACGCCGTAAGTCACGGAACCGTGGCTGATGTGGGCCTCACGCACCAATCGAGCGCTGCTCCGCCCCCGGGCCCCCCACGCCGAGGGCGGCCCCGCGCCAGCCAGGACTGCTGCGGCGGCGAGGACTACAGAACCCACGCTCACAAAGCGACGCCTTCGAACCAGGATACCCTTCCGTTTCATCACGTTCCTCCGTGATTAATTGCCGTTGGCGGCGATGTCGTTCACCCTATTCAACATAGAGTAAGTGTTGGTCGGGGTATATGAGAGGCGTGTGAGTGATGGGTTAGGGATCTGTTCGAACCGTAGCTGCGCTGGCTGGGGTAGTTATGATGTACGGTGTGCCCGAGTACGATGCCTGGAGGGAGAGAGCTGCCGCCACCAAGAAGAGGCGTTCCGATGCTGCCATCCGTGAGGCTGCCCGCGGGCTCTTCGAGGAACATGGATTCGACGAGGTGATCGTAGAGGAGATCGCCGCGGCCGCGGGAGTCGGCCCGGCCGCGGTCTACCAGCCGATCCCCGCGACCCGCGCCTGGTCTTCCCATTGCCTGCACCTCTTGCCCGTAAAGTAAACGCCGGCATCGAACCGGGCGAGATCACCGTTCTGACCGATGCGGCCGACACCGCTGCGTCGGGTACCAGCATGGTCAGGATCATGTCCCGGAACGAGCAAGCACGAGCAAGTGCCGATTTCATCACCGACCTGGTAGTGAAGGGAGCGTCACCACGATGAGAGTCACCCCCGCGATCGCCTCGATCGCCATTGCGTCTCTATTGACGGCCGGCTGTTCTCAAGGCAGATCGGCAAATACCAAGATGCCCACGTCGACAACGGCTGCCCCGGCGTCTTCGACGACCTCGGTGCCACGAGCGAATCTTGCCCCCACTGGTTTCCATGTCAGCGGAAACCAGATACTCGACGGTTCCGGCCGCCCCTTCATCGCCCGGGGACTGGAGATCTACGATGTGTCGTCTAGCAACTGGAAGGAGAATCTGGTGCGAGACGCATCGGTCGGCGACTTATCTCCTGCCGAGTTCCAGGCGGCATCGCAGTTCTGGCACGCAAACCTGATACGGATGCAGCTCACCGAAGACGACCTGTTGCCGAGCTCGCCACCTGGGTACCTCGCCGAGATCGACAGCTTGGTCAGCCTGGCCAATTCTGACGGCATGGCCGTCATCGTCTCCGACCAGACCGAGGAGACATCCAACTCTCCGGCTCCCACCGCCGAATCGGTCTCTTTCTGGAGCCAGGTCGCCCGGCATTTCGCCTCGAACCCGTCGGTGATCTTCGATCTTTTCAACGAGTGGAGGATTCCCAACTCCGATCTCGGCGGTGAATCTCAAGCTTGGGCACTCTGGCAGAAGGGGGGAACCGATCCGGCCACCGGGCGTTCCTACGTGGGCATGCAGGAACTCGTCAATACGGTGCGCCAGGCCGGCGCCACCAATCTCATCCTCGCCCAGGGAATAGGTGCCGGCGGGGTGCTCGATCAGGTCACCTCTCACCAGCTCACCGGAGGCGACATCGCCTACGCGGTGCATCCATACTTCAATTCGCAGGAGGCATCCAACCCGACCTCGCTGTGGGACGAGCGGTTCGGCACGGCTTCGCAAGCTGTCCCGGTCATGGCCGACGAGTGGGGCGAGTACCAATCCGCCAAGGCGGAATGCTTCCCAGGTGCTCCCGCCCTGGTACCGCAGCTCTTCGCCTACCTGAGTGCCCACAAGATCGGCCTGGTGGGCTGGGCGCTGTTCCCCGGCGTTCTCATCCGGGGATGGTCTTGGACTACGCCGACCGCTTTCGACCAGGCGTCCTATTCCTGCGGGTCGCAGATTCCTTTCCCCGATATGTCACAGAGCGCACAGGGTGCGGGCGCCGAGTTGCTTCGGTTCTTCACGGGGCAGTGAGGTTCAGGAAATATACGATTCCAGTCCCGATCCGGCGGCGGCGAACCGGAGGATTCCACCGCTCCATGTCGCCAGCGTCTCCACACGGGCAAGAAGGTCGTCGCGGGCGGTGAAGGGATCCGGTTCCACCCACACCAGGTCGGCGGGTGCCCCGGGCTCGATGCGACCGGCATCGAGGCCAAGAACGTCGGCTGCCGTGGTCGTGTAAGCGGCTATCGCCGCCTGCACGCTGATGGACTCCTCGCCGAGGATGACCCGCCCCGTGCGGTCGGTCCGGTTGACTGCCGAGGCGATCCCTGGCCAAGGGTTCAGATTGGCGGCAGGGAAATCGCTGCTGAAGGCAAGCTCGACCCCAGCACCGAGCAAGCTGGAAAACGGCATTAGCCGGATAGGGGCTGGCAAGGGCACCGCGTTGAGCTGGTGGCCGAAGGCATCGAGGAATCCGGGTTGAGCGACCACCGGCAACCCCGCTTTCGCAAGCAGTTCTGCATCCCGGAGATCCAGGGCCATTGCGTGTTCGACCCGAAGCGGGAGGTCGGATCCGTTCCGCGCCCCATTGCGCGCATCGAGGACCGAGCGGACTGCGCCATTGCCGATGGCGTGGACCGCGAGCTTCGCGTCGCCAATAGCAGCAGCCTCGATCAGTGTCTGCATCTCTCGGGTGCCGGTAACGGTGATGCCGGTGCGGAACCGGCCGTGACCGTCCGGGGTGGGGAACCCGGCTCGCCGGCCCATCGCGCGGGCAAGCCGCCCTCCTCGGGAGAACGATGCTGAAACCGATGCGGCGGTGAGAGAGCCTACCTGTCGAGCGGTGAGGCACAGGTGGCAGTACTCGCCCCCATCGGCGAGCACCTTGGCGGTTCGGCCAGCCGTCAGGATCGGAGTGTCGATTCGCTCGCCCACGACCAGTGGCACCACTCGCATCCCGAGGTCCGCAGCCTCGACCACGTAGCCGTCTGCGGCATCCATCGGGACCGCCGCACTCGAGATG
>JAKAWH010000058.1 GCA_021817065.1 Actinomycetes bacterium
GTGGAAGGGGTCCGCCTCGACGACTACCGGCGAAGCTTTGACCCGATGGTCGCGCTCGCTGCGGCCGCGGCGGTGACCGAGAGGATCCGCCTGGGCACCGGGGTGCTCCTGGTCGCCCAGCACGATCCAGTGGTGCTCGCCAAGCAACTCGCCTCCCTGGACGTCCTGTCCTGTGGACGCCTGACGCTTGGAGTGGGATACGGGTGGAACAGGGCGGAGGCCGAGGACCACAGCGTCGATTTTGAGCGGCGCCGCGCCATCGCCCACGAAAAGCTCGCCTGCATGAACGCCCTCTGGCACGACCACCCCGCCGAGTTCCACGGCGAGTTCGTGGTTCTTCCGCCCTGCTGGTCGTACCCCAAGCCGGTCCAGGAGCCCCGCATCCCCATCCTGATCGGCGGCGCTGCCGGCGAACGGCTCTTTTCGGCTATTGCCGACCACGCCGACGGCTGGATGCCCATCGGCGGCGCCGGGATGCGCGAGTCCCTCCCTGTCCTTCGTGAGGCGATGGAGAAGGTAGGGCGGGACCCCGCAACGCTACGGGTGGTTCCGTTCGGGATCATCCCCGATAAGGGCAAACTGGACTACTACGCGTCCCTGGGGGTAACCGAGGTCACCCTCCGGGTGCCCTCGGGGAGTGCGGCCGAGATGGTGGGAACTCTCGACCGGTTCACGGAGTTTCTCGATTGAACCCATCCCCTCCGGTCCCGTCCCGAGCTACGCGCCCGGGACGGTGGCTCAGGTGATCGTGACGGCGGTGATCTCCGGCGGTTCTGGATAGGCGGGATCCATTCTCCGAAGGGTGCCAATGAGGATCTGGCTGACTGCCCAATTCCGGTATTGCTTGTTATCGGCAGGGATCACGTGCCAGGGGGCGTGGTCGGTGGAGGTGGCGGCTATCGCATCCTGGTAGGCGATCTGGTAGGCGTCCCATAGCTTCCGCTCGTCGATGTCGGCCTGCGAGAACTTCCACCGCTTGCTCGGGGTGTCGATGCGCCGCTGCAAGCGCCTGCGCTGCTCCTCTTTGGAGATGTGGAGGAAGATCTTCACCACAGTGGCGCCGTTGCGCACCAAGGATTCCTCGAAGTTGGTGATTTGCTCGTAGCGAGCGCGCCAGTCGTGCTCGGTCACCGTGCCGTGCACCCGGGCGATGAGCACGTCCTCGTAGTGAGACCTGTTGAAGATCCCGATCTCTCCGGCCTGGGGAACGTGGGCATGCACCCGCCACAGGAAGTCGTGGGCTGCCTCTACCGGGGTGGGCGCTTTGAAGGAGGTAACCCGGGTGCCCTGCGGGTTTGCTCCCCGGAAGACGTGCTTGATGGTTCCGTCCTTCCCCCCGGTGTCCATCGCTTGGAGGACTACCAGAAGGGATCGCCGCGCCTCCGCCCACAACCGGTCCTGGTAGCCGGCCAGAGCCGCGTGTGCGGAACGCAACTGGGTGGTCACCGCCTTCTTGCCGTCCGGAGAATGGGGCGTCGAGGAGGGATCTATCGCGGCGAGGGAGAAAGTGGTCTCCGGTGCAACCTGCCAGCGATGGGGCACGTCAATATCACATCACAACCGGAACTCCGCGCGAGCGGGATTCGTCACCGCGGGCGTACCGGCACGGCGCACGGCGGTCTGCGGAGACGTCACGGATGGTGAACGCTGCCGCCATTCCCGGCTGGCCATTGCCCTGCCCCCGAGGTGGGAATGGAATCCGCTTGCACCGGGTTGAAGCCCATACGCACAACTTTTCTGGAGGGACATGACTGAGAAATCTTCAAATTCTGGAAAAAGGGAGACCCCCGATGCCCACCAGCAGCGGACTATCCCCCTCCTCCCTCTTACATCAGGCGCGGTGCTGCCGGGGATGGTGGTCACCATGGCTCTGGAGACGGAGGAGGCCAACGTCGCCGCCGAGGCAGCTGGTTCGGTTGGTGGCCAGATGGTACTGGTCCCGTACCTGGACGGAACCTATTCCTCGATGGGGGTTGTCGCCGAGATAATGGAAAAGGGGCAGTTTCCCGGGGGCTCTCCGGCGGTCGTCGTCCGGGGCATCGAGCGGGCGACCGTGGGTGTGGCGGTGCCCGGGACCGGGCGCGCCCTATGGGTCCAGGTGGAGCCGGTGCGGGTGGGGCCTCCGACCGATATCGCCCTCCAGCTCGCCCGGGAGTACCGGGCCGTCCTCGAGAACATCCTCCTCACCCGGGGGGCACGGCGGATGGCCGAGATGCTCCGGGAGGTGACCGAGCCGTCCCAGATCGCCGACCTGGCCGGCTACTCCCCGGACCTCACCCTTCCGCAGAAAGTTCAGGTCCTGGAAACGGTCGACGTGGAGGAGCGCCTGCGCTTGGTCCTCGGATGGGCCCGGGAGACCCTGGCCGACCTGACCTTGCGCGAGCAGATCAAGTCCGACGTGGAAGAGGGGATGGAGAAGACCCAGAGGGAGTTTCTCCTCCGGCGGCAGCTCGATGCCATCCGCAAGGAGCTTTCCCAGCTTGAGGGCAATGTCGAGGATGGGAGCAACGAGGGCTACCGCACCCGGGTCGAGGGGCGCGCACTGCCCGACGCGGTGCGCGCCGCGGTGCTCCGCGACATCGCCAAACTAGAGCGAACCAGCGAGCAGAGCCCTGAACAGGGGTGGATTCGCACCTGGCTGGACACCGTTCTGGAGATCCCCTGGGAGGTGGTCACCGAGGACAACCTCGTGGTGGACGAAGCCTCCCGGGTTCTCGACGAGGACCACGAGGGGCTGTCCGACGTCAAGGAACGGATCCTGGAGCACCTGGCGGTGCGCAAGCTTCGTGCCGAACGCGGGGTGGTCGGCCCCCCCACCCGATCGGGTGCCATCCTTGCCCTGGTGGGCCCTCCCGGGGTGGGGAAGACCTCGCTCGGCGAGTCGATTGCCCGCGCCCTGGGGCGCAAATTCGTGCGCGTCGCCCTGGGTGGAGTGCGCGACGAGGCGGAGATTCGGGGTCACCGGCGCACCTACGTGGGGGCCCAGCCCGGACGCCTGGCCCGCGCACTGCGCGAAGCCGGGTCGATGAATCCGGTGATCGTCCTCGACGAGGTGGACAAGATCGGATCCGACTACCGCGGCGATCCCTCCTCGGCTCTGCTGGAGGTGCTCGATCCGGCACAGAATCACACCTTCCGGGACCACTATCTGGAGGTGGAGCTGGACTTGTCCAGGGTGCTCTTCGTGGCGACCGCCAACGTAGTGGAGACGATCCCGGACGCCCTCATCGACCGGATGGAGGTGATCCGCATCGACGGGTATACCGAGGACGAGAAGTTGGCCATCGCGAGGAACCATCTCCTACACCGGCAGATCGAGCGAGCTGCGCTACGCGAGGAGGAGATCGAGGTGTCCGACGATGCCCTGCGGATGGTGTCCGCCGATTACACCCGGGAGGCCGGGGTGCGTTCCCTGGAGCGCGAACTGGGCAGGCTGTGCCGCAAGGTGGCAACTCGGATCGCCTCCGGAGCCCTGGTATCCCCGGTACGGGTAGATGCCGACGACGTGCGCGGTTGGCTGGGGCGCCCACGCTTCTTCTTCGAGACCGCCGAGCGAACCGCGGTGCCCGGGGTGGCTACAGGCCTCGCGGTCACCGGGACCGGCGGCGACGTCCTCTACGTTGAGGCCACCGCCATGGACGGAGTCGAGGGACTGACCCTCACCGGCCAGTTGGGGGAAGTGATGAAGGAGTCGGCGGAGATTGCCCTCAGCTACGTGCGGAGCCACGCGGGCGAGCTTGGCATCGACCCGGGAAGCTGGACGGGAAAGCGGTTCCACCTGCACGTTCCGGCAGGTGCAGTGCCCAAGGATGGGCCGTCCGCCGGGGTCACTATGACAACCGCCCTGGTGAGCCTGCTGACCGGCCGGCCGGTGCGGCCGGTGGTGGGGATGACCGGAGAGGTCACCCTCCAGGGGCGGGTCCTCCCCATCGGAGGGGTCAAGCAAAAGGTGCTGGCCGCTCACCGGGCGGGGATCACCGAAGTGATCCTGCCGGCACGCAATGGCCTCGACCTGGAGGACGTGCCTGAGAGCGTGCAGGAGGAAATGACCTTCCACCTGGTGGACAGCGTTGGTGAGGTGCTCCTGCACGCGCTGGGAGGCCCGGCTGCGGCCGAAGGGGAGGCCTCGGCCTTCTCCCTGGCCTTCCATGCCCGCTAGGCAGGTGTCTGCTCCCATGTCGCGCCGGCCGGAGCACGCTCCCTCCCCTCGTGCCCGGCCGGCGGCGAGCGGCCCGCGCGTCCTGCTGGCCAGGCATCCGGCAGAATGATCGTCATGGACGCGCAGGACTGGGATGCAAGGTACGGGGGAAGCGAGCTGATTTGGGGGAGCGGCCCCAACCGCTTCCTGGTCGAGGAAATTGGGGACTCCGTGCCAGGGGCCGCGCTCGACGTCGCCTGCGGCGAGGGTCGCAATGCGATCTGGCTGGCCGAAAAAGGCTGGCGGGTGACCGGGGTGGACTTTTCCCGGGTCGCCCTGGACAAAGCTGGCGCCATGGCGGTCGAGCGCGGCGTGCAGGTCGAATGGGTTCAGGCTGACCTGGGCGAGTGGGAGCCTTCGGGCGTCTTCGACTTGGTCGTGGTGATGTACCTGCACCTGCCGGTCGATCTGCGGAGACAGATATTTACCCGGCTCGCAGCGGCGGTGGCGGAGGGTGGGATCATGTTGGTGGTGGGTCACCACCGCGCCAATCTCCTCGAGGGTCACGGTGGACCGCAGGACGCAGCGGTCCTCTACACGCCAGAGGAAGTGTCGGCCGAATTGGTCGGACTCACCATCGAGCGCGCGGAACGGGTGACGCGCATCGTCGATACGGACGGAGGGCAGAAGAGCGCGGTTGATGCCCTGGTCCGGGGAAGGCGATCTCCCGGACCAGGGTGACGCCTACACCTGGGAGAGCATCGACTGGCAGGAGCTCACGTCGACGCCCCCGGCCGGTTCGACTTCGAGGCTGGTCACCGTCCCATCCTCGATCACTGCCGCGTAGCGCCTGGAGCGCACCCCCAGTCCGAACCCGCTCATGTCTGCCTCCAACCCCATCGCGCGGGTGAATTCGGCGTTGCCGTCCGCCAGCATGAGAATCCGGTCGCCCACCCCATGCGCGTCGCCCCAGGCTTGCATCACCCATGGGTCATTGACTGCGACGCAGGCCACCCGATCCACGCCGCGTTCGGTGAGAGCGTCGTATCCATCGATGTAGCCGGGGAGGTGGATCTTGGAGCATCCGGGAGTGTAGGCCCCGGGCACGGCGAAAAGAACCACCTTGCCCGAGCCGAGGACCTCTCCCGTTCGCACCGTCTCGGGTCCGTCGGGACCCATCGTGCGAAGCTCGACGTCTGGGATCTTGTCGCCGATTGCGATTGCCATGCTTCCTCCTGTGGGTCTCTGGTGTATTCCCGGGCATCATCCTAGAGATGGCGGGGGGTGAGGAGCGGTCGCCCCGGCCCACGCCGCCAGTTGCCCACAGGCCGTTGCCCCGCGGGGGCTGATCGCACACAGGCTCACCGCCCGAAGGACGGGTCCCGGCCGAGGAATCCGGCGAGCCGGTCGTAAGCGGGCGCGCCCGCGGGCACCTCGATCTCGGGGCCGAAGGGAACGCCTTCGCCGCTGCCGCGAATCTCGGGGCGCACCATCTGTGCCATGGTCGGGAGGATCGCCTCAGCGAGCTCGGGGTCGAGATCGACGGTGGAGGAGGTGGCGACGGCCAGGTCCCACGAATGGGTCACCTGCTCGCTCACGTAGATGTGTGCGACCACCGGCGCGGGAAAAGTGCCGAACGGCAGGACGATCTCCCCATCCAGCGCTCCGGGGCTGTCCCATGCGGCAAGCGCCTCGCCTACTGCCTTGTCGAAGGCCGGCGCCCACTCGGCATCGCCGAGCCCGGTCACCACGCCGTCTTCGGTGAGCTGTTCCCTCCGCCCGGCCTGCCCGATCCTGTCGGCGGCGAAGAGCATGTGGCCGATGAGGGCGCGCACGTCGAACTGGGAGCAGGGAGTGGTCAGCTCCATCTGTTCGGGGGTGACGCGGGCGATCACGGCTGCTGACTGGGCAAACGAGCGGCGGAGCAGCTCTCGGGGATCGATCTGGGGGTTCACGGTGTTTCTCCTGTCTCGTCGTGTTCTTCGAATTGTTCGGGAAATGGAGGTTCGCCGAGTGCTACCGGTAGCCCGATCGGCGACTCCGCCCCACAGCATGCGCAATTAATTAGGACACCAAGTGTCCTAATTCTTCGATATTCTGTTCGGGGTGCGGGCCGACCGCCTCGTGGCCATCGTGTTGTTGCTCCAAGCCCACGGGCAGGTGACCGCTGCACGGCTCGCAGAGCTGCTGGAGACGTCCGAGCGGACGATCCGGCGCGACCTGGAGGCTCTCTGCGTGGCGGGAGTACCGGTTTATTCGCAGCGGGGTCGGCACGGCGGATGGACACTGCTCGGTGGCCACCGGCTCGACCTCACCGGCTTCACCGTCGAGGAAGCACGCGCCCTTTTCCAGGTGGGTGGGATCGACTCCCCCGGGCTGCGCTCCGCGCTCCCCAAGGTGTTCGCCGCGCTTCCCGAACCGCTGCGCGAGCAGGCGAGAGAGGCTACCCGGACGACGGTGGTCGACCCGGCGGGGTGGGGGCGCCGGCCCGATGAGGCCAGGTTCGTCGACGAGCTGCGCGACGCGGTGATGGCCCGCGTGCAGGTGGACATCGACTACGCAAAGCCGGGTGGCGTCGCCGAATCCCGGCGCGTCCACCCGTACGGACTCGTCTCGAAAGGGGGAGTGTGGTACCTCCTGGCGGGAACCCCCAAGGGGAGGAGGACCTTCCGGGTCTCGCGGATCGAGCGGGTGCGGAGGACCGGGATAGCGGCCGAGATCCCCGATGGACTCGATCTTGCCGGCGAATGGGAGTCGGCACAGCGCGACTTCGAGGTCCGCATGCGGGTGGTGCAGGTGGTGGTGGACGTAGCAGAAAAGTGGGTGCTGGCTTTTTCGGCGGCGATGGGCGGATGGACGGACGTGCACGAGGAGCCAGGCTCGTCGGTCGGATGGCGTCGCTTCACCGTGTCGGTTCCCCATCCGCGTGCGGCGGCGATACACCTTGCACCGTTCGGCGGGGACGTGCGGGTCGTGTCACCCGAGGAGGTCCGTACCGAACTGGCGCGCCTCGGGGCCGCGCTTGTGGCGACCAACAGTCCCCCCTCCGCGATCCCGTGAACGGGACGGATGCTCAGGACGATGTGAGCGCAGGCAGGGAGCGGAGCGTCAAGCGCTTGCCTGGTGCTTTGGGTATGGCCGTCCGGTGTGGGCGCGGTGCTCGAGCTATCGGTCCGGCGGTGTGCGCAGCTTGAACATCGCACCCTGGGGATCGGTCACCGAGGACAGCAGGCCGTACGGAATGTCCTCTGGGCTCCATGATTCCGATAAATACCACTACACTGACCAGCACATCGCGAGCTTTTTACCAGGGTAAACGCGCTGGTCAAAAGGTTATTTTGAAGAAAGTCCCAGCAGGCATTAAAAGGGACTCAGGACGATAGCCCGGAAGGTTCCGCTAGTCCTCCTGGTCGTACGTTGACGCGCAGTCACCAGCGGTGCTGGTATCACCGGTGACGACATAGGAAATGAGCACCGGGCCGAAAATCATGAGCAAGAGCCCGATTGCAGCGATAACGATCGCCGGCACCATCTGAGACTGGGCGGCCGATTGGCAGAGAGCCACACCAGCGTCGTTGCTATCGCTGGACGGGAACGCAGCCTTGGGTTTGATCCAGACGACTGCCGCTGGCACGTAGCTTGACCCACCAGCGCCACTCGACGAACCGAGGGCCGAAATGCCTGCCGGGCTGCAAGTGACCGAGGTTCCCAGAATCGAGGCCCTGACTGGCAAGAGCGAGACGACGGCGCCAACGATGACGAGGGCGGCGCCTAGCAACCCGATTACCCGCCTAGCTACTGCCATTAGTGCCGATCATAGGTGAGGGCAGTACCGTCAGCCCGCGAACGGGAGTGGTCGATTAGCTACCCAGCCGGTGACGCCGCCGCCCCCTCGCTGGGCAGGAGCCCAGCAGCCTCGTAGCGGTCGATCATCTTGCCCCATCTGTTGTAAGCGCCCTGCTTGGTGGTGCCAGCGCCAGTGCCAATTTCGGCCCATGTGCAGCGGGCCATCCGGGCGCCGATCACCGCCTGGATCTCGATGTCAGTCACCCACCGGCGGAGCTGGACCGTCGCTGCAACCCGGTCCATGGCGAGTACGTGATCACCGGTACTGGCCGCGTCAGCGCGGATCACCAACCCGATACGGCCCAGGCCGGCGGAGGGCGATGAGTATCACGGGCCCGTTGCGTCCAGAATGTCGAAAGGGAGCTATCGAGACCGGAGGATAGAGCCATGACCACCCGAAACACCCCACCAGCCGGAGCGCCCTGCTGGGCTGATCTGTGGACATCCGATGTTGCCGCGAGCTGCGCCTTCTACGGCGCTCTTTTCGGTTGGGATGCGGAGGATCCTCAGCCCGAGTTCGGCGGGTACTTTAGCTTCCTGCGCGACGGAGAGCGGATCGCCGGCTGCATGGGCGATATGGGGGATATGAAAGCTACCGACACCTGGAAGATCTACCTATGCACCGATGATGCGGTGAAGACGGTCGAGGTCGCCCGGAACGCTGGGGCCGATATCATCGCCCCGGCCATGCCGGTCGCCGACCTCGGTGTCCAGGTGGTGATGATCGATCCCACTGGTGCCGATCTCGGCGCATGGCAGCCGGGCACCCATCCGGGTTTCACGGTTCTCGGGGAACACGGTGCGCCGGTTTGGTTCGAGCTCCACACCCGCGACCATGCGCGCGCCGTCGACTTCTACCGGACGGTCTTCGGGTGGGACACCGAAGAGATCCCCGGCGAGAAGCAGATCGCGTACACGGTCGCGCGCGACTCGTCAGGTGGCGAGCAGATCGCAGGAATCATGGACGCGAGTTCATTCCTGCCGGTGGGCACTCCGTCCGAGTGGTCGGTCTACTGGGAGGTCGACGACGTCGACTCATCGGTCGAGCAGGTGAGCGCCCTGGGCGGCAGCGTCCTCATGGAGCCAGAGGACAGCCCGTACGGTCGCATTGCTACGGTCACCGATCCGATGGGTGCTTCATTCAAGCTCTGCACGTCGGCCGATTCGTGAGATGAAGCCGATCACGCCGTGCCTGTGGTTCGACGGCAATGCCGACGAGGCCGTCGACTTCTACCTCTCCGTGTTTCCCAACTCGCGCCGGCTGATGGCGAGCACCTACTCGGAAGAGAGTCCGGGAGATGCGGGATCGACCATGATTGTCCACTTCGAGCTGGACGGGAGGCCGTTCATGGCATTGAACGGCGGGCCGCAATTCCCATTTACCCACGCCGTTTCGTTTGTGGTCTCCTGCGAGAATCAGGAGCGGGTCGACTATTACTGGGACCGCTTGGTCGATGGTGGCGCGCCCGTCCAGTGCGGCTGGTTGACCGACCGGTTCGGCCTGTCGTGGCAGATCGTCCCGACGCGGCTCCTCGAGTTGCTCAATGATCCGGACGTAGGGCGAGCAGGACGGGTCATGCAGGCGATGCTGAAGATGGTCAAGCTCGATGTGGCAGCCCTGGAAGGGGCCGCCGAAGCCTGATTGCCCGACCGGGGAGCCGCCCTCCGGGCGGGTCAGGGGAAGCCACTAAACTGTCCGCCGCTGCGAGGCCCCATCGTCTAGCGGCCTAGGACACCACCCTCTCAAGGTGGAGACACGGGTTCGAACCCCGTTGGGGCTGCCAGGAAAGAGCAGGTCAGAGGGTATATTCCCCCAAGGCCCTCCGACCGGGCCCGGAGAATACAGCCTAATTACAGCCTGTGTCACTCCCAGGCTGTATGGTCGGTCCCATGAAGGGCACCATCCGGGTACGGGAGAACGCCGACGGTTCGAAGCGGTACGTGTGCCAGGTCTTCGCGGGGCGCGACCCGAGGAGCGGCAAGAAGCGCTACGTCACGGGGACCGCGACGTCCGAGCGCGAAGCGCACCGCCTCATCCACCGCCTCGTCGGCGAGGTCGAGTCCGGTACCGCGGTCCGAGACAAGGCGACCGTCAACGAGCTGATCGCGGCATGGTTGGAGACAGCGGGTCCGGCCGGGGAGTACACGCGGTCGGTCTACGCCGGCTTCATCCGTAACCACATCGAGGGCGGCATCGGGCGGATATCGGTCGCCAAGCTTCGTGTGGAGGATCTCGACCTGTGGTATATCGAACTGAGGGAAAAGGGCCTCGCCCCCTCCTCGATCCGCAAATGCCACAACGTCGTGCGCGGCGCGCTTACCCACGGGGTGCGCTGGGGATGGATACCGTCCAACATCGCCGTGCACGCCAGCCCTCCCCGAGTGCCCAAGCCGGTGGTGAAGACACCCGACCCGGCTACCGTCACAAAGTTGATCGACTTCGCAGAGAATGCCGATCCAGAAATGGCGGTCTACATCCGGCTGGCCGCTGTGACCGGTGCGCGACCGGGGGAGATGTGCGGCTTGCGTTGGGACGATCTCGACACCGACGCCGGAGAGCTCGACATACGACGCCGCGTCGTCAAGACGTCGCCGGAGGCGACGGTGCAGGACCTCACCAAGACGGGTAAGACACGCCAAATCCCGCTCGACGCTGGGACCATTGACGTGCTGACTACCCATCGCCGCATATGCGAAGAGCGGGCAGCAGATGCGGGAACCTCTATCGAGCAGTCCGGATACATCTTCAGCGATTCGATGGACAGTTCGACCTTCTGGCGCACCGACTCGACCTCACGCCGGTTCCGTTGGATATGCGACAAGAGCGGAGTCGAGGGCATCCCGCTCTATGGTCTCCGCCACCAGGCGGCAACCACTCTGATCGACAAAGGAGTGGATGCCAAGACGGTTTCCGACCGCCTCGGCAATTCGGTGACGACGGTGCTTTCGACCTACACCCGTGCCCGAACGTCGGCCGACCGCTCGGCGGCTGACCTGATGGGGAAGATGTTCGATTGAAGAAGAGCTGCCGGGGAGGTCAATCATGACGCCGTCAAATGGAAATGGGTCTTGATGTTGAAGATCAAGGGCGGACCGACGCTTCAGAAGTGTATCGACGAACTGCAGAATGTTGCGGGCATATCTGGCAATTCCCCGGGAATGGATGTCACGTCCGCAATCAACGGCTATTCGAACTGGTTACGACAAGCTGAAAATGCACTCCGAAATTCGTTTGCAGACCCTTCACTTTGGGAGTCGTTGTATGACGATGTCTATTGGCGCATCCTCGAATTCACCTCGGCAACTCCCCGCTGGCAGGAGATCATCAGCAGGCAGATGAAGTACCACGGCGATCGCTTGGAAACATTGCGGCAGAAGCTATTGGATCTACAGAGCTGGCTCGACTCAGCTCCCGGAAAATTCGCCGTGCTTGACTCCCACGTACTTCTGCACTTCCAACCTCCTGATCAGGTGCAGTGGTCGGAAATCGTTGGAGAACTTCCCGTTCGTCTCGTCCTTCCCCTTCGAGTCGTTGAGGAACTCGACGAAAAGAAGTACACAGCCCGTGATCCAATTGCCGGTCGAGCGCGTGGTCTCCTCAGTTCATTGCGCACTAACCTGGTTCCGAAGGGCGGGGCCCCGGTCCAAATCCGGGACGATGTCACAATCGAAGTTCCCGTTGAGGACGGACCACGGCGCCGGCCCCTGGACGCCGATTACGAGATTCTCACAATGGCTTCCGATCTTGTCGCTCTTGGTCGTCCCGTCATTCTGATAACCGATGATGCCGGTCTTGCGATCCGTGCTGCGCACGAAGGCTTGAAAACCGTCCGAATGCCTGAGAAGTACCTCCGTGTGCCGAGGACGAGTGAAGGTGATTCGCAGAGGGCGACTTCACCATGACCGATCACGCAATCCATTGGGATTGGACTGCGATCCTTGAATCCGAGGTCATTCCCCCCGAACAAGCGATCGCGCTCTTGAAGGAATGGGAACTTCAGCCACTGCCAGAATATTCATGTCCTGACGCGTGGCATCGGGGAACTGTTGTCGTTCGCCAGCTTGCAAATATGTTTGGGCTGATTGGACGGAACCATCAAGCACCGATTCGTGCGAGCAAGGGATTTCGAATGGGCGACATTGCCGATTCCATCTGTGCCAATTTCTGCGGCTGGTCTGATTCACTCTTCCGCGACCCTGTGATGAAGGCCAAGCTCTTCTCGATACGGGAGAAGCGAATCCTAGTCCATGTTGGTTCAGACGGACGGGCCTATGTCGGCGATGGAAACAAGCGCGTCCTCAATGCATGCATTCATCGTGAGCCGACCATCACCGCACTAATCAGCGAAGTCGATGACGTTTGGCCTGAGCAACCGGAGCCGGGGACTCACCCAACGTGGCAGACCGGGTAACGCGACGATACCGCCGCTTGCCGTAGGCGGCACCCGAATGAGCTGGATGTTCGTGTAAAGAGGCGAGCGATTGCGCGCAGAACTTTGCAGAACTCGGTCCCACTATTGCCGATCGACCAATCAGTCCAGATCGCTCTCCGCGCACAACCAACCACCTCCCGCAAAGTTGCCGCGCGGTATACAACGCACCACGATCTAACGATCTATCATCACGCCTCATGTCCGACACTCTCTCGGTGTCGTCGGCGGAGGACAACGAAGACGACGACGCGCCCAACCAAGCACACACCAACGAAAGCGACAGCACGTACAGCCAACTACCCACCAACGAGAACGGCGACACGCGCCCCCGCTCGACCCTCTGGACCGTTCCCGACGAACCGTCAAGCGACGGCGCCACGAGCTACGAAGAAAGCACCGATCACGACGAAACAACCGAACCGGACGCCCCACTGCGAGTCCAGCCCCGAAGGACACCCCGAGAGGCAAGAGTCCATCAGCCCGCCGACCCATACGCGAGCCGCATCCATATCCCCTCTGGCCGTCCCCTGGCCACCTTCGCCAAGCGTTTCACCGCCTATGTGATCGACGGGGTCGTATTCGGCGCCTTCCTCCTCTACCTCGAGTTCTGGATCCGCGCCTTCACCCTCGGCACCGTCGTCTACGAGGCCCTCAACGCGGCGCTCACCGTCTACTACGTCCTCCTGGTCGGCGGTGCCCGCGGCCAGACCCCGGGCATGAGGGCCATGAAGATCGCGGTCCGAGACATGGTCACCGGCCAGACGGTTGGCTACCGCAACGCTGTCAAGCGCACCCTTCTCATGTGGCTTTGCTCTATCCCCTTCGAAGCCGGCCTCATCGTCGACTGCCTCTGGCCACTCTGGAACGAGAACCAGCAAGCCCTCCACGACCGCTGGGCCAACACCGTCGTGATCGATGTGTCCCATCCTCCGATGACCGACCTCCCCGGGCCGTCCCTCGAAACGATGCCGTCAGAGCCAACAACAGCCACACGCAACGGCAAATCCCCCCGGACCGCAGCCGGCACCATGGTAAAGGTGGCACACATTGCCCGGCGCGCCATCCCCCGCTCCAAAAAGTTCTGGATCACTGCGACAGCCGTCCTCGTGACCGCGGCAGTGGTGGCGGGCGCCATAGCCGAGGTGGCCAAGATGAACACCGACGCCCACTCCCCAGGCATCTCCGCCGTCGCCTACCTGACAGCCCGGGCCGAGAAGAACGTGCGAGTGATGTTGCACAACGCCGAGATCGTCACTCCGCCACCCTCCTCCCAAAAGGCGACGGATCTCCTCACACCCCGCGACATCGCGACCGAGATCCGCGCCCCGGACAACTCCACCGAGCCGGTCTCCCACGTCCGCGTCGTCTCGACGCACATCGACCCCTCGGGCAACGCGGCCACCGTCACCATCGACTACGTGGCCGGAGGGGCGGCCAAGACCGAGACGGTGGGGCTGGTCGCCTCCAATGCCAACGCCTCGGGCTGGGCGGTCCAGATCGAGCCGGCCGAGCTCGACATCGCCGTGCCCGAGGGCACTGCCGCGGTGACGGTGGATGGGATGGCGGTTACAGCCGACGCCCAAGAGGCCCGGGCCTGGCTCCTGCCCACGGTCGCCCAGGTCGCCGCCCCCGCCACCGTGATCTTCGAGGCCCAGAGTCAGAGCGTGGACCTGACCGGGGCGAGCCCGAATGGGGCCCCCACCGAGGTTACCTTCGCTCCCCATCTGACCGCCCAGGCGATCGCATCGGCCCAGGCTGCCGTCGCCGCCCAGATCTCGGGCTGCCTGGCCGCCACCTCCCTCACCCCGGCCAACTGCCCCAACGCCGACATCCCGGCCACGACCAGCCAAGGCGACACCTACTCGGGAATCGCCTGGACCGGCCTGGGGGATCCGACCGGCGGGATGACCGTCACCCTCGATCCAGGCGGCACGGTGACCGTGGCGGGCTCCATTTCGACCGAGGTCACCTACACCGACACCACCTCGGGCGACGCCTTCTTCGGTTCGATCTCCAACCAGCAGACCGACGGCCCCACCAGCGTCTGGTTCACCTACCTGCTCACCTGGAATGGGACGGCCTGGAGCCTGGGCGCCGTCCAGGGCTCCACAACACCGCCCGCCAACCAACCCTCGTCGTCCACATAACTTCCGGGAAACGGGTGCTCTCCTCGCGCACGCCGGTGCACATACTTGCCTCCCGCGCCACCGGCCTGGCCTCGTCGCGCTCGCCGGTGCCGCGTGCTCGGCCGTCACCACGCAAGCTGTCGCGCGCGATCACACCGCCACTACACAGGTTCCGGCGAACGCAGGAGTGATCCAGCTCCGTCCGTTGATCCCGCCGAAGGGCGCCTCGCAGCTTGCGTGCCCGGTCGGTGAAGCACTGGGACCCTGCATCGGCGGTGCGGACTTCGTCTCCTGGGGACGACCGGCACGCGAATGTCCGCGCACACGATCCACTACCAATCCACCTCCCACCGAACCCGCCAGGCTCACCTGGCAATACCGTGCCACGAGCTACTGCATCTACCTCGCGCCCGCCAGCTTCGTCGTCACCACAGCAGCCAGCGTCAAGACCGACATCGGCACCCTCAATGACAACTCCGGCATTGAGATCATGGTCCCTCCCGCACAGGTCCCGGCCCTCGATGCCGCTCTCGCCCGCTCCTTCAAGAAACCCCTCGCCTTCGTGGCCGACGGCCAGATCGTTGCTATAGACGATGTCCAGCCGACGTCAGGCGAGTACCAGTCAACGGGCGGAGTGTTGATCTACTATGGCAGCGCCGATCTCATCAGCAAGGTCAACCAAGAATTACGGTCGAAACGAACTGATGATCAGCTCCCTCGCACGAACCCGGACTGATTCACATGATACGGACCTTCTCACATCAACGGGCCGTATATAGAATTCCCTGTAGAGCTTTCTAATTAGCGCCGAATCGCCCTCGCTCACCATTATGTCAACGCCCTCGCTGGCAAGTTGCCAACAAACCGACGCAACTCTCTCGTGATCCTCTGGACCGAAACGTGTAGACGTATAGTGCCGGAAGTACGCCGTGGGACTAAGAGGAAGATACGGCGGGTCGAAGTATACAAAATCTCCAGCACGAGCATCCGCAACCGTCTTTTCAAAATCGTAAGATCTCAATTTCGCCTTCCCCAGTGCCTTAGAACAAGATTCTAAGCGAAGCAGATCAGGAAAACCCGCTCTCTCCTTGGCACCGTATGGAACGTTGAAATGACCACTGCGATTTACGCGCCAGATACCGTTAAAGCAGGTCTTATTCAGATATATAAACAGCGCCGCTCGCCTTGCTGAATCATGACTCTCGTTGAACTCATCGCGTAACGTGTAATACTCACGTGAAGTTTGTCGACGTTGAAGCAATCGCAAGTATCTCCATACGAGATCAGGTCGATTACGTACGTGCAATAAGCACTGCATCAAGTCAGCATTGAGGTCTCCGATCACGGCGTGACAGGGCTCCAGAGCAAAAAAGAGATGTCCGGCCCCGAAGAAGGGCTCATAGTACCGAGCATATGGCTCAAGATTTGGGACACACTTCCTAAGCATGCCCTCCAGGTACGACTTACCGCCAACCCATCGAAGGAACGGCCTAGGCATGTGAGCCTCCGTTCCCGCTCTGCGGACCGGAACGCCGCGCGTCCATAAGTGCGATATACGCAACTCCAGAACCCGTAATTGCGTACCGCACACGATCAACATCCTCGACGCCATGAGAGGATGGTGGATCAAAGCGCCGTGCTAGGACCGGAACGCGCCTAAGGACCTTGTTTGCATTATTGTGACGAATACGTGAACCGCCGCCTTGAATCGATTCGGCTTCGATCTCATCACATTGAAGCGGTCGATCTAGTTCTTGCAATATTCTGAGGCACCTATAGAGCTGATGTTGATCAAGTTGAGCTCGCGGTTGAAGATCAAAATCGACTCCGCCGATGTGCCTCCGGTCCATGACAATAGCGTCAATCTGACGATGGTATTCCTCGAGCTTACCTTCATTGTGTATTAGAACGTCCGACAGGTCCTCTGCAACCGTCAGAAATCCAAAAGCATCTTGACTGCGGTCCATGCTCCGAAAGTCCTTCAGCGAGGACTTAGCGCAAGTACGAGCTCGCTTCACATGCCGCTCATACCGCGTGCGCTCGCTTGCTTCGATCAGAACAACTTTGATGCCCGGGATCATCTCGCGAATCTTATGTATCTCAAGAATGTCACGAAGACCTGAAACTACGAATCCTTCCAAGAGCTGATCGCCATACTGCTCGATGAGCGTATTCACCACAACGTCGTGCCCTAGCTCGTCAAGCGCCCTCATAGCAAAGGTGAAACCGTCTGCATCATCAGCAGTATGGCTGGCGACAGGAAGACTTCGAACGATTGTGCTGGCTTCGATATGTCGAAGGCGATGCCGTCCCGACGCGTATTCGGCGAAGGTAGTCTTTCCTGCACAGGTTCTTCCGACGACGGCAATGGCTGGTCCAAGTTCACCATCATGACCGACCGAGAAGAGAGAGGCCTGACGAGACGAGATAGGTGGAAGCGGGCGCCTTCGCCGATATGCTGTCGGAGGAAGATTCAGAGCGAACGCGTACTCCTCCAGACGATCGATTAGAGCCTCGAACGCCTTTACTCGAAAGTCAAACCTCAGTGAATCCTCGATAGGCAAGGCTCCGAGAGGCAGGTCTGTTCCGTCAGGGATAAACCATCCATTGAAGGTATCCGGAGTGAGCCACGGGTATTGAGTGGAAGCCAGGAAATCGGGTGGTGCACTTGCAATGATTCCAGTAGTCTCACCGTGAACAAATACCGGCCGCCCAAGCCTTGGGATCTTGAGAGCGATGTCCGAGTTCACTGTTGCTCGGCGATCTCCGCCAGCATCGACTAGGGCTTTGTCGCAAGCTGCGAAACTGGTCTCAGAGAACCAGTGCTTCACTCTCATCCCAGGGAAATCAGAGTTGCCTTCGCTTAGGGCGTCGATCCGCACCGAGGTGTCTTCTACGAATACCAACCGACCAATACCGACCTGATCAGCAACTTGAGCGATGGCCTGAGCTAACAGTTGTTCAGTGGTCCCGCTGTAATCCTCGTCGTATGGGTCGGTGTTAGTTCGGGAATAGTCGACCGTAAGACCGTGACGGTCGAATAGAAAACGAGCCTGCAAGTATTTTTCGATACTGGAGGTGTAAAAGTAGACGCGATTGAGCACCCGGTCGGCATCCACGAAGATCTGTCGCGGAGATAGACGGGACGAAGAGCGCCTATTGCTCAATCTATCTGATGTCCAGCGTTTCGAAATGCAAAGGTCCCGAGGAGCTGTGCTTCATATGCTGCAGATACTTCAGATATCTGGGCAACCGCCGATGCATTCGATGCTTCCGTAATTGCGAACAACAGCGGACCCATGCTGCTCATGCCAGCGGCGCATTCATTGATGTCCCAGAGAGAGGTCAATAGCATTCGAGTTGCTCTGGATTGATTGGCGATCTCGCGAGCCTTGAACCCAATTGATTGAAATTCTCTGAGAACGTCAGCAAATGTTCGAAAATCATCTGACGCAACACTTGCTGCAAGCCCGGATACTGCGAGGGCGATAACACGTTCAATGTCCCCGTGCGAGAGCGGAGTGTGTGCTGCGAAGAATGCTTCCTCGGCCCGTCCCCGGAGACGCTCACCGGATGGGAGCAAGAGTGTTACTCGCCACTGAATTGGCATCGAGATGCGTGCGACAAGGGGCGGAAGGTCATGCGGGGATGTCGCGGATGATGGCGCGTAGGTTCGGGGGGGAGATGATCGATGTCCACCGTCCATAATCAGACCTCCCTCAAAGAACGCATGGATGCCGATGCCAGACGTACCACCTCGTCCGCTTGAGCGGATCAAGGCGGTCTTGTCAATTGGCTTTCGGCCTTCTGTATGTAGCGCTTGAACCACTGCCAACAGAATGGCAGTCTTTGCTCCAAGGCCGACATGTTGAGGGACAGGGACGTGGACATCAATACGCATTGGTGGAAGTGAATGGAGGGAGGAGAGGTCAGCAATAATACGTGAAATATCCTCGGTTGCTTGGTGATCAAGGACTGGAAACAATGACAAGTCCGAAGTTGGCGAACGCTCTGCTGTCACAACGGTCGGTAGGCCGTCGACAGACACTCCAATTCCTCCATACTTGCGAGGAGTTGCGGTTCCCAGATCGAAGAGTCCGAGATGAAGACGAGGAAAGGCACGTATCGTCGTCATGGACTCGTGATCGCCCGCGGCTCGTGCGAGAAGTTCGTGTCACACCATAGCGAATCGAAATGCGCCAACAGAGGATCAAACAGTCCTCCACCTCGTCTTACAAGTAGGGTCGGCATGTTGCGACTTTGATTCTTTACGAGGTAGGGACCCCAGAAGAGTTCATCGTCGACTCGGAAGATATTTATGCTAGGTAATGCGGTGTAAAGGCGAACCTGGAATCGGTCAGAGTGCTGTGACCGAAGATCAGTTGTCTGCTCCAAGAAGTCGGATACGTCCTTTGAAATCGTGCCTTGCGAATTGCCCTCTTCCTTATCACGTTGGGACGCATGAGAAGAAGTTGATATGGGCGCGTCGGGATCGATCAGCAAAATGCGAACTGTCGCACGAGCGACCCATGCTGGAAACTCGGATAGGTAATCCTCACGTAGCTGCCGAAGGCCAAACCCCAGGATGTCGATCGACTGTCTTGCGCGTTGGAGGCGCGTGTCGTAATTATCCTTTATCCGCGTTGAGCGAGCTAAGAAGCCATCAACAAATCCGAGCTGTATTAGAGTATCCAACCTTCGAGCCTGCTCCTGGTTCAGCATCACCCAGACAAAGAGGACCCAGCCAGCTACGGCGGCGGCAATCAGCGAT
>JAKAWH010000161.1 GCA_021817065.1 Actinomycetes bacterium
CTGGTCTTCTCCTACAAGGGAGCCAGCCAGATCGCCATGGGGGGCTTCGAGATAGGCGCCAGTTTGAAGGTGAACCTGCCCGGGCGCCTCGATCCGCTGCTTCCCCTATTCCAGGGAAAGCTCAGTGCGCTCGAGCTGGACTATGCCGTGGGCACCGGCTCGCGGCTCGTCGTGCGCGCCGTCGATGCGGCGCACAAACTGACCATGAACACCTCGCCTCGCATCCAAGCGGACATGACGAGTTCGGAGATGGTGGGCATGATCGTCGAGGAGGCCGGGATCATGCCGGGGATGATCACTCCGACGAGTGACCTCAACAAGGTGATCGTAAAGCCGGCCATCGACGACTGGAGCTATATCCAGTATCTGGCCAAAAGGGTCGGGTACATCGCCTACATGAGCGGCGGAAAGTTCTTCTTCACGCCCCCCACTCCGGCCGAGGAAGGGCCCGAACCCTACGCCAGCTACGAGGAGCCCATGGTTCCCAACCTGCTGGTTTTGGGGAAGAATCTGGTCCGCTTCACGGGTAGGGTCTCGGCTGCCGCCCAAGCCGAGGAGATCAACGTTCGCGGCTGGTCCGTGCAAGAGGAGGTGCCCACAGAGGGCGTGGGGGTGCTGGAAACCGATTCAGCCCTGCCGTCCGCGCCCAATGCGGAGCTCGCCCAACTGGGTGGCGTGGAGCAGATGGTCGTTGCCGATCCGTCGTTCACGACGGAATCGTCCGCCGAACTCTACGCGGATTCGATTGCCGATTATCTGGCGGGGCTGGCCTACCAGATGCACGGCACCACTCTCGGGGATCCCAACCTCGTAGCTGGTGACATAGCCCGTGTGGCGATGGCCGGAATGCCCTTCGACGGCGCCTACCTGATCACGGAGGCAACGCATGCGGTCTCTCCCGAGTTCGGGTATCAGGTGGACTTCTCGCTTTCGGGGAGGGCGGGATCATCGCTCATCGACCTGGTGGGGTCCGACGTCCCGCAGCTCCACCGCCAGATGGTCGGCGTCGCACCGGGGGTTGTCACCTCATTGGCCGATCCTGAAATGCAGGGGCGCGTGCAGGTGAGCTTCCTCTGGCTCGATCCGAAACACCAGAGCGATTGGGTGTCGGTGGTTCAGCCATCGGTGGGAGACGAGAGCGGGACCGTCTTTTTGCCCGAGGTCGGGACCGAGGTCCTTTGCGCCTTTGCCAACGGCGATATCAACCACCCCTACGTTCTGGGCGGCCTGTGGAGCGCGGAGAACAAGCCCAGCTCGCCGGAGCTTATGGTATCCGACCTCGGCGAGGTTATGCAGCACCGCATCGTCTCCCACGAGTACTCATTCATGATCGACGACAATCCGGAGACCATGGGGGTTCGGATGCAGGATCTCGAGGGGTCCTTCCAGATCGCCATCAACGGGACCGAGGACGTGATCACCATCCGCGCGGCCGAGGGCCAGGTGATGGTGAGCGGCGGGACCATCACCATCCAGGCGGAAGAGGAACTCACCCTGACCGCGCCGAGCATTTCGATTTCCGGAGATGCCGACGTCTCCATCGAGGGTGCCTCGATCTCGATTTCCGGAGATGCCGACGTCTCCATCGAGGGTGCGACGGTGAGCATCGACGCGCCGGAGATCTCGCTTGCCTAGCCGCGGCCGCGAGGGGGCCGACTCATGAGCTTCGAATTCGTAGGCAACGGCTGGTCCTATCCGGTCCGGATCACTCCCGATGGTGGGGTGGACCTCTCGGCGGGCGTGGAGGAGGTCGAGGAGGCGATGCGCATAATCCTTGCGACCTCACCGGGGGAGCGCCCGATGCGCCCTGAGTTTGGGTGCGATCTGCACCGCTTCGTCTTTTCCGTGGCAAATTCGGACACGGCGGGGATGATCGCGCAAGAGGTCCGTAGCTCGGTGACGCGCTGGGAGCCACGTGTCACCGTGAAGGACGTCGATGTCACCTACGACACGGATGTGCCCGAGGTCCTCTACGTAGGGGTCACCTACGTGATCAAGGGGACGAACGACCCAAGGAACCTTGTCTACCCGTTCTACGTCATCGGTCACGAGTGACGGCGGGTCGGGCGAGATGAACGAGAGCAGGTATTAGCGAGCGATGGCACTTCCATCACCCAATCTCGACGACCGGAGGTTCCAGGACCTGGTCGACGAAGCCAAGCGAATGGTTCAGCGGCGTAGCGGAGTGTGGACGGATCACAACGTCTCCGATCCGGGCGTGACACTCATAGAGACCTTCGCCTACATGACCGATCTGCTGCTGTACCGGCTCAACCGCGTGCCTGACAAGATCTACCTGAAGTTCCTCGACTTGCTCGGGGTGCAGCTCTTCCCTCCAAACGCCGCGACCTCGGAGGTCACCTTCTGGCTGTCGGCGCCACAGGCCGACGTCATGACGATCCCGCGGGGTACGCGCACCTCGACGCCTCGGCAGAGTTCGTCCACGCAGCCGATCGTTTTCGAGACCATCGAGGATCTCCAGATAGTTCCCTCGATGGCCGCATCGGCCTCCACCGTCTCTGCGTCAGGTCAGGAAACCGACCGCAGCTCCCTCCTTTCGCGCCAGTCCTTCTCCGCCTTCTCGGATCCGCCTGTGCCTGGTGAGTCGCTGTTGATCGGGCTACCGGATGCCGTGCCATCTAATGTGGTCAACCTGCGCTTCAACTGCCGGATCGAGGGCGTAGGCGTCAACCCCGACAATCCGCCCCTGGTCTGGGAGGCCTTCGACGGGAGTGGCTGGAAGGCGTGCGAGGTGGAGAGCGACTCCACCGGAGGGCTGAACAAGTCGGGCGATATCGCCGTCCACATCCCGCGCTCCCATGCCACGGCGCTGCTCAACGGTGAGCGGGCAGGCTGGATCCGATGCCGCGTGACGGAGCCGTCGCAGGAGTGGCCCTTCTACTCCTCCTCCCCGCGCATCCAGGCGTTGACCGTATCCACCATCGGTGGCACCGTCGAGGTGATCAACGCCGAGACCCACGACGACGAGCTCCTGGGCTATTCAAACGGCACCGCTGGGCAGCGTTTCGCACTCGAGCACGCGCCGGTGGTCAGGCCGGAGGGCCCCGTCGTTGTCTTGGTCGGAGGCGAGGCGGGATGGCAGGAATGGGAGGCCGTCTCGGACTTCTCGCGCAGCGATGTTGACTCGCTCCATTTCATTTTCGACATCTCCTCGAGCGAGGTGATCTTCGGCCCCGCGGTCCGCGACTCGGACGGCAAGCTGAAAAGTTTCGGGGCGGTTCCCGCCAAGGATGCTCCGATAAAGGTCCGCCGGTACCAGAGCGGTGGCGGGCGCCGCGGTAACGTCCAGGCGCACTCGATAACCATGCTGAAGAATCCAATTCCTTTCGTGGCCAAGGTGGAGAACCGTATCCC
>JAKAWH010000059.1 GCA_021817065.1 Actinomycetes bacterium
CCCGACAGATAACCGCCCTCCAGTGGCTCTATCCCACCTGCGCGGTGAAGGGATGTTCGGCGACCACCCATTTGGAGTACGACCATCGCAGAGATTGGGCGGCCACCCGCTTCACCTTGGTGGACCTCCTGGACCGATTGTGCACCTTTCACCACGACCGCAAGTCGAAGGAAGGATGGATGCTGGTGGAGGGCAACGGCAAGAGGGCCTTCGTCGCTCCTTCCGATCCCCGGCATCCGAAGTTCGAGGAGCGATCGGCCCGAGGTAAGGCGCCGCCGCAGGCAGCGTGAGCGGGTTGGGGAGGAACTATTCCGGGCGGAGCAGGAAGGGAAAGCAAGGCACCGCCCAGGCAGGGTGCTGCTGGGGGGGACGGCAAAGGGTCGAAAATCAGAGACCTAACTTTTCCCATATCTGCTTTTGCGCCGGAGTGCCCTGGCGGGGGAGGCTTGACCCTCATTATGGGGGTGACCACACTCGACACAGATCCGATCACTCCCCGCCCAGATTCGGGGAGTGGTTCCACGGGCAGTACAGACGGGGGACCACTGAGGATCGCTTTTCTCTGTTACCGGGGTAACCCGCGCTGTGGGGGGCAGGGTGTCTACACCCGGTACCTGACCCGTGAACTGGTCGCGATGGGGCATCAGGTGGAGGTCTTTGCCGGGCCACCGTATCCGGACCTGGAGGCCGGCGTGGCGTTCACCCCAGTCCCGAACCTCGATCTCTACCGAGACCCCGACCCATTCCGGGTTCCCAGGCCCAACGAGTTTCACAGCCTGATCGATCTGGCTGAGTTCGGTCTCATGTGCACGGCCGGCTTTCCAGAGCCGCTGACATTTTCCTGGCGGGTGCGGCGCATCCTCCGGGCGCGCCGCACCGAGTTCGACATCGTCCACGACAACCAGTGTCTCGGTCGAGGGATCGGCAAGCTGGTAGATGAGGGATGGCCCGTGGTGGCGACGGTCCACCATCCGATCACCGTCGATCGGGTGCTCGACCTGGCACATGCGACAACCTTGCGGCGCAGGATGTCGATTCGGCGCTGGTACGGCTTTTTGGGCATGCAGATGGAGGTCGCGCGCCGCATGCCTTCGGTTCTCACCGTCTCGCATTCTTCGCTGCGCGATATTTCTGCTCAGATGGGAGTCGACCCCGATCGGATGGCGGTAGTGCCGGTGGGAGTAGACCACGACATTTTCCGACCGCTTCCCGGCGTTTCTCGTGTGCCGGGCAGGATCATGACCACCGCGTCGGCAGACGTGCCGATGAAGGGACTGGTTCCCCTCCTGGAAGCGGTCGCCAAGGCGCGCACTGAACGGCATGTGGAACTGGTGATCATCGGGCGGCTCCGGCCCGAGAGCAAGATTCCCCGACTGATCGATTCTCTTGGAATCGGCGGTGCGGTTCGTTTCGTATCCGGTATATCCGATGACGAGGTGGTGAAGCTGTACGCTGAGGCGGAAGTGGCGGTAGTACCTTCGCTGTACGAGGGCTTTTCGCTCCCGGCGGTGGAGGCGATGTCGTGTGGGGTGCCACTTGTCGCCACTACTGGTGGTGCGATACCGGAAGTGGTAGGGGAGGATGGCGTGACTGGCCTCCTGGTCCCTCCGGGCGATCCGGCCGCCTTGGCGTCGGGGATCGTGCAGGCACTTGACGATGCCGGGCTGCGGGCGCGCTTGGGCGCAGCCGGTCGGGATCGGGTCATGTCGAAGTTCACGTGGCGGGCATCGGCGGAAGGGTCGATTGCGGCTTACCGTAGGCTTCTGGGGACAGGGGTGGCGCGTGACGCCGCGAAGGTGGCTCGCTGATGCTCACCGTCGACTACGACCGGTTAGGCCTGCAGCCCGGCGAGAAGCTCCTCGATCTTGGCTGTGGCGCCGGGCGTCACGCCTACGAGGCGATGCGCAGGGGGGCTTGGGTGACCGCCCTCGACTACGACGCGTCGGAGCTGGAGGGAGTCACGTTCGTAGCCGAGTCGATGATCGAGGCAGGCGAGGTGCCCGATGGTGGCGGATACGAAACCGTGCACGGGGACGCGACCGACCTGCCCTTCGAGGACGCGACCTTCGATCGGGTGATCGCCTCGGAGGTTCTGGAGCACATTCCTTCCGACGCCCTGGCGATGACTGAGTTGGCACGGGTGCTCAAGCCGGGTGGAACGATGGCCGTGACGGTGCCGCGTTTCGGGCCGGAGCTGGTCAACTGGGCGCTTTCCGATCGATACCACTCAGTAGCAGGTGGTCATATCCGGATCTACCGGCGCTCGCAACTGCAGGACCGCTTAGCCGCAGCCGGGTTGGAGCCCACCGGCTATGACCACGCCCATGGTCTCCACTCGCCGTACTGGTGGCTCAAGTGTCTGGTCGGTCTCGATCGTGATCGCCATCCACTGGTCGTCGCTTATAACCGGGTGCTGGTGTGGGACATCGTCAAGGCTCCTCTACTCACCCGGGCAGCCGATGCAATCCTGAGCCCGGTGGTCGGCAAGAGCCTGGTGGTCTACGTGAGGAAACCAGCGGATCCGGCGATACGGAACGCTTCCAAGGCGGCAGCGTGAGCCCCGTCACGTTCGAGACGGCAGCGGAAGGCGAGCCTAGTCCCGATACCCGAGCCGCTTGGGGGGCAGCCGCGTGAGGTTCTCGAGTGAAGGGCCGCCCCCGGGAATGGGGACGACCCGGGAAGCTTCCGCGGGGATCCCCGGAATCATCACCCCGGGCCAGATCGTGGAGACCGCTCGCTCGATTGCCTCCGTACAGCTGCCGTCGGGAATGATCCAGTGGTTCGAGGGAGGGCACGCAGACCCATGGAATCACGTGGAGGCCGCCATGGCGCTCGCGGTGGCGGGACTGGTTCCGGAAGCCGAGCGTGCCTACCGCTGGCTGGAGGAGTGCCAATTGCCGGACGGCTCGTGGTTCAATTACTACGTCGCCGATAGCGACGGTACTATCGGGGTGGAGGATTTCCGCAAGGACACCAACGTCTGCGCCTATATCGCAACCGGCGCCTGGTTCCACTACCTCCTCACCGGGGACAGGGATTTTCTCGGGTCGCTCTGGCCGACGGTCGAAGCAGCTATCGAATTTGTGCTGGGACTTCAGCGGCCCCGAGGAGAAGTTCTCTGGTGCGTTGAGGCCGACGGGTCACCGGGCGAGTTCGCCCTCCTTACCGGGTCGTCGTCGATCTGCCTGAGTGTGCGCTGCGCCGCCGCAGCGGCGGAGATCCTTGGTAAGGATCGATCGCACTGGCTCGACGCTGCCGATCGCCTCGCCCACGTGGTCTCCACCGTCCCGGATGCATTCGAGCCAAAAGATCGCTGGGCGATGGACTGGTACTATCCGGTTCTTTGCGGAGCACTGACCGGGGACGCCGCACTGGAGAGGATCGAGCGCGGGTGGGAATCTTTCGTGGTCGACGGAGTGGGTGTGCGCTGTGTGTCCGACCGCCCCTGGGTTACTGCTGCGGAGACAGCAGAATGTGTTCTCGCCCTCGATGCGGCAGGAATGACCGCCGAAGGCCTGGAGTTGCTCGGGTGGACGCATTTCTTGCGGGACCGTGACGGTGCCTACTGGACCGGGTGGGTTTTTCCGGACGATGTGCACTTTCCCGGAGGGGAGAGGACCACCTACACGTCTGCTGCCATCATCCTGGCTGCGCACGCACTCTCATCGGACGATCCGGCGGCTGGCCTGTTCCGAGCGTGGGCTGGAGACGAACCGAACGACGGGGAGTGACCCGGGACGGGTGTGGGGATAGCATCGCACCCGGAGGCATTCACATCAACCGGCCAGGCGGCTTCTCCCGAGGACGCGCAAGCTCCCGGTTGCAGACAACTCGGTGAACTCGCCCGAAGCAAGGGCAGCCCGGTAGATCTCATAGGGGGGTCGACCTCCGTCAGCGGGATCGGGAAAGACATCGTGGATGGCAAGGGTGCCTCCTACTGCAACGTGCGGAGTCCATCCCCGAAAGTCGGACCACGCAGGCTCTTCCCCGTGGCCACCGTCGATGAAAAGGAATCCGAGTGGGGTTGCCCACCAGCGAGCAACGGTAGGCGAGTCTCCGACCAAGCCGACAACGCTCTTCTCCAGGTCGGCCCGTTCGATGGTGCGGCGCCACTCGGGGAGGGTATCCATCCGCCCGGTCGCAGCGTCGACAAGGGACGGATCATGGTGCTCCCACCCGGCCTGGTTCTCGTCGGAACCGCGGTGGTGGTCGAGGCTGTAGACCACGGTGCCGGACTTGCGGGCTGCGGCACCCAAGTAGACAGTGGACTTGCCGCAGTAGGCACCGACCTCGAGGAAAGGGCCGAGCGCGCAGGCGCCTGCCCGGCACGCCGCATCGTAGAGGGCGAGGCCTTCGTCGTCGGGCATGAATCCTTTGCTGGATCGTGCCACGGTTAGGTGCGGTTCTTCCACTGGCGTCAGATTACTAAGTACCCCAGGGCAACCCTGAGTTGTGCAAGGGTCAGGCACATCCGGGAGAGCGTGGGTCACCATATCCTGGAGTCGCTAATAACATCGTCTTACCGTGGACACTCTTTTCGATTCCGGGGACTCGCTCACTCGCCTGCCCCTTTCCAAGCTCTGTACCGAGATTGCGCGGAACCTCGCGCGCATCGGAAGGGTGGTTGTCGAGGGGGAGGTGGTCAAGCCGATCACCCGACCCTCGGGGTGGACCTACTTCACCCTCGCGGATAGGGCGGCACGGCTTCCCGTCTCGTGCCCTGCCGAGAGGGCACGCCGCTGCATTGAAGCGGTCCACGGCGCACGGGTGTCGGTCACCGGCCGCATGGTCTTTTCAGCCCGCAACGGGCAGCTCCACCTGGAAGCCGAAGAGGTTGTCCCAGTCGGGGAGGGAGCGATCGAAGCTGCTATCGCCCGGACTCGCGCCATCCTGGCTAGCGAGGGACTCCTGGACCGTCCCCGCCGGCCGATCCCGGTGCTCCCGCGGGGAATCGGTGTGGTGTGTGGAGCGGAGGCTGCCGTGCGGGGCGACATCGAGTCGGTAGTGGCCGAGAGGTTCCCCGGCTACCCGATCGTTTTCCGCCAGGCCACCGTCTCGGGGGCCGGGGCGGTGGAAGCGATAATAGGTGCGTTACGATATTTTGCCCGGCGGGACGATGTGGAGGTGGTAGTCGTGGCCAGGGGAGGGGGCGATCCGGCCTCCTTGCTGCCTTTTTCGGACGAAGAGGTGTGCCGAGCGATGGCGGCGATGCCGATGGCGGTCGTCACTGCCATCGGACATGAGCGCGACCGCCCCCTGTGTGACGAGATCTCCGACCTCGCCTGCAACACGCCGTCCCTGGCGGCGATCCGGGTGGTTCCCGACGAGGCGGCTTTCCGCGACGCGCTAAACCAAGTTCTTGCCGGAGCCCATGCTCTTCTTGAATCTGCGCTCGCATTCCGGGAAGATCTGCTAGATCGTGTCGACCCGTACGGCTCGTTCAGCGGGGTTGCGGAGCGGGCGGGGGAGAGGTTGAACCGGGTCGAACTTCGGGGGAACCTGCATTTGAGAATGGCGGGTGCGCGGGAGCGGCTGGGCTGGGTCGACCCGGGAGGCAGCGTACGCAGCCGAATGGTGGTTGCGACCGAAACACTTGGCCGCCTCCTACCGGATGGATTACTGGCAGGGCGGGAAGCTGCCGCGGCGGCTTTCCTGGGTGGGCTGGTGGCAACATTGGAGGCCCTCTCTCCCGAGCGGGTCCTGGAGCGAGGCTATGCAGTGGTGCGGAGCCACGCCGGAGCAGTGGTCCGGTCTCCTGCTCAGGTGGCGGTAGGAGATGGTCTCGACATTCGGGTCGCAGCGGGTAGGGTCGATGCGGTGGTGACCGAGACGCGGGGACGATGAGCGGTCCGGATGGGGACGGCGAAGGGGGGTCGGCGCCGGTCCTGCCCTCCGACGAGGAGCTGGCGGCGATGCGTTACGAGGAGCTGGTGGCTACCCTGGAGAGGCTCACCCGGCGGATGTCAGACAACGAGGTGGGGATCGAGGAGGCGGCCGATCTCTACGAGCGTGCCCGCGCGATTCACCGCATGGCGTCCGAACGCCTGGATGCCATTCGCAAGCGGATCGATGAACTGGAGGCTGAAGGATGAGGAGCAGAACTGCAAGAAGAGGTACGCGGGAGGCTGAAGGATGAAGGGACGGTTGGGAGGGTGGACGGCGGGCGGCCTTTTGGCTGTGGTCGTTGCCGTTTTCGCCTCCTGCGGGAGCGGGGAATCGCAAGCTGCCAAGCAATCGGCCCACTGGGCCTCCGTCTTGAAAAGGGGCTGTAGCGGTCACACCGCCTTGGTCGAGGCTCCCGCCCAGATCGATGGGGCGACGCTCCGGCTGCTCACGGCTTGCACCGTTCAGATCGACGGGGGCTCCCTTTCCCTTACCGACGTGACTGCGACAGTGGGCACCCTCGCCATCGTTCTCGGTCCCAAAGCTAGCCTGGCGATCCGCGACTCGACCCTGACCGGTTCCAGCCCGGACGCAACAGTAACGGTGACTTCCAGCGGTAATGGCCAGAACATCGAACTGGTGGGGGACCACGTCGCCCTTGGCCGGGGGATTCTGATCGAGGTCGGGATGGGTAGTGGCGCGACCACCGGGGTCCAGAATCTCTCGGTTACGGGCTCCCACATCTCTACCGACCAACCGCGCAGTCTGGGCATCCAATTCCTGGTCCGGGGCCCGGCCACCTTCGACCACGACATGTTCCGGGCCAGCGGACCAGGTTCGTCGGTGATAATCGAGTCGATGACGCCCGGGTCCTGTACCATCAGCCATGTGAGTGGTTACAGGGCCACGGCGTGCGAAAAGCTCCCGTAGCGGGACCTGCTCCAGGGGGGGTGCGCAGGCTTCGCCCTCGCGTGTGGTCGCGTCGCCTTGGCAAGACTCCGGTCGCGGCAGCACTCGTCCTGGGTGCCGGCCTGGCCACTACCGGAACCGCAGCGGCGGTGCTGACCGGGGCGGTAGGCAGTTCGGCCTGTGCGGCGGTGGTCCCGTCTCCGAACCCCATCCCGATCATCGTAACCTCGGCGTATCCAACGGCTGGGCTCCCAGCGGGAGGCACCCAAATCACTATTACCGGGAGCGGGTTCGGGAATCCGGGAAACCAGAACATCTGGGCGGTGTTCGACTTCGGGTACACCCTGGCACGTCAGCCCGACCTGGTGACCGTGGCCGCGGTGGTAATCGACGACTCGACCATCGAGATTCCCTCGACACCACCGGAACAGAACAACTCCCCATTCGCCAACGTGTACCTGGTCGGAAAAGACGACGTCGCCCAGGTGACCACTCTGCCCTACCTCCAGCTACCCCCGCCGGGAGCGCCCAATGGCTGGGTACCCGTGACAGCTTTTACCTACACCAACAACCCGCCGCCCACTACGACCACCACCTCGACTACCTCGACCACCACCTCGACCTCGATCACCATCCCGGCAACCCAGCCGGTCGTGAATGCGGTGGACCCACCGAACGGGACTCCCCTGGGGGGCACCCCGGTTTCCATTGTGGGCACCAACCTCACCGGGGCCACCTCGGTTACCTTCGGGGGCGTGGCGGCGACTAGCTTCACCGTGGTGAACGGCGGCTTGATCCAGGCGGTAGCGCCACCGGGGAGCGGAGCCACCAACGTCATTGTCACCACCCCGGCGGGCACCTCAACGGCCACCCCTGGTTCGGGCTTCACCTTTACCACCAACCTGCCTGCAATCAAGATCAGCCCGCCTCGCCCCAAGACCGGTTGCGGCGGCTGAGGCCGAGCGCGGCCGAGGTTTCTTCCAGGGAGATTGACGATGCCCCGACTGGTATTGGCCGCCACCAATGACGGACTGCTCACCCTCTCTCCCGACGGGGAGATTGTGAGCAAGGAGTTTGCAGGGAAGTATGTGGTGTCGGCTGCAGCCGACAGCGGATGGTGGTTTGCAGCGGTGGAAGGCGGTGGTGTCTGGCGGTGCAAGGCCGTCGGTACGGGGACCTGGGAGTACCTCGGTCTCGGCGATGATCAGGTTTGGGTGGTCGCTCCGGGTCGCAATGGATCGGTGTTCGCCGGCGTCGAGCCGGCGGCGCTCTGGGAGGTGGATCCGGAGGGCCCGGTCGAGCTGGTGGGGCTCCAATCGGTCGAGGGCTACGAGGACTGGTACTCGCCGTGGGGGCCGGCTGACCTGTCGACCATCGCGGTCGATGGCGGCCGAGTGGTCGTCGGAGTCGAACAGGGTGGTGTCGCAGTGTCGACCGACCACGGCCTCTCCTGGGAAGCGCGCAACGAGGGTCTCTGCGATGACGTGCACGCGGTGGCGGTGGAGGGCGCGTGTCTTTATGTCACCACCGGCATGGGTTTTTACAGGAGTTCCGACGAGGGACGGTCGTGGGAGTGGGAATGCGATGGTCTCGACCGCGGCTACACCCAGGGGGTGGCCGTGTCGGGCTCGACCTTGCTGGTGTCTTGCGCATCGGGCCCGCCTCCGATGTGGGAAAAGGGAGGACCGGAAGCGGCTATCTTCCGTGCCTCGATCGATGAGCATCCTCTCAAGTGGGTGGTGGCGTCGGACGAGTTCGCCGGCAACGTCGAGCGCCAGGCTCTGGCGGCCGGCGACGGCATCGCGGTGGCCGGGACTACCGAGGGCGAGTTCATTGTGGGCAACGGCGACGGAACCGGATTCCGGGTCGTGAGGGAGGACCTGCCCCCGGTCGTCGCCGTCACCCTGACTGTGGAATAAGGGGAACCGAACCCGGCCCGGGACTGGGACCCGCGGGACGAGCCGCCATGCGGAGGCGGGAGGGAGCTGTCCTACCCGAGCAGCTTGGCCAACTCGGGCCTTATCCGGGTGACGAAGGCGAGGTTGACGTCGAGGCGTTCCAGCGCCTGGTCAACGGTCCGCTGCCCGGTGGCGAGGGGATGGGCCTGGAAGAAGGAGTGAACCTGCGCTGCCAGCTCCGGTTGGCACAGGGACGACACGGTGTCCACCATGCGCGAGATCATCTGGTCAGGGAACTTGCCACACAGTTCCGTCCAATGGGTGGTCAGGAACCGCCACGCGTCCGGTCCCCGCTCCCGGTTGGCTAGGGCGATTTGGAACACAAAAGGCGCGTTCTGCGTGCGAACCTCGGTCCGCGCCATCTCGCAGGTGGCGGCGAAGAGCTTGGGGTCGGAGAATCCCGGTAGCGAGAAAAGGTACCGGACCTCCTCTTGGGGGGTGGACGGATGCCGGTAGAGCCGGACAAACTCATCGTAGTGAGATTGGTCACCCCCGGCTGCGACGGTGGCTGCTATTGCCCCGGCTAGATCGGGGGGTTGCGATGCGAGATCATCAAAAGCGGCCATCGCCCAGGAGCGGGTCTCTCGATCGGCCCCCACCGTTCCCAAGGTGCGAACCAGCACTGCACGCAGGGTGCCGACCTTCTCGTCCTCACCGGCCACCGGTTCTCGTCCGATGCGGGCTAGGGCACCCCCGAACACCGTGCGGATGAATTTCTCCAGAGCGGCGCGTGCGGTCGGGTCATCCCCGGCGGTGATGTCCAGCAGGGCGACCGCCTGGGCGACGATGGTCCACACGGTGGGATCGTCGGAGGTTAGAGATGTGGCGAGGCGGAGGAAGCCGGACAGGGCGCCAGCCGGAGCGGAAGCCTGCCACGAGAGTGCCCAGCTGTCAGAGACAAGGTTGAAAAGCTCCGTAGGGGAGAGGCGGTCCAGGGAGTCGACCAGCAGCGCGTGCAGGCGGTCGTCGTAGGAACTCCGGTAGAAGCCCGAGCCGCCCGCGTTGACCACCAGAAGGTCCGGGTAGGAGGTCAGCTCGAGCCCGGCTCCGTCGGGGCCGAGTAGGAGGCGAAAGGACTCCTCGGTCCCCGCAGTGAGGGTGCGGACGTGGACAGGCACCTGCCAGTCGGAGCCGATGGAGTCTCCCGGCGTTCCCGCCCGGGCCGGATCGAGGCGAAAGGGGGAGGCGGCGAGGTTCAGGGAAACCCCGTCGGGACCGGTCTCCACCGATGCGGACACCACCGGATGTCCCCCCTGGAAGATCCACGAATCCATCACCGAGCGGATCGGTTCGCCGCATGCGTCCTCGATGGCGTCCCACAGGTCGGTGGTCTCGGCATTGCCCATGAGGTGAGCGTCGAGGTACCGGCGCAAGCCCTCCAGGAACGCCTCGGTGCCGAGATACTGCTCGAGCATGCGGAGAACCGCGGCCCCCTTCTCATAGGTGAGCACGTCGAACATTCCCTGGGCTTCCTCGGGCCGGTCTACCGGGAATTCGATGGCCCTGGTGGTGGAGAGCTCGTCGGTGGCCATGGCGCCCGAGCGGGATATCCCGAAAGTGACCCATCTCTGCCAGTTGGGGCGAAAGGAGTCCACGCACGCCATCTCGGCGAAGGTCGCAAAAGCCTCGTTGAGCCATATGCCGTTCCACCACTTCATGGTCACCAGATCGCCGAACCACATGTGGGCGATCTCGTGGGCGATCACGTCGGCCACCCGCTCTTGTTCTACCCGGGAGGAGGAGGCCAGATCGACCAGCAGGGCGGTCTCCCTGAATGTGACTGCACCCAGGTTCTCCATCGCACCGAAGGCGAAGTCGGGGATGGCGATCAGGTCGAGCTTGTCGCCCGGGTAGGGGATGCCGAACCAGGTAGTGAAGAAGCGCAGTGCGTGGGCACCGATGTCCAGGGCGAAAGCGGTGAGCGATTCCTTGCCCGGAGGGTGGATCACCGACAGGGCTACACCGTCCACATCGACCGGCGGCGTGGAGACCAGTGGGCCGACCACGAAAGCCACCAGGTAGGTGGACATCTTGATCGTGTCGGCGAAACGGACTCTCTTGCGGGTGGAGGACACCATCTCCTCGGAGATCGCCCGGGTGTTGGAGTACACGTGGAGGTCCTCTTCCACCTCCAGCGCCACTGAAAAGATCGCTTTGCGATCCGGTTCGTCCCAGCAGGGGAAGGCGCGCCGAGCGTCGGTCGCCTCGAACTGGGTGGTGGCGATGATCTGTTCGTGTCCCGCCGAGTCGGTGAACACCGAGCGGTAGAAGCCCCGCAATTGGTCGCCCAGCACGCCGGAGAACTCGAGGTGGAGGGTCCACTCGCCGGCAGGGACCGCCGAAGGGAGGGTGACGGTCAGTCGCTCGTTCTCGGCATCCAGGGTCGGACGGCAGTCGATCTGACTCCCCGATCGGCTGATCAGGGAGGCGGACGCGACCTTGAGATCGGCGGCATTGAGAACGATCCTGTCGGACGGGGCGAGGATGCGAACCAGGATCTCAGCGCGCCCGGTGAAACGGGAGGTCTTGAGGTCGGGCGCGAGGGTGAGGTCGTAACGGACCGGCTCGACGTTACGGGGAAGCCGGGTGTCCGGCTCGGTTCTCACGCCGGTGCTCCGACGTGGGCAGACTGCGTCTCTGGGCTCACCGGCCGAGACTATCTCGCCGAGTGGGGGATCGGAGGAGTTGGCAGCAGGCGCGGGTCGGGCCGCTAGGGTCGGGGGATGCCCGCAGCCCGACCCTCCTCACTCGACGTGGTCACCATTGGCAATGCCCTGGTGGACGTATTGGCCCGGGCGGGTGACGAGCTGATCGGGAGCCTCGGCCTTCACAAGGGGACGATGACCCTGGCCACCCCCGAGCAGGTCGCCCATGCCGCTTCGGTGCTCGACCCCGAGGCGCGGGTATCGGGCGGCTCGGCTGCCAACACCGCGGTAGGGATGGCTTCGCTTGGTGCCGCTCCCGCCTACATCGGCCGGGTGGACAACGATGAGCTGGGTCAGATCTTCAGCGACGACATCAACCGCGCCGGGGTCTACTTCGAGCACCACGCCCCTGATCGCGAACCCATCGCAGAGGGACCTATCGGACCGGGTACCGGCCATTGTTTCATCCTGGTCACTCCCGACGCCGAGCGGACCATGGCCACCTACCTCGGTGTGGCCGGCCAGCTCTCTGACGAGGACATAGACGAGGACCTGATCGCCTCGGCACGCGTTACCTACCTTGAGGGTTACCTGTGGGACCTCCCCGAGACCAAGCAGGCGATGCGCCATGCGGCATCGGTTGCCCACCGGGCGGGACAGCTCACGGCATTGTCGCTCTCGGATCCTTTTGTGGTGGAGCGCCACCGGGGCGAGCTGATCGGGCTGGTGGAAGGGGGGGAGGTGGATATCGTCTTCGGCAACGAGGAGGAGGTGAAGCTGCTCTACGACGCTTCATGGGCCGAGGCAGCTTCGCGGTTGGCGAGCGCAGGAGTGCTCGCAGCCTTGACTCGGGGTGCGGCGGGGTCAGTGGTCCTCCGGGGCGCCGACCAGGTCGCGGTCCCCCCTTCGCCGTGTTCGGGAGTGGTGGACACAACCGGGGCGGGCGATCTGTACGCGGCCGGGTTCCTCGCCGGGCTCACTCGGGGGTCACCGGAGGTCGCCGGCTCGGAGCTGATCTCGGGTGCGGACCTGGATCGGTGCGGCCGCTTGGGCAGCCTTGCCGCAGCCGAGGTGATCTCCCACATGGGTTCTCGCCCGCTGGTGTCCCTGGTCGCACTGGCCCGCGAGGCCGGACTTCTCGGCCTCTAAGCTCGAATTGTGATCGACCACATAATCGTTGACGTGATCGGCGCGGTTCGCACCGCTCTGGAGGACGCCCTCCTGGAGCGCCAGGCCATCGAGGAGCGCTTCCAGATCGACGTATTCCTGGGCGATCTCTCCTGGGAGACCTCGTACAGCCTGCCCGGCGAGGGGTCTCCGCCCAGGGTACGGGCCGATGTAACTCTGGACTGGCCGACCTGGAGCCAGAGCGCCTACCGGTCGTGGTCGATCGGAGAGAACCCCGAGGACTTGCCGGAAGTAGCCATCGAGATCGCCCTCCGCATCCAGCGCTTGGCCGGCCCGGTAGACCCCACGATGATCCTCAAAGCCCTGACGGTCACCCCGCCGCTTCTCGGGGGCGACACCATGGAGAAGTTGGGCGCTACCATCGAGCAGTCCTACCAGCCTTCCGGCGAAGGGTCGGGTAACCCCACCCGATGCGCGATCGAGGTGGGCTACGAGGGGACTTTTCATCTCAGCGAGGAAGCCCTATCGGATTCGGAGGTGGTCGACAAGCAGTTTGCTCCCCTCGGGCGGTGGATCGCTTCCTCGCTGGTGCGGCTGGGGGACCTGAAGCTTCCTTTTCTGCCGCCCGAGGACGAGACCCTCGACGTATGAGGGTTCCCAGTTTGGCTGCCACCCGATGACCAGTGGTCTCATCACCCTGTCGGCACCGTTGTCGGCGACCGCCCGATGACCATGGAGAAGCTCGGCCTGGTCGGGCTCCCCAACGCAGGCAAGTCATCGCTGTTCAATGCCCTCACCGGGGCGGGAGTGGTGGTCGCTCCCCATCCCTTTTCCACGACCGAGACAGCAGTTGGCTCGGCGAACGTTCCCGATCCACGTCTCGAAGCCCTCGCCCAGATGTCGCATTCGAAAAAAGTGGTCCCCTCCACCGTCGAGCTGGTCGACATCGCTGCCCTGGTGGCCGGATCGTCGACCGGAGAAGGGCTGGGCAACCGGTTCCTCGCCCAGATCCGCGAAGTCGACGCCATCTGTTTCGTGCTCCGCGCCTTCGAAGACGAGTCTGTGGCCGGGGGCACCGACCCGGTGGAGGATCTGGTCACCTTGGAGCTCGAGCTGGTGCTCGCCGACGCCGACTCTTTGGAGAGCCAGCTCGAACGCCGGCGCAAGGCGGCCAAGTCGGACAAGACGCTGGCCTCCGAGGTCGCGTCCGCCGAGGCGGCGCTGGAGGTTCTTTCGGGGGGCACTCCGCTGTACCGCTCCGCGGTCGACACTGCTCCGTTGAAGGGATATTTCCTCCTGACTGCCAAGCCGGTGTTGGCTGTGGTGAACCTGGGGGAGGACCAGGTGGGGACTCCACAGGCCGAGACCCTGGTGACATCGGTCCGGGATGGGCTCGGGACGGGTTCGGAGGTGTTGGGAGTCTGCGTGCAGCTGGAAGCGGAGGCGGCTCAGCTCACGGCGGCGGAGAAGGCAGAGCTACTGGAAGGGCTAGGCCTGGGGGAGGGGGCGCTGGCTCGGGTTGCACGGGCTGCCCTGCACGTTCTGGGGCGCCGGACGTTCTTGACCACCGGGGACAAGGAATCACGGGCGTGGACTTTTCGCGAGGGCGCCAAGGCGCCCGAGTGTGCCGGGGTGATCCACTCAGACCTCCAGCGGGGCTTCATCCGGGCCGAGGTGATCGCCTGGGACGAGCTTCTCGCACTGGGATCCTGGAACGCCGCCAAGACGGCCGGCAAGCTGCGGGTGGAGGGGAAGGACTACCAGGTCTCCGACGGCGACGTCCTGGAGATCCGGTTCAACGTGTAGTTCCGTGGCATGGTTGACGCGAGGCGAAGAGATTCTTGCTCCTTTGGAAGTCGCCGCGACACCCTGGGCGCGAACCCGCGGCCTCCTCAGGCGGGACGGGATCGACGGTGCTCTGCTCATTTCCCCTTCCAAAGCGGTCCATACCCTGGGGATGCGCTTCCCCATCGACGTGGCCTTCTGCGACCGGACCCTGAGGATCATCGAGGTGGTGACCATGGTCCCCAATCGGCTCGGCAAGCCGCGATGGAGGGCGCGCTGCATTATCGAGGCGGAGGCAGGTGGCTTTGCGAAGTGGGGCGTGGGACCCGGGGACCTCGTCGGGGTCCGGGACGACCGGGAGTGAGGACGGGCACGCGCGTGGCGGGGGCGGACTTTCCCAAGGGTGGCATGCTCGCTCGGCGCACCGAATCGTGAGCTTCGGCACGCTGGTCCTGGTGGGAACCCCGATTGGCAATCTCGGAGATCTGGCCCCCCGAGCTGTGGAAGTCCTTGCTTCGGCCGATTTGCTGGCATGCGAGGACACCCGGCGTACCCGCCAGCTCCTCACCTACTGCGGGATTTCGGCCGCCGGCCGGCTTGTCTCCTTGCACGAGCACAACGAGGCCCGCCGCATCCCTGAGCTGCTGGATCGGCTCGCCCGAGGGGAGACGGTGGCGGTGGTCTCCGATGCGGGCATGCCGGGCGTCTCCGACCCGGGTTCCCGGCTGGTGGCCTCGGCGGTAGAGGCGGGCCACACGGTGACCGTGGTCCCCGGCCCCTCGGCGGCGATGGCTGCCCTGGTGGTGAGCGGGCTACCTACCCGCTCGTTTTGCTTCGAGGGGTTCCTGCCTCGAAAAGGGCGCCTTCGGCGCGAGCTCCTGGACGAGATCGCCACCGGACGGCGCACCACCGTTCTTTTCGAATCGCCTTACCGGGTGGCGGCAACCGTCTCAGACTTGGAGGACGCCTGCGGTGGCGATCGGCGGGTCGCCATCGTTCGCGAGCTCACCAAGGTCTACGAGGAGGTGTGGCGGGGGACTCTCGGCGAGGCAGTCTCCCGTTACGGCGAGATCGCCGCCCGTGGCACCGCTCCCAAGGGAGAGCACGTCATCGTGGTGGAAGGGACCCAGCCGTCCCGGAACCGGCCGAAGGATGTCTGCACGCGTTCGGGTGGGGAGGGACCTCCTCCGGGATGATCCGGACGGGCGCGGAATGCGAGCGGGCGGCTACCCGCTGACCGGCATGGTCGCAGATACCCCCTTGCGGCAGACTGCACAGACCAGCTTGCCCTGGAAGTCCACCAGGGTGTCGGTCCCTTTGCAAAAGACGCAGGTGGACTCCACCTTGGTAACGCTGATTCCCTCGCCATCCGGACTGAGGGCAATGTCGAGCTCGTCGCCGGGAACGATCCCGAAGACCCGCCGGATCTCGACCGGAATAACAATCCGACCCAGATGATCTATCTTCCTGACAACTCCCCTGACCGGGCTCATTTCTTCGACCTCCTTGGCTGTGTAGCTAACCTGAAAGTTCCGTGTCCCGCTTCTACTTGACCACCCCCATCTACTACGTGAACGATGTCCCCCACATCGGTCACGCCTATACCACCGTCGCCGCCGATGCCCTGGCCCGATGGCATCGCCTGGCCGGAGACGAGGTGTTCTTCCTCACCGGCACCGACGAGCACGGGCTCAAGGTGGCGCGATCGGCCCTCGAGCATTCCTGCTCCCCCCAAGAGTGGGCCGATATTACCTCTGGGCGTTTCCAAGAGGCGTGGCGGCTCCTCAACATATCCAACGACGACTTTATACGCACAACCGAATCTAGACACCATTTGGCTGTCAGCTCCTTCCTCCAGCGTATCTACGACAACGGCCATATTTATGTCGGGTCCTACCAGGGGCTGTACTGCGTGGCCTGCGAGGCGTACTACTCCGAGGATGAGCTGGTGGACGGTAATTGTCCCGACCACGGGCGCCCTCCGGAGCCGATGGAGGAGGAGAACTACTTCTTCGCCCTCAGTAGGTTCGAGAAACCCCTGCTCGACTACTACGACTCCCATCCGGATGCGGTCCGGCCTGCGACCAAGCGCAACGAGGCGGTGGGGTTCATCCGGCAGGGGCTGAGGGACATCTCCATCACCCGGACCTCCATCGACTGGGGAGTCCCCGCCCCGTGGGATCCGTCCCACGTCATCTACGTGTGGTATGACGCCCTGGTCAACTACCTGACCGCCATCGGGTTCGGGACCGATGAGGACCGGTTCACCGGCTGGTGGCCCGCCTCCCACCACCTCCTCGGCAAGGACATCCTGCGGTTCCATGCGGTGTGGTGGCCGGCGATGTGCATGGCGGCGGGTATCGATCCTCCCGGACAGGAGATCGTCCATGGGTGGCTGCTGGTGGGGGGCGAGAAGATGTCCAAGACCCGCCTCAACCAGATCTTCCCGGCGGACCTGGCGGCTGACTTCGGGGTCGACCCTTTTCGTTACCACTTGTTGCGGGACAACGGGCTGGGACCGGACGGGGACTTTTCCTACGAGGGGATGGTGGAGCGGTACAACGCCGATCTGGCCAACAACCTGGGGAACCTGGTGTCCCGGGTGGCCACCGTGGTGGAGAAGAAGTGCGGTGGGGTGGGTCCGGCTCCCGATCCTTCCTCGGCTCTGTCCGAGGTGGCGGCCGCCTGTTACCGGGACACCGCCGAGGCCTGGGACCGGTTCGCTCCCAACGAGGCATTGGAGGCGACCTGGCAACTGATCCGGGCGACCAATGCCGCCCTGGAGGCAGCAGAGCCGTGGAAGGCCGACCCGGGACCCGGGGTCGACGCGGTGATGGGCGATGCCCTCGAAGCCCTCCGGATCGTGGCGGTGCTGGCCTCACCGGCCATGCCGTCGGTCTCCGAGGAGGTGTTCCGGCGGATCGGGCTCGACACTTTCCCTTCGGACCTGGCACTGCCCGGTGCCGTGGCGTGGGGTGGCTACCCGGGGGGGTTGCCCGTCCTACGCGAGCCGCCGCTCTTCCCCCGGCGAGCGACTCCGACCCCCCGGTGAGAGATGTCCTGGACCGATAGTCACTGCCACCTCCAGACCGAGTACACGCACGCTGACTCTTCGGACGGCGACCATCGCGCGGAGGGGCCGTCGGCAGCGGACCTTGTGTCGGCGGCCTGCCAGGCCGGCGTGGAACGGATGGTGTGCGTGGGAACCTCGGCCGGCTCCTCCCGGGCCGCCGTCGAGATAGCCCTTGCCGACAAAAGGGTCTGGGCGACCGTCGGTCTCCATCCCCATGAGGCGTCGACGGGAGCAGGCCAGGTGGCCTCGCTGCTCGACGAGCTGTCGCCCCCCGAGCGGGTCCGGGTGGTGGCGGTGGGGGAGTGCGGTCTCGACTACCACTACGACCATTCGCCCCGGCCGGTTCAAAGAGAGGTATTCGCCGCCCAGATCGACCTCGCCCACCACCACGGGCTGGCTCTGGTGGTCCACACCCGTGAGGCGTGGGACGATACTTTTGCCATCTTGTCGGAGGCGGGGGTTCCTGAGCGGACGGTGCTCCACTGCTTCACCGGAGGACCGGACGAGGCACGGCGGTGCCTGGAGATGGGAGCATGGATCTCCTTCTCGGGGATCGTCACGTTCAAGGGGGCGGTCGAGGTGGCCGAGGCGGCGCGGATCTGCCCGATGGAGAGGATGCTGGTCGAGACAGATGCGCCTTTTCTGGCGCCGGTGCCTCACCGAGGCAAGACCAATCAACCGGCCTATGTTCCCCTGGTCGGTGCTCGGATCGCGGAACTGAGGGGCGTCCCGGTGGGCGTGGTGGAGGAGCAGACGTCGGCGAATGCCGCCGCCGTATTCGGGCTGTGAACCCGAAGGTCCTTCGGACCTGCGGGCCATACAGGCTCCGATGACCCTCAGCCACGCCGATATTCTCCGCATCATGGAAGAGGAGGGCATCCGTCCTTCCCGGGCCCTCGGGCAGAACTTCGTCGGCGATCCCAACACGGTACGCCGCATCGCCCGGCTCGCCGAGGTAGGGCCGGAGAGCCGGGTTGTCGAGATCGGTGCGGGGCTCGGATCGTTGACCCTGGCGCTCGCCGAGACCGGGGCGACGGTGGTCGCCGTGGAGAAGGACCGTTACCTTCTCACGGTCCTCTCCCGCATTGTTGCGGATGCCCCCGCGGTGACAGTGGTTTCGGGGGATGCCTTGTCGCTCGACTGGGACTCGATGCTGGTCCCCGGGGAATGGGCACTGGTGGCCAACTTGCCCTACAACATCGCGGTTCCCCTGGTGGTCACCGTGTTGGAGGAGGTGCCCCAGATCGTCCGGATGCTGGTGATGGTGCAGCGTGAAGTTGGCGAGCGGCTCGCTGCCCGCCCCGGCGACGAGGCGTTCGGCGCGGTGTCGGTCAAGGTGGCCTATTGGGCGCGGGCCCGAGTGGCCGGCCGGGTTCCCGCGTCGGTGTTCGTTCCCCGCCCTAACGTGGAATCCGTGCTGGTGTCCCTCGAACGGCGAGCAGAGGTGGCGGTGCCTCCCGGGGTGGCTGCGTACCGTTCGATCTGCCGCCTGGTCAATGCCGGATTCACCTCTCGACGAAAGATGCTTCGGCGGGCCCTCGCCGGAATGTGCAGGGCGCCGGACTTCGAGCAGGCTGGGATTGAGCCGAGCGCCCGGGCGGAAGAGCTCTCCATCGAGGACTGGGGCCGGCTGGCAGGGGCGGTTGGAGAGTGGTGACGGGCGACTCGTGCGCCGGTTCGGGCTCCCGGATGTGCCCCGCTCGGCCAGTGGCGTGGACGGACTGATGGCCGGCGAGCCCCCTTTTCCCCATGTAGAAGTGGCCCGCGCCAAGCTCACCCTCTCCCTTCGGGTAATCGGCGTCCGGGAG
>JAKAWH010000162.1 GCA_021817065.1 Actinomycetes bacterium
TGCACCCTCCCCCCGGCTTCCTGGCTTCAACGATGACCGGCGCTTCTCCACCGACTTGGCGGATGCTGATCGACCGTGCAGGGGTGGACCGGACCTCTGCCATACGGGTCATGCAGTCCTGCACCGGTCGTTCGGGGGCGGACTGGGTCCGGGACCTCGACGGACAGGTGGGAGAGGAAGGGCTGGTGTGCTTCGGGGATCGGGTGGCGAGATGCAGGCGGGGGGAGCCGCTCCAGTACGTCGTCGGCCGGTGGGGATTCCGGTCGCTCGAGCTGCAGGTCTCTCCTGCAGCGTTGATCCCCCGGCCGGAGACCGAGATGGTGGTGGAGGTGGCGCTCCGGGAGATCCGCGGGCGCCCTTCGCCGGCGAGAGCAGCCGACCTCGGAACCGGAACCGGTGCCATCGCTATCTCCCTGGCCGTCGAGGCGGGCGCCGAAGTGTGGGCCACCGACCTCTCCGAGCGGGCCTTGGCGTTGGCCAGGCACAACGTGGAGTCGTTCCGAACCCCGGCTCCCGTGCACCTCACCAGCGGATCGTGGTACGAGGCTCTGCCTGACGAGTTGTGCGGCCACCTCGATCTCGTGGTCTCCAACCCGCCGTATATATCGGAAGCCGAGTATCAATTACTAGACCCGGTGGTGCGCGAGTACGAGCCTTCGGTGGCACTGGTCAGCGGACCGAGTGGCCTGGAGGCCCACGAGACGATTCTCGCCAGCGGACCATCCTGGTTGGCGCCAGGGGGGTGCCTGGTTCTGGAGATCGCTCCTCACCAGGCGGAGCAGGTGGCAGATATGGCATGCCGCTCCGGGTTCGCCTCGGTAGAAGTGGTGCCCGACCTGGCGGGACGGGATCGGTCACTGGTGGCACGGCGGTGACCCGTCCACGGGCGGGTGTTTTCCCCGCGGCTGGTGGCCTTCGCCTTCCCGGTGGCCGACCGGCTGGTGGTCGATGAGCGAACCGCGCGTCATCACGGCAGCGGTCGGTTTCATGGAGGAGATCGGCCGTGCACTGCGTTCAGGTGAAGTGGTGGCCCTTCCCACCGACACCGTCTACGGTTTGGTGTGCAGGCCGGAATCCGCCGAGCGCCTCTTCTCCTTGAAGGGCCGATCTTCCGATGTCAATGTACAGGTCCTGATCGGACGGACGCGGGTCGCCCGATCGATTTCGACCTTTCCCCTTCTTGCGGAGCGACTCGCCCACCGTTTCTGGCCGGGCGCGCTCACCTTGGTGGCGAAGAGGACTCCGGACAACCACTGGAATCTCGGTGCCGACAGAGAGACCATCGGCATCCGTAGTCCCATGCACTCGGTGATGTTTCCCCTGTGCCTGGTGCACGGTCCTCTGGCTGCCACCAGCGCGAACCTGCACGGCGAGCCGGTCGCCACCAGCGCAGAAGAGATTGCCGCGACTTTCCCCGGGGGGTCGGAGGGTGTCTCCTTGATCCTCGATCGGGGGGAATGCGGAGGAGTCGCGTCAACCGTGGTGGACGTCACGGGGTCCGAACCGCGATGCCTCAGGCAAGGGGCGATATCGTGGGGCGACATTCTGGCGGCCGTCGAGGAAGGCACCCGCGACACTTATTACTGAAGGCGACTCCCCAGCGGGGAACGGAGCGCAGGCCAGTGCGCATGGCGACCGGAACCGCCACCCGGCCCTCAAGGCCATGGCCGACGACCGGACGTTCGGGCAACGTCGAGCGCGGCGGTCGCTGGGGAGATGATCTAATGGACGGATGCGCGTTGCCATGGTGTGCCTCGGGAATATCTGCCGTTCCCCGATGGCCGCGGCCGTTGCTCGAGCACAGGTAGACGAAGCCGGGTTGGGAGGGCATGTCTCCGTGGAGTCCTTTGGCACTGCGGGTTACCACCGGGGCGAGAAAGCCGACCCGAGGGCAGCCGCGGCACTCCGCCGACGTGGCATGTCGGCCGACGACCACCGAGCACGGCAGATAACGGTTCGCGACCTGGAACAGCTGGACATGGTGCTATGTGCCGACCGGAACAATCTCTCAGAACTTCGACGCCTCGATCCCCTGAGCGTCGGCAAGATCGAACTTCTGCGCACCTACGATCCGGATTCGTCTCCGGGAAACGAGGAAGTGCCCGACCCGTACTACGGAGACGACAGCGATTTCGACCATGCCCTGGACCTTATCGAGGCGGCGTGCCGTGGACTCGTCGAGCGACTGGCGCTCGCGGGTCGCTGAAGCCCTCGGCCCGGTCGAAGGGGTTCGCTCCCTCGGCGGCTCGGTGTGGTCGTTCACCGCGAACGGTCGAAGAGGGGTGGTCAAGATAGGGCCGGGATCGGCGGACGAGGCCGAAGGGCTTCGTCGTCTTGGTGCAGTGACCGGAGGACCGTCGGTTCCCGACGTACTTCACTGCACGGGAGATCTCTTGGTTACCGAATGGATCGATTCGACCCGGAGGTCGGAGACTCATGAGGAGAGGTTGGGTCGCGAACTTGGAGCACTCCATTCGACGACTATCGACCAGTGGGGTGGCGGGTCTGGGTGGATCGGCAACTGCCGGGTCGATTCCGATCGGTGCTCGAGCGGACCGGAGTTCTACCGTTCACGCCTCACCGATCTCGCGCGGCGCTGCAACCTGGAGGAACTGGTGGTTCCGTTGGCCGAGCGGATCGGAGAAATGGCTCCGTTCGGACCGCCGGCACCGCTCCATGGCGATCTCTGGTGGGGCAATGTCCAGTGGGGGACCGGGGGGCGACCGTGGTTGGTCGATCCATCATTTCATGGGGGTCATCCTGAGGAGGACCTGGGAATGCTCGCGCTCTTCGGGAGCATACCGAGCCGGTTGCTCGGGGCGTACCGCGAGGTCCACCCCCTGGATGACGGGTGGACGAATCGGGTGGCGCTGTGGCAGCTGTACCCGCTACTCGTCCACACCTGCCTTTTCGGCGGAGGGTATCGCAATCAGGTCGTCGATATCGCCAGGCGTCTTGGCAGTACGAGGGGTTGACCCTCCTCGTACTGGGTAACCTCACCATGTGGAAATCTCCCGCCGCATGCGTCGTGCCCAGACCTGTTACAACAAATCCAGCAACTTCTCCGGCGGCCGGGCGATAACTGCCCGATCACCGGACACGAAGATCGGGCGCTCCAGAAGGCGCGGACATTCGGTGATCGCCTGCAGGAGTCTGTCGACCGATGCGTCGGCGAGCGCCAGCTCCCCATATTCGGGCTCTTATGACGCTATCGGGGGTCCCTGACCTGCCCATCCGCGAGCGCACGCCCTCTCTCTCCTACGTTCTTGGCTTCTACAAGGCTAACGACGAAGGAGTCGGAGAACGTGCGCATATCCAAGCTACTCAAATCCACCCTTGCCCTG
>JAKAWH010000163.1 GCA_021817065.1 Actinomycetes bacterium
TCTCGCCTACCCGATCTTGCCTTCCGACGTCACCTATGTTGTAGCTCCCCTGTTCCATATGGGCGCGTTGAACATCTTCACTACGCCAACGCTGCACGCGGGCGGGACCGTACTTCTCGAGCGGGTATTCGATCCGGTGGCGACACTCGAGGCGATCGAGGGTCGCCATGTGACGACGATGTTTGGCGCTCCAACGATGTTTCAGATGATGCTTGAGGCGCCGAACTGGGCAACCGCCGACCTGTCGTCGCTGCGGTTCCTCTTTGTCGGAGGTGCGCCATGCCCGCTGGAGGTCATCCAAACCTACAACGCTCGGGGAGTCGCTTTGGCGCAGGGCTTCGGGCTCACAGAGACCAGCCCCTTCGTAACCTTGCTTCCCATGGAGGACGCGAGCCGCAAGGTTGGATCGATAGGTATACCGGTATTTCACGCGGACGTGTGCGTCGTAGACGAGAGCGGCCATCGGCTAGGGCCAGACGAGCGCGGGGAGCTGCTGACTCGTGGTCCCCACGTGTTCCAGGCCTATTGGAAGAATGCAGAAGCAACCCGGGAGGCCATCGCCGATGGCTGGTTCCGGACCGGAGATATTGGCTACCAGGACGGCGAAGGTTACTACTACCTCGTCGATCGCAAGAAAGACATGATCATCAGCGGAGGCGAGAACATCTACCCGGTCGAGTTGGAACGTGTGCTCGAGACGCATCCGGCGGTGAGAGAAGTCGCGGTGATCGGCGTTCCCGACGCGAAGTGGGGCGAGGCTCCGCGGGCGATTGTGGTGAGACGGTCGGACGTGGCGGTGTCCGAGGAGGAACTCATCGAATTCTTGCGTACCAGGATCTCGTCGTACAAACTGCTGAAATCTGTGGTGTTCGTCGATGCCCTTCCCCGCAGCGCGACCGGAAAGGTCCTCAAGGCCAATCTGCGTAAGCAGTATGGTCGCTGAGGCTGGGTAGCCAGGCGAGGAGCTGGGGAGATGGCGATTCGTTACGAGATGGAGGGCCGGGTCGGCATTGTGACCTTCGACTCGCCGGCCAAGCTCAACGCGTTGAGCTTGGAGGACTTGGAGACCCTCGCTGAGATATGGGCCGAAGTGGAGAGCGATCGCGAGTGCTACGCGGTGATCGTGACCGGCGCTGGTTCGCGGGCATTTTGCTCCGGTGCGGATCTCGGTACGCTGATCCCATTGATCACCGGCGAGGTGGGCGGCAGCGCTGATGCGCGCCATGCGCTGGGTTCGATGGAGTTCATTGAGCGGGCATTTCTGAAGAGACCGCTGTCCAAACCCATCGTGGCCGCGGTGAATGGCTATTGCGTGGCTGGAGGATTCGAGCTGTTGCAGGCGACCGATATCCGGTTGGCGGTACCGGGAGCCTTCTTTTCGCTCCAGGAGCCACGGTGGGGCCTTTTCCCTGCTGGTGGGTCGACTGTCCGGCTACCTAGGCAGATCCCTTTTACCCAGGCGATGGATATTTTGCTGACTGGCCGGATGCTGAGCGCAGACGAGGCGGTCAGCTGCGGGCTGATCGGCCGCGTAGTGGAGCCCTCCTCGCTGCTGAGCGAGGCAAAGATCGTGGCTAGGCAGATCGCAGAAAATGGCCCACTTGCAGTCCAGGCCATCAAGCGGTCGGTGCTTTCTTGCCTGGGCCGGCCAGAGGCCGAGGCTTTCGCTCTGGAGCTTGAATTCGCAGCGGGTGTTTTTGCGTCCAGAGATGCACGAGAAGGACCTGCTGCTTTTATGGAGAAGCGCAAGCCGGTGTTTCGCAACGAGTGACACCTGACGCTTCTGGAAGGGCTGAGCGTGCAAGAAACCGCCTTGTCGCTACCAGCGCGGCGCGATGATCGAGGAGGAGAGATCATGAATGCGTTCGAGAACGATCCAGTCGTCGGCCTCGACGGCGCTCGGAGAATGTCGCACGGGGAGCAGCTCGGGCGGGCGGCGCGCACGACCCCCGGGCGGATTGCGTTTCGATTCGAAAACCGGGCGCGCACCTACGCTGAAGTCGACGAGCGTGTTACCCGCCTCGCCCGGGGGTTGGCGCGCCGGGGCATCGGTTACGGGGACCGCGTGGCGATCCTCATGACGAACCGCATCGAGGTGCTTGAAAGCTATTTTGCAGCTCACCGCCTCGGGGCGATTGCGGTGCCGGTGAACTTCCGGCTTACCGCGAGCGAGGCTGCCTTCATCATCGAGGATTCCGGTGCCAAGGCGATTATCGTCGACGCCGAGCTCGCACCGCTAGTCGGCAAGGTCCGCACGCTGGCAGGACCTGGCATGTCCAGCTTGGTGTGCCTGGTGGCGGGCGAGGTGCCCGAGCAGGCCGGTCCGGGGGCAGAGCGCTATGAAGATGTGCTCGCCTCGTCGCCGGCCGAGGAGCTCGTTATCGATGTTCCGGAGTCGGATCCAGCGTTCATCATGTACACGTCGGGCACGACAGGCCGGCCCAAGGGCGCGATCCTCTCCCATTTCAACCTGATGATCAACACGTTCAATATGATGAGCGCGATGGGCATGTCCGGGGATGACACGGTCTGGCTCTCGGGTTTGCCGCTGTTCCATATCGGCTGCCTCGATGGCATCCTTCCGTACGTTATGGTGGGTGGAACCTCGGTCATCCTGCCCTCTGGCCCGTTCGATGCGGCCCAAGCCGTTGAGCTGCTGGTCAGCGAGCAAGCCACGGCGTGCTTGTTCGTGCCAGCGCAGTGGCAGGCCATCTGCGCGGTTCCGGGAGTGAAGGATCGTTTGTTCAATCTGCGCCGGATCCTTACGGGCGGAGCCGTTGCTCCACCCTCGGTAATGCGGGCCATGATGGGAAGTTTTCCTGGCATCCCTATCTACAACGGCTTTGGGCAGACGGAAATGAGCGCGGTGACCTGCGTGTTGCGCGGTGAAGACACCGTGCGCAAGATGGACTCAGTCGGCAGGCCCATCGTGAATGTGGAGGCGCGGCTGGTCGACGCCGACATGCGTGACGTGCCGGTGGGTGCGGTCGGCGAGATCGTCTACCGGGGTCCGACTGTGATGCAGGGGTATTGGGGTAGGCCGGAGGCGACGAGGGAGGCGTTCGCCGGTGGTTGGTTCCACTCTGGCGATCTTTGCCGCATGGACGGAGAAGGTTACCTCAGAGTGGTTGACCGCACCAAGGACATGATCATCTCCGGTGGGGAGAACATCTACTGCGCCGAAGTCGAAGCCGTCATTGACGGCCACGCGAAAGTGAAAGAAGTGGCGCTTATCGGGGTAGCAGATGAGAAGTGGGGTGAAACTCCCGTGGCAATTATCGTGCCGGCTGACTCC
>JAKAWH010000060.1 GCA_021817065.1 Actinomycetes bacterium
GGCAGTAGACATTGCTCAATCACTATACGGGAGAGCTGTGACATCCGACCGAGATGTCGGGCTTACGGCCCGAGCCCCGATTCCCCTGACGGCTGAAGCCGCCAGTCCCCTCGGGGCGGATTGATGGAGTACGCCGGAAGCAACCGAGGCAGGCAGGCGGAGAACGCAGCGGCATGCATCGGCGCCGCCGGACCAGCCGGCTTCCAGGCTGCGTGGCGCCACATCGTAGACGTCTTCCGTGCCAACGGGGCCACCAACGTGGCATGGGTCTTCTGCCCCGGCAGCAGCTCTTACGCCCCAAATGCCACCGCTCAGGGCGTCGACGCCGCCCTGTATTACCCAGGCAACGACTACGTCGACTGGATCGGGGAGGATGCGTACTCTCGATCAACGCTGATCACGCTTCCAAACCTCGTCGCCGGCATGTACCAGGTCTACGGAAACTCCGGCAAGCCCCTCATTGTCTGCGAAACTGGTGCCGAAGGCGTAAACCAACCCGCATTTCTTTCTAGTGCAACCAAGCTTCCCACCGAGGATCCCAATCTGAAGGCCATCGTCTACTTCGATTCTCACGGCCCGCTCGGAACCTATGTATTCACTTCGCAGGGACTCGCGGAGTTCGCCGCCCTAGCCCAGAACCCCGCCTTCAGCGCTCTAGCGCCAACCGCCTGACCTTGGTTGGGATACGAGGTTCCGGGTCGACTAGGCATGCTGGCTCCAGCCCCGGGATACTAGCGGGGTGACTGCCGTCGCCCTCGGTGCTGGCCGGCGGCGTGCTCCGGTAGCCCAGGCCCTGGGCCAGCGGGCTGCGGCGCTCACCCTCGCGCTTGCGGTCGACCGGATCGTCGGGGAGCCCCCCGACGCAGTCCATCCGGTTGCGATATTCGGTGATGTAATGGAGCGGGTGGAGGATCGGCTGTGGGCCGATTCAAGGGCGGCGGGAATCCTCTACACCACGGTCGGGGTGGCTGCCAGCGCGGCCGCTGGGGTCCTTGTGACCCGGTTCCTCCGTGCGCGGGGTTCCTCCCGGTGGCCCGGCGAGGTCCTGTCTGCTGGGGCTGCTTCCTATATTGCCATCGCAGGCCGCGACCTCGGCCGGCGTGCCCTGGCGGTGCGAGGCGCGCTGGGGGCAGGTGACCTGGAGCAGGCTCGCGGCCTCCTTCCCGCCCTGGTGGGTCGGGATCCCTCTGTCCTCGACGGCGAAGGGATATGTCGTGCTGTGATTGAATCGGTCGCCGAGAACACCGTTGACGCGGTGGTGGCCCCGATTTTCTGGGCGATGGTTGGCGGGGCACCTGGGGTGCTCGCGTATCGGGCGGTGAACACCTTGGATGCCATGGTGGGTTACCGTAACCAACGCTACGACCGGTTTGGTTGGGCTTCGGCGCGCTTGGACGATGTGTTGAACTACATACCGGCACGATGGACGGCCCTCCTGGTGCGCCGGTCAGTCCGGTGGGAGGGCACGGAGATTGCCGATGCGCTCCGCCAGGCGAGGTCACACCCGTCGCCCAACGCGGGTGTCGCCGAGGCGGCGTGGGCGGGGGCGCTGGGGGTGCGGCTGGGCGGGCGCACCGTCTATCCGGACCGGACCGAAGATCGCCCCGAGCTGGGGAGAGGCCGCGCCCCGGAGCCCGCCGACATCGAGCGGGCTGTGCGGTTGAGCGAAACGGTGGCGCGGGCTGCGGTAGCCCAATGCGTGGGGGTGGCCGGGGGAGGCCGGTGGTGGTCACTGCGGTGAGTGCTCTTCCCCCTCCCGGTCCCCAACGCGCCTCCATTCCCCCTCCCGGTCCCCAACGCGCCTCCATTCCCCCTCCCGGTCCCCAACGCGCCTCCATTCCCCCTCCCGGTCCCCACGGCGGCGACGGTGCCCGGGTTGCTGCAGCCCTGGGAATACCCCCCGATTCGGTGCTCGATCTTTCCGCGTCCCTCAATCCGGTCGCTCCTCCTATCGCGCCCATCCTCTCCAAGTATCTCGATGTAATGGTTCGCTATCCGGATCCGGCTCAGGCAACTCTGGCTTTGGCGGCGGCCATTGGAGTGGATGCCTCCCGACTGGTGCTCACCAACGGCGGCGCCGAGGCCATTGCCCTGGTCGCCTCCGAGCTGGGTGCCGGATGGGTGGACGAACCGGACTTCTCCCTGTACCGGCGGCATTTGGCCGTCCTCGATCCGATGGCACCCCGCTTCGCCTCGAATCCCCACAACCCGACCGGGCGGCTCGTCCCCGCCGACTCGCGCCCGACCGCGGCGCCGGTCACCTCTTCTACTCCCTGGGGATGCGCAGGCGTGTGGGACGAGGCCTTCTTTCCGATGGCGACGGGCACCTGGACGCGGGGGGACGCGGAACGCGGGTGCTACGTTGCCGGCTCGCTCACCAAGCTGTTTGCCTGCCCGGGCTTGAGGGCCGGCTATCTTCTGGCCCCTAACGAGGCGGCCGCCGAGCGGATTCGCTCCCGCCAGCCGCACTGGGCGGTGAACGGACTGGTGTGTGCCGCGCTACCGGAGATGCTCGACGGGCTCGATCTCGCAGCCACCGCGTCGGCCATAGCCCGGCTCCGGGTGGAGCTCGATTCCCTTCTGCGTGGGCACGGTTTCGATTCCCAACCCTCCGATGCCAACTATCTACTTGTTCCCGACGCCGCCGGTCTCCGGGACGTTCTTGCCAGCCGGGGGGTGGTGGTGCGTGATTGCACCTCATTCGGCCTTCCCGATGTCATCCGGGTGGCAGTTCCCGACGAGGCGGGCCTGGATCGGTTGGACCGTGCCCTTCGGGTGGTTGAGTGACCGGTCTTCAGCAGGCCATCACGGCGGCAACCGCGGCGCAGAACTCCGCCCACCGCTGCGCGGGCACCCTCCCGGCTTGCTTCAAGAGGCAATCGGCCGGCACGAGCTGGATGTTGTCGAGGTTGGCGACCGACCCTGACAGCAGCCCCTCTTCGGGGCCGAGAGCGACTTCGGTGGCGATACCCCGAACGGTGGTGGTGATCGGAGCGACCAGCACTCGCCGGAGCCGGGGAGCCACTCGCTCCCGGGTCAGGATCACTACCGGCCGGATTTTGTCCAGGTCGGCCCACCAAACCTGTCCGTGCCCGATGCTGTTCATCGTTTCCGGCGGGCTTCGGCCAGCCGGATGACGTCCTCGGGGATCTCTCCGTCGTAAGGGAGGGCGGGGGCTGGGGGGGCTTCCCAGGCCAGGTCGGGGTCCTCGTGATAAGGCAACGCGAGAGCTTGGCGATCCCGTTCGGCTTCCAGCGCTTCGAGCAACGCGGAGAGTGCGCGGTCGATGAGCAAGCTGTCGCTGGTACCGAGCAGCCGCCGGCAGGCGGCGAGGCGGTCCCGATCTACTGTGGTCGAGATGCGCTCGCGAGTCATTCCACTTATTGTGCCACAATTCGTGCCATGACTTGTATGACGGCTGATTCCACCAGTCCCCTCGGGGCGTTCTGATGACACGTGGCTCGCTCATGGTGTGCGGAACCGCCAGCGACGCGGGCAAGACGGTAGTGGTCACCGGTTTGTGCCGCTGGTTGGCTCGCCAGGGACACAGAGTGGCGCCATTCAAGGCTCAGAACATGGCTCTCAACTCCTATGTGACCGGAGAGGGTGGTGAGATCGGCCGGGCACAGGCGTCCCAGGCGATGGCAGCGGGGGTGGAGCCGGAAGTCGCAATGAATCCGATCCTGCTCAAGCCGACCGGCGAGAGCGAGTGCCAGGTGGTGGTGATGGGCAGGCCGACCGAGGTCGTCGATGCGCTTACCTACCAGTCCGCCAAGTTGCAGTACCTGGGAACCGTCCTGGAGGCATTCGACAGCCTCCGAGCTCGCTTCGACGTGGTGGTGTGCGAGGGAGCAGGCAGCCCTGCCGAGATCAATCTTTCCGCCCATGACATCGTCAACCTTGGTTTCGCCGCCGAGCGGGACATTCCTGCGATCCTGATCGGGGACATCGAGAGAGGGGGAGTGTTCGCGGCATTTTACGGAACGGTCGTTTTGCAGCCGCCCGAAAGGCGTCCCTTGCTCCGGGGGCTGGTGATCAACAAGTTCCGGGGAGACCCGTCCCTGCTGGTTCCGGGTATCGAGCAGATCGAGAAGCTGTGTGGGGTGGGGTACCTGGGCACCATTCCCCACAGCGAGGGGTTGGGTCTCGACGCGGAGGATTCACTCCAGCTCCTGCGGTGGGGAAGAGAATCGCCGGCGAGCCGGGCAAATGGCGAGGTGCTCGACATCGCGGTGATAGGCCTGCCCCACATCTCCAACTTCACAGACTTCGATCCCCTTGCTGCGGAGCCGAATGTAGCGGTGCGGCTTACCGTGCACGCCAACGAACTGGGTACTCCCGATCTAGTGATCGTGCCAGGCACCAAGGCCACGGTCGCCGACCTGGAGTGGATGCGGTCGACAGGGATGCTGGAGGCATTGCGTTCCGCACACCGGGAGGGGTCGATTGTGCTTGGCATCTGCGGCGGCTTCCAGATGCTCGGCCGTACTATCGAGGATCCGGTGGAGTCGGCCGCGGGGGATGTCGAGGGTATCGGAATGCTCGATGTTCACACCGTGTTCGAGCAAGAGAAGATCACCGTCCGCAGGAAGGGAAACGCGACGCGCTGGTGTCTCGGCTCACCACCGATCTCGGGATACGAGATACACCATGGTCGCACCAAGGTGGGAAGTTCCTGCCTTTCCTTCGCTCTTCTCGACGGAGCGAACGGGACCGAGGAGGAGGAGGGAGCGGTGGCCGTCAATCGCCGGGCTATTGGAACCAGCCTTCACGGTCTGTTCGAAGAAGACGATTTCCGCGCAGCATTCCTCTTCGCGGTGGCCGAGGTCAGGCGCAAGTGCTTCCACGCAAGCGGAGTGTCCTTTCGGGCTCTTCGCAATGCCCAATTCGACCGGTGTGCGAACTTGGTGGCGGATCACCTCGATACCGGGCGGATCATGCAGATCATCGAGTCAGAGCGGTGATCCTCTTCCTAACCAATGCCGATACCGAGATTCTCGGCATCCGGATGGTGCTCGAGGGACTTCCCTCCGAGCTCGGCGAGGTGCAGTGTGCCAATCCGATCCGATCGCCGGAGGTGCCGGATCTGACCGGGGTGGGAGCGGTGATCGTTCGCCTCCTGGGCGGTCGCAGAGCGTGGGAAGATGGATTCGGTTCCCTTCGGGAGGAATGCGTTCGTAAGCACGTACCTCTACTTGCATTCGGAGGAGAGGCTGGCTACGACGTGGAACTGGCCAACCTTTCGACGGCTGAACCGCCGATCGTGTCCGAGGCTTTCCGATATCTGGTCCACGGAGGTCCGGCCAACCTGGAGAATCTCTTGCTCTTCGTCGGGGACCGGGTGCTGGGGCTCGGGCTCGGCCACGCTCCGCCGGCAGCGATCCCCACCTGCGGAGTCATGGGAGAGCCGGTGGTCGACCCCGCACGTCCCACTGTGGCGGTGGTCTTCTACCGGGCACAATTCGTGGCGGGCAATGTTCTCGCCATCCGGGATCTTTGCCGGGCCATCGAGAGGCGCGGCGTCAATGCAATCCCGATCTATTGCTACTCCCTACGCGACGCTGCGGGGGAGGAAGCAGTCTCGCTCCTGGAATCGGTGGGAGTGGACGCATTGGTCACCACCGTCTGGGCGGCTGGTTCGTCGGCTGACGGTGGGGACGGGTGGGACGTTACCCGACTGGCGAGCCTCGACGTTCCGGTGCTGCAGGCGATCGCGGCAACCTGTTCTTCGGCGGACTGGGAGGCGAGCAGCATAGGTCTCGGTCCGATGGACGTTGCGATGAGCATGGCCATCCCCGAGTTCGACGGGAGGATCATTTCGGTCCCCTTTTCTTTCAAGGAGACGGTGGACGACGGGGAAGAGATCGGGACTCCGGTCACCGCCTACCGGTCCGTGCCCGACCGGGTGGAACGGGTCGCCGGACTGGCCTGCCGTCTCGCTTCGCTCAGGAGGGTCCCTCCCGCAGAGCGCCGGATCTCTATCGTATTGAGCGCCTATCCTACCAAGAGGAGCCGCCTCGGTAATGCTGTCGGTCTGGACACCCCGGCCTCGGCCATTCGACTCCTCGAATCACTGCGGGATGCCGGATACCGGGTGGGACGCGTGCCCGCGGGTGGGGACGAGCTCATGTCAGAGCTGGCCTCCGAGCTCATCTACGACCCGTCCTCTCTTCGATCCGGTGGCGAGAGGGTCTTCCGCCTTCCCGGGTCCGCCTATGCAGAGTGGTTCGCTGGTCTCGACAAGGAGCTGCGCGATCGAGTGGTGGAGGCGTGGGGTGAGCCTCCCGGGGATCTCTTCGTTGACCGGGAGACCGGCGACCTGCTGTATTCGGGGATTGACTTATCGTGTGGCGAGAACAGCGGGACAGCCGGCACGCTGGGGGGAAGCGGGGCGGTCAGGACGGTGGGCAGGGTGTTCGTGGCAGTGCAGCCGCCGCGGGGTTTCGGGGAGAACCCGGTGGCCGTCTATCATTCCCCGGACCTGCCGCCGACCCACCACTACCTCGGATTTTACCGCTGGCTGGCGGGAAGTGCCGGTACGAAGGATGGTCCGGAGGTGGCGGGAAGTGCCGGTACGAAGGATGGTCCGGAGGTGGCGGGAAGTGCCGGCGCGAAGGATGGTCCGGAGGTGGAGGGAAGTGCCGGCGCGAGCGACGGCTTTGGCGCCCATGTCATCATCCACCTCGGTAAGCACGGAACCCTGGAATGGCTACCCGGCAAGGGGGCCGGGATGTCGGCCGGCTGTGCTCCCGATGCAGCCCTCGGTGAAGTCCCGCTGGTCTACCCGTTCGTGGTGAACGACCCGGGGGAGGGTGCCCAGGCCAAGCGGCGTGCCCATGCGGTGATCGTCGACCACCTGGTTCCCCCGATGACCCGAGCCGGTACCTACGACGATCTGGCCGCCATCGAGGCCGCCCTGGACGAGCACGCCCGGGTACTTGCTCTCGACCCGGCCAAACTTCCCGCTGCCCGGGAACGAGTCTGGGAGGCGGTAGTCACCGCCGAGATTCACCGGGACATGGGGCTCGCCGATCGCGAGGCACGGGACGACTTCGGGGACGACCGGTTCGACAATCTGATCGGCGAGTTGGACGGCTACCTCTGCGAGTTGAAGGACGCTCAGATCAGGGGAGGACTCCATGTTCTCGGACAGGCACCCCGGAACGTGGCGCTCATCGACATGATCCTCGCCATCACCCGCCTCCCCCAAGGAACCATTCCCTCTCTGCGCGATATGGTTGCAAAGGATATGGGAATCGACCTTTCTCATGCAAGCCGCGTCGAGATAGATGCGATCGAAGCGAATTGCCGAAGCCTGGTGGAAGCCCTCGCGAGGAAGGGATGGTTGGCGTCCCCCGGAGATCCGCCGGTCCTTGGCTGGATTGCGGACAAGCTGGTCCCCGCGCTGGCGGCAACCACCGATGAGATCGACTCGGTTCTGGCTGCGCTCGACGGTCGGTTCGTCGCGCCCGGACCTTCGGGTGCGCCCACCCGGGGAATGGCCCACGTGCTTCCCACCGGGCGGAACTTCTACACTCTCGATCCGCGGAGTGTGCCCTCCCAATTGTCCTGGGAGGTAGGCCAAAGCCTAGCCAGCCAGATCGTCGACCGATATATGAGCGAGGAGGGACGCTACCCGACGTCGATAGGGCTGGTGGTGTGGGGGACTGCTGCCATGCGCACCTCGGGGGATGACATCGCCGAGGCGCTTGCCCTGCTGGGAGTGCGGCCGGTGTGGGACACCGAGTCATCCCGGGTGACCGGTCTGGAGGTGATCGACGTCGAGTCGCTCGGACGGCCCCGGGTCGGGGTCACCCTGCGAATCTCCGGCTTCTTCCGGGACGCTTTCGCGCACCTCATCGGGCTTTTCGAGGAGGCGGTTGCCATAGTGGCCGCCCGTGACGAGCCCGACCAGCTCAATCCTCTGGCAGCCGAACATCGGCGGGGCGCCGGCACTGCCGACCCCCGCGTCTTCGGGCCCAAACCCGGTGCGTACGGATCTGGGATACTCCCGCTCATCGATTCGGGCGAATGGGATGGTGACCATGACCTGGCAGAGGTGTACCTCACTTGGGGAGGTTATGCCTACGGCGGGGAGGGGAGCGGGGAAGCGGCCCCTGATGCAGTACGGCGGCGCCTGGCGGCAGTGGACGTCGCGGTCAAGAACCAGGACAACCGGGAGCACGACATCTTCGATTCCGACGATTATCTCCAGGACCACGGCGGAATGATCGCCGCCATCCGGGCGCTCACCGGGCGCTCACCCAAGGCTTATTTCGGGGACACGTCCCGCCCGGAGTCGCCACGGGTTCGTGATCTGAAGGAAGAGGCGGCCCGGGTGGTGCGCTCCCGAGTGGTGAATCCCACCTGGATCGAGGCGATGCGCCGGCACGGCTACAAGGGTGCTTTCGAGATGGCGGCGACGGTCGACTACCTGTTCGGGTACGACGCCACTGCGGAGATCGCCGAGGACTGGATGTACGAGAAGATTACCGAGCGGTATGTTGCGGACCCCTCCATCAGGGAGTTCTTCCGCCGATCGAACCCGGCGGCGCTCACCTCGATCGCCGAGCGACTCCTCGAAGCAGTGGATCGCGGATTGTGGGAGGCCACGGAGGGAGCGCGCGCCGCGCTCAGATCGGCGGTGCTGGAGGCAGAAGGATGGGAGGAGTCGGGAAGGTGATGTTCTCTGTGGGAGTTCACGGCCATGCTGGCAAGACCAGCGCTGGGAGTAATCAGGGAAGCCGAACGTAGCCCTTCTTGGCCTTCCACAGGCTGTATTTCTCGAAAGCAACTTTCATGGCGTGCACTTGGGGGCCGGGGATCATCACGGCCGCCTTGCGGGGTGGGAGCATGTGGTCGGCGAGGATCATGACCCCGTTGTTGCCAGCGTCCATGAGGCAGACGGCCGGAATCTCGCCGAACTCCTTGTGCCGAGAGGGCGGCTCGCCACGGATCTCCGCCGCGATGTTCGCGGCGGAGATCTTTGCCATGGTTTCGGTGGGGAATCCGGTCTTGGGAACGCCGACAGGGATGGCAGTCTGCCAGGGGACAGGAACCCGCGCTGCTATCCCCGCTGCGTAGATGTCCGGATAGGACGTGGAGCGATAGGTGTCATCCACCGGGATGAAGCCCTTGTCGTCGGCCAGCATGGGTGTGCGCGCTACCACCTCCTGACCGACGAAAGGCGGCACCACCATGGCGAAACGGAAGGGAAGCCGGGTGCCGTCGGTCAATGCGATCTTTCCAGGGGTTACTTCCTCGAAGGCGACCCCGGTGACGGCTGTAATGCCTTCCTTCTTTAGGAACATCTTAAGCAGTTTCTCCCCACCCGGCAGCCCTCCAATCCCGAAGTGACCGAGAAAAGGCTCGGCAGTTACGAAGGTGATCGGGACCCGCTTGTGAAGTTTGGCCCTGCGAAGCTGGTGGGAGACGTTGAAGAGGAACTCGTAGGCGGCGCCGAAGCAGGCGGCGCCCTGGGTGGCGCCGATGACGACTGGTCCGGGATCGTCGACTAACTTCTGCCAGGCCAGCGCGGTCAATTCAGCGTCGGCCAAGGTGGTGATGGAATTGGTGAACCCTTCCGGCCCGATGCCTGGTGCCACGTTGTAGTTGTTGCGGTAGCCGGTCGCGACCACCAGATAGTCGTAGGGATACGAGCGCTCGGAGGTTGCGACGGTGTTCCCTGCCGGGTCGATCGCGGTCGCTTCGGCGTGCACGAAGTGGATTCCGTGCTTGTCGAAGGTTGGAGCGAGACGAAAGGTGATGTCATTGCTGTCGCGTTTGCCGAACGGGAGCCAGATGAGCGAAGGGTTGAATATGAACCGATCTGATTCAGATATTACGCACACGTCGACGTCATCGTGCAGTTCGTGCTTGAGATCGAGAGCTGCGTTGAGCCCGGCAAAGTTTCCGCCGATCACCACTACCTGCTTCGGAGCCATCGTGCTACCTCCTTGTCGTGCGCGCGAATTGTCTGGTGCGCGAATGCCACCCGAAGTGTAACTCGGAAGGGCGGGGGTGAGCTAGGGCCGTTCGTCACGAAAAGGCTGGCAATCGTCCCAGGGTCAGACGAAGGAGTTGGTGGTGCGTGAGTCCGCCTGCCCCCAGTCTGTCGAGGTCGCCACCCGGGAACCATCCAGCCAGGGTCCCCAGAGTCCGGCCTACTTGTGCCGTCCCATCCGGTTCCCCCTCTCGGCGGTGGTTGGCCGGGACGATGTCGAGCTCGCGCTCCTCCTCAATCGATTAGTTCTCGCTTCGGGAGAAAATGTCTGCGGAGGTACGGCTGTCAGATCAGGTCCGGGGCGGGGGACTCAGGTTAAGCTCAGACGTGGATGGCGGCTACCCAGCGCGCTCCACCTGTTCGTTTGGCAGCGTACATTGCGTCATCAGCCCTTGAGTAGACATCTGCTGGGTCGTCTTCCGGGCCCCCGCAGGCGAAGCCGATGCTGGCGTTTGGACGAAGCTCAGATTCGGAGGCCTCCTCCAAAGAGTGAACCATGCGGTCGCAGACTGATTGAGCAAATTCTTCAGTGGCCCCGAATAGGAATGCAGCGAACTCATCTCCTCCCATACGGGCAAGCGTGTCGCCCTTTCTCATCACTCTCTCAAAGGCGCGCGCTGCCGATATGATAAATGCGTCACCAGCATCGTGTCCGAACTGGTCGTTGACTTGCTTGAGGCCATCGAGATCCATCACGAGGATGGCGAAGGGCTCCCTGCCTGGGCGGTTGGCTATCTGCTCGTAGAACGCACGCCGGTTCGCCAGTCCAGTCATCGAGTCTGTCGAGGCGTCATGTGTAACGTCTCCGAACCTCAGAGCATTGGCCAGTGCCAGCTCGATGACGTTCCCCAGCAACGTCAACTGTTCGATGAGGCTCTGCGTTATCGGGTATCCACTCGACTTTATGGTGAGGATTCCGTCGAGTTGGCCGTTCGGCAGCACAGGGACCAACGTTTCATGGGTGATGCCGGAACTTGCAACGGCCGGGCGCAAGGAAGGTCCAACGACGCTGGGTGTTAGCTGGCCTGAGGTCGTCATATGAGTGATGAGAGCTTCTTGGAGAAGAGGGTCGTCTTGCAGGAGCCAACCATGCGGGGCGCTGGATGGCGATTCGTCTGATCGCGCTTCGGGAAAGACGATTCCATCGATGATGTTTACGTATTCACCGTAGCAATATCCTCCTTCGCGAGGAGGGAGCAATTGGGTGGCCAGGCTGGTTGCAGCGGTTACGATGTCGGCCGGATCGAGAATGGAAGTAAGGTCTCGCGCTGCGTTCCGGAGGGAAATCGTCTGTCGCAGAGTCTCACTCTTCTCATCGAGGACTATGTTGAGATCGCGGCGCAGGAAGTGGACGGAAACCGAAATGAGCAGGCCGACTCCGATTGCAAGCGAGATTCGGCGGAGATCGACCGGCCCCGGGTCACCTTCTTGGATCGAGGCAATGAACAAGGCGACAATGACGCAGATGAGGGTGACCGCGGACTCCCATGGTCTGTGGTACAGAGCAACCCATAGGAGTGGAATCAAAGTCACGGTCCCGTAGGTCGCTTCCGAGCCTCCCCCCGAATGGATCAGCAAGGTCATAGACACGAGCAGAGCAAGGGGCGGCAGGATCATCGACCGTCGCGGGAACCGTTCCCACGGCAGCCCAAGCGAGAGACCGGCGGCCAGTAGAATCGCTGCACTTATGACGAATTCGATGGGGTGAGGCCTGGGAAGAAACAGGGCAGTGATTTCGGCGAACACGGCAACGACTCCGAACGGTGCTGCTCGCTTCGCCAACCGATCGCGACTCAGGCCGAGCTCTCGGTTCCTGGAAAACTTCGATTGAATCATTGCTCTCCCTATGAGCGCCGATGATACCGGGCGATTGCGGGGATGTGCCTTCGCCCCGGCGAGGGTTGGCAAGGCTGCCGCCGATGCTCTGCGAGAGTGACGTATCGCTGGTGACTCACGGGCGGAGCAAGGCGAGAGACTGCAGTGGAACGAGGCCGAGGCTGGTCGCTCTTGCCCTGTGACAGAGAAACGTGCGGTGGTGCGTGAGTCCCTCTGCCCCTAGTCTGTCGAGGTGGCCACCCGGAAACCATCCCGCCAGGGTCCGGCCGAGTTGCGCCGTCCCATCCGGTTCCCCTTCTCGGCGGTGGTCGGTCAGGACGACGTCAAGCTCGCACTTATCCTCAATGCGGTGGACCCGGGGATCGGGGGGGTGCTGCTGCGTGGGCACAAGGGTTCGGCCAAATCCACCCTGGTGCGCGGGCTGGCCGGGCTGCTGCCCGGAGGCGCCCCCTTCGTAGAGCTACCGGTGGGGGCGACCGAGGACCGGCTGGTGGGCAGTTTCGATCTCGCCGCTGCCATCACCGAAGGCGTCCAGCGGTTCACGCCGGGACTGCTCGCCCTGGCTCATCAAGGCGTTCTCTATGTGGACGAGGTTAATCTGCTGCCCGATCACCTGGTGGACGTGCTCCTCGACGTAGCTGCCTCCGGCGTCAATAGGGTCGAGCGCGACGGCGTCTCCCACGAGCATCACAGCCGTTTCGTCCTAGCCGGCTCGATGAATCCCGAAGAGGGCGACTTGCGTCCCCAGCTACTGGACCGCTTCGGGCTGGCCGCGGAGGTGATCGCCAGCTCCGACCCGACCGAACGTGCCGAAGCGGTGGCCCGGAGGCTGGCATTCGATGCCGAGCCGGTGGACTTCGTGGCCGAGTGGGCGGCTGAAGAGAGCGCGCTCCGGGCGCGGCTGGCCGATGTCGCGGGAACCGTGCGGCGCTCCGCCCCGGATTCCGTGCCACTGGTGGATGACCGGTTGATGTGGGCGGTGTCGGTGCTTTGCGCGGAGATGGGGGTCGAGGGATTGCGGGCCGACATCGTGATCTGCCGGGCTGCAGGTGCCCTGGCCCTCTGGGAGGGACGGAAGTGCGCGGAGATCGATGATGTCGCCCGGGTGGCCCCCCTGGCACTCGCCCACCGGCGACGGCGCTCCCCCCTGGGCAGGAACGGCGTCGATCAGGAGGAACTGGCGAATGCGATGGAATCGGCACGCTCCCGGGTGGGAAACGTGCCGCCTACCGGCACTTCCGATCCTGGGGACGGGAACCGGCCCACGGTTCCCGCGCCCGCTCGTTCCGGGCTGGAAACGGCTCCGCCCGTGCCAGCAGGGGATCCAGGGGCGGGTGCTCGGGGTATTCTCCATTCGGGGGCTGGTAGCGGCGGAGTGGCTCGCGAAGCAGGTCGTTCCCGCGATCGGTCCGCGCGGGTGGAAGGGCCACGGGGACGAGTAGTCGGTTCGAGACGCCCGGAAGGAGCACCTAGTGCTATCGCATTGCGAGCGACCGTAGTGGCTGCTGCGGAGCGGGGGGCGGGGGGCGTGGCCCTCGCTGCAGCGGGGAGCGTGCGGGGTGGGGGCGGACTGGCCGACGTCGACGACGCGCAAGGAAGGCAAGCGGGAGGACGAGAAGTCGCTCTTCTGATTGCTCCGGATGACATCCGCGAGCAGGTCCGGGTGGAGCGGGCGGGGCGGTTGGTGGTCTTCGCTCTGGATACCTCCGGTTCCATGGGCGTCCAGAGCAGGATCGCTGTGGCGAAGCAGGCGGTGGCTGGGTTGCTCCTCGATGCATACGCGTCGCGGGACCGGGTGGCACTCGTTTCTTTTCGAGCCGGCGGCGCCGAGGTCGCGCTCGCTCCTACCGGAAGCGTCGAGGTGGCCTCGCACCGTCTCGACCAACTTGCCACCGGGGGTTCCACCCCACTGGCCGAAGGGATCCGGGTGGCCCTCGATGTGGCGGCCACCGCGAAAAGCAGTGGACGTCGACCTTTTCTCGTATTGGTGTCCGATGGGCGAGCCACTGCGGCTGCCGACGGGGAGGATCCGGTGGAGGCCGCCCTGTGTGCTGCCTCCGAGGTGGGCATCCGAAACGTCCCTGCCCTTGTGGTCGACGCCGAACAGGGTCCCGTTCGCCTCGGACTGGCCCGGCGTCTAGCAGATGCGATGTCCGCCGAGTGCATATCGCTCGACGACTTGGAACACCGGATTCTCCGGCGGGGCTGAGCTAACCGGCTGCGGGTGGGGAGACGATCTCGTCGAGGATGCTGCCGTACTTGGAGCGGAAGTACTGGAAGATCGGTCCGATCTCGCCCAATAGGTCGGCGTCGGGTGCCACTGCTGCGGCGAAGCCGTTCAGGTACAGGAGATTCTTGAAGAAGAGCACCAGGGGAGTGGGCAAGCGGAATCCTTCCGAGGTGAGAACCCGGATGACAGCGCCGAGGGCTGAGCCAAGATTCTCCTGGGTGACCGGCTCGCCCTCGGGGGTCACCGCATCGATCTTCGACGCCATGGCGTCGAGGTCTGCTTCGGGGGGGATGGCGCCGAATTCCACCATCGCGGCGAGCTGGGCTCGGGTGTCCTCCATTGCGAAGCCGATCATGAAGCGGATCAGAGCCAGACGTTCCGGCTCGGTGATCCGCCCCACAATTCCGTAGTCCACCAGCCCCAGTTGACCGTCGGGTGTCGCAAGCACATTCCCCGCGTGCAGGTCACCGTGGAAGACGCCGTAGACGAGGGTGTGCTCGAGCACGCCTGCAATGACCAGGCGTAGGAGCTGGGACCGCCTCTCGGCATCGACGCTGCTCCATTCGGCGTCGGTGTAGGGGACGCCGTCCAGCTTTTCCATGACCAGGACCCGTCGGGTCACCAGAGCGGGGAGCGGGCGGGGGAACACGACGAACCCTGCCTCCGCGTGTTCGGCGGCCAGCCCGAGCTCCACCATGTTGCACGCTTCGAGTCGGAAGTCGATCTCTTGGAGGACCAGCCGAGCGAAAAGGTCCACGAATCCGCTCGGGTTGGCCAGCCGGGCGGTGTCCGATCCGTGTTCCAGGGCGAAGGCGATCAGAGCCATGGCGCGCAGGTCCCGGGTGAACGCCTCCTCCAGGCCCGGCCGCTGGACCTTGACGATCACCTGCCTTCCATCGAGGGTCACCGCCCGGTGCGCCTGGGCGATCGACGCCGCGGCGAGGGGCTCCTCGTCGAATTCGGCGAAGACCGATTCGGGGGGGCTTCCCAGCTCCTCCAGGATCACCTGGCGCATCTCGTCGGGATCCAGGGGTGGAACGTCGTCTCGGCACCAGGAGAAGCCGGCCACCAGCTCGTCGGGGAGGATCCCTTGGGCGGTGGCGGCGAACTGACCGAGCTTGACCAGCGAAGGGCCGCTCTTCCTGATGACCGTGTTCGCATGCACCATGACCCGCTCCCGGGCGGGGCGGAGCTCTTCCCCGAAGACGAGCCGCCGCCATATCCCCGCGGGGAGCTCGCCCAGGTAACGGCCACCGGCGGCCACCGACCTCCCGAACAGCACACCGATCCGGGAGAAGCCACTGGGATGAAGTGTCGGCCGTGCGAGGGAATGGGCCAAGCGATCCAGCCTGGCGCGGACAGGGGGGAGTTCCTGCTCCCACCGGACGGTTGCTTCCGGCAGGCCGGGTATGGTTGCGAGCCACGGCGATGTCTTTGCCAGGTCGGCAAACGAGGGGATCTCGGCTACTTGTTGTGGCGTGCCGGCTGGCTGTGGCGCGCCGGCTTGTTGTGGCGTGCCGGCTGGCTGTGGCGCGCCGGCTGGCTGTGGCGTGCCGGCTGGCTGTGGCGTGCCGGCTGGCTGTTCAGCTTGTCCCGGCGAACCGAGAGGGGGGTCGAGGGATAGGGCGGTCACGTGTCGGATCCTTTCGGGACTCGTCGGATGGTGGAAGACACTGCTCCGGCAGCCGCCCCGACGACATCGGCGGCCGCAGCTTGGGCGACTTTGAGAAGGGGATTGGACGGGGAGGTGACACCACCGCCGTCAGGCCCGGTCAGACCGTGGGTGACCAGGGAGGTGAGGTAGGAGACCACTGCGTCGCGGGAGAGGGTCCGCCTCTCCAGCCACCAGTCCGCCGAGAAGCTCACCATTCCAAGCGCTGCGATTGCCCAGAGCTCCGCAGGCCCCGAATCGCGCCCGTCCTCACGCAGAAGCTCGCCGATCACCATCGCGAGCTGGCGCCCGATCACTTCGAGGAGCCCGTGTAGTGAGCCGCGCGCTTCGATGTCCTCGAACAGCGCCCGGTGAACGACGAACCGGTACACCATCGGGTCCTCTTCAACGATCTCGAAGAAGCGGGCGACCATCGATTTCGCCAACCGGACCGTGTCGACCGGGATCTCCGAGTCGGGAGGCGATCCCACCACACCGGCCAGTCGGGCGGCAAAGTTGCCAGCGACCGCGTTGGTGAGCCCTCCCCGGTCCCCGAAGTAGCGGTAGAGGATGGGCCGGGTGATTCCAGCTTCGCGGGCGATGTCGTCCATCGAGGTGGATGGGCCCAACCGCCGTATGGCGGTAAGCGCAGCGTCTAGAAGCTCCTGGCGGCGGTGCGCGACATGGTCCGGGCCTTTTCTGGCGGTGCCCATGTAACAGACTGTAACAGTTACGCCTTGTTACAGTCCACTGGTCCCAGTCGGACGGGGGAGCGATGTCCCTGGCGGATCGGTGCCTCCGGTTTGCCCGGGCGGGAATCCCGATTGGCTGGGCATCGCCACCCGGGTTGGTTCGCTCCGTCCCCGCAGGACGACCTCTTCTCCGAGCACCCAGCGGGATGCTTCCTCCGGATTGGACCCGTCAACCACCCTTTGGCTCACCAGGATATGGCCCGGTGTCGTCTTGGCCAGTTCGGTGAGCCGGGCCGCCTCGTTGACCGGGTCACCGATCACGGTGTACTCGAAGCGATTTACGTTGCCGACGTGGCCGGCCACCGCGATACCAGTTGCCGCGCCGATTGCCACCGGGCAGTCGGTCACTCGCGCTCGAAGCTCAACCGACATCCGGCGTGCAGCGCGTAGAGCACGCCCGCACGCGTCGGAGACCCGCAAGGGTGCGCCGAACACCGCCAGCGCTGCGTCGCCTTCGAACTTGTTCACCCATCCTCCCGATTGATCGATATGGCGCACGAAGATGTCGAGGAACCGGTTGATCAGGTTAACCACATCCTGGGGTTCACGTGAAGCGGTTAGGGCAGTCGACCCGACGATATCGGCGAAGAGCACTACCACCTCGCGGAGCTCCCCTCCTAGTACGATCTCCCCATCCATCGCCGCACGAGCCACTTCCTCCCCGACATGGCGTCCGAAAAGGTCGCGGATCTTCTCCCGCTCACGCAGTCCCGCGATCATCTGGTTGAATCCCGCCTGGAGGTCGCCGATCACGCTGCCGTCGTAAACCGGCACCTCGCATTCCAGGTCGCCATCCTCGACACATCGGAGGGCGTGCCGCAGGGAGCTGATCGGGTCGGACACCGACCGCGCTATGAGGAGGGTGACCAGGAAGCCGATTGCTACGGCCAACCCACCGAGAACCAGAATCGTCACCGAGAGCTGTTCCTTGCTGGCCGGGATACCTGTGAGGGAGGTGAACGCCACCAGGATGAGACCGAGCAGCGGTATAGCGGTTCCGAGCGCCCACCCGAGGAGGGCACGAGAGGCGGTGCCGGGAAGGGCGGGCGAATCGGGCTTGCCGTGGGAAAGCGCCAGGGCAGCAGCAGGTCGCAGGAACCTCTCACTCACCAGGTAGGCGATGGCACAGGTTGTCACCGCCCCGAGTGCCACCGCGCTGGCGACCACCCTTGCAAGCTCCCAGGAGAAGAAAGAGTTGAGCACGGTGAATAGAGCGATCCCGGCCACCCAGAATGCCGCCGGTATGGTCACCAGGCGCAGGGGGGCGGCGATCAGCTCCCGCTTTTCCTCTTCGGTCGGTTCCCGGTCGTCGATCAGCCAGGACCAGCCGGCGGAGAAGCGCTTCTTGCCCCAGACGGTGCCGGCGATGGCGGCAACGGCCGCGTAGATCCCGAGTGCCGCCAGGTTGGCTATGCGCACCTCCAATGAATGGTGCAAGCGCGGAAGCGGGATCACCCAGCTGATGACCGCGAATATGGCGGTGGCGCCGATCAGGTTGGAGACCACCAGGGAGGTGGTGAGGGTGACCTCCACCCAGCGGACGATCTCCAGGCTGGAGGGTCCCAGCTCGCCCCGGTACAACTGTCGGAGTGTGGTCAACGTGCTGATGCTCGATACTCTGCCAGGTGGAGGCACCCGGATGCGCTGATCGGCGGAACGGGCGCGTTCGGCTCCTAAGCCGCCATTCCCGACAGCATGAGGGTGCGGATGGCGTCGATCCACCGGTCGCGCTGGGCATCGGGATCGGCAGCCTGGAAAGCTCGCAGCGCGCCGGCGAGGATCATCCCGTTGATGGCACGGGCGGTGATCTCGACGTCGAGGTCGGAGCGGAGGAACCCTTTTCGGCACCCGTTGTCCAGGTACCGCTCCACGAAGGAGCCGAAAAGCTCGACGGCTTCCTGCATTCGCCCGGTCAGGGTCTTGTCGACCCCGTAAGACTCGAAGAAGAACACGGCTGCCAGATCGCGGTGGGTGAGGAAGAAGTCGAACAACCGGTTGCCGAGTGTGCCGATCTGGGCCGCGTAGTCCTCTAGGGTTTCGGCACTGTCAGGATCGACGTCGGCGACCAAGAGGGCGATCTTGTCGATGACGTATTCGATAACGTTCTCGGCGATATGGCGCTTGCTGTCGAAGTAGCGGTAGACGGTACCGTGCCCGATGCCCAGCTTGACCGCGATGTCGGCGATGGCGGTCTCCTGGTAACCCTTTTCGGCGATGACCGTGGCTGCAGCGCCGAGTATCTCGCTGCGGCGCCGCAGTGCCCGGTCCTGGGCGGTCACCCTTCGTCAACCGCAG
>JAKAWH010000164.1 GCA_021817065.1 Actinomycetes bacterium
GTGGCGACCAATTCCAATCCGTGCCCCGGAAGATCCAGATCTTCCATCGCCGGGTTCATGCCGCTGAGGAGCCAGGTGGCGTGGAGGTTATGCCAGATGCCGGGCTTCCCCACCTCGATGGTGTCGCAATGGGCCCCGCACTGCCCCTTCCTCTCGAATACGCCGACCTTCAAGCCCGACTTGGCGAGGTAGCCGGCGGCAGTCAACCCGTTGATCCCGCCCCCGATGACCACAACGTCGTAGTCCATCAGACAGCGAACCTCTCTTCCGCATCGGTGCTCTCGACCCTTGAGATGGGGGCCCGGTTCGGCCGGGGCCTGTCCATGACATGGGAGTGAGCGGCCTTCACTCTCTCCTCCAGCCCCGCCGGCACTTCGAAGTGCCGCCTGCGCCGCAGCGAGCCCAGGGCGGTCAGGGGCTTCCTCGCGAACATTTCGATGACCGGGCGGGACAAGGCCACCTTCACCATCCCGGGAATGTCCTCCTGCCCGATGTGGACACGGAACTCCCAGGCCACCGGCTGCTCGGTGACCCCCAGGATCTCGATCCCGCCGTCCCCGGCCCTGCGCACCGCGTAGTGGGTGAAGTCCATCACCAGTTCTTTGCGCCCCAAACCCCGTGACCAGAGCTTCATGCCGTCATTCCTTCCTGTTCACAATCGGGTTCCGAGCGCCCCTGCGGGCTCGAATCCATATCTAGACACTGCCTAGTTACCGTAATGGAGGATTTGTATCTTGTCAATGGCTACATTGGGACACCGTTGCCCTACAATTCAGACCGTGGCCAATTCCGGTGAGCGAGATCGCCCTTACCACCACGGGAGGCTGAAGGAGGCGGTGGTCGAGGCTGCCCTGGCTGAGATCGAGGCAGTGGGGACCTCCGAGTTGAGCATGAGGGAGGTTGCCCGCAGGGCCGGGGTTTCCCATGCCGCACCGGCACACCACTTCGGTGACAAAGCGGGAATATTCACGGAAATCGCCGCTCGCGGATTTTCCCTGCTTACCCAGGAGACGGGTGAGCTGGTATCCGGGGGTCTGGTCGAGGCCGCTGCGGGATACGTTCGATTCGCCCTGGAGCACAAGGCCCATTTCGAGGTGATGTTCCGGCCCGAGCTGTACCGGACAGACGACCCCGAGCTGGTGGCAGCGCGCGATTCGAGCTTCGAAGTGCTCTACCGGGCGGTCGAAGAAGGACTCCAACCGGGACAGGAGGACGAGCTGATGCCAACCTCGGTCGCTGCCTGGTCGGCGCTGCACGGCTTTGCCACCCTCTTGCTCTATGGCAACCTCGAACCGAAGCTCGGCGACATCGAGCCGTTGGAGGTGTACCTAGTCGAGGTCGCCCGCGGGATGATCACCCTGGGCGAGATCATCGCCAGGCAGGAGGCCGGAAGGCCAGCCGCCCGGAACCCGCAGAGCTGATTGCGCCAGCCGATGCCTGCCTGAGCACCGCAACAGGCCGCTGATTCCGCAAGAAATTCGGGGGCGCCCGAAGGCGCCCCCGAATAGATCGTTGACGGATATTTGCTGGATGCTTCCCGAACGGTGCAGATCCGGGAGGGACCATACCCGGACCGGTCGGAAAAGGGTGCCTGGCGTAGATTTGCCAGGTGGCCCAGCTAGCTGCCTAGCAGCCAGGCACCTCCAGAGTCCCTTTGGGTAAACCGATCAGTTGGACCACCTCCTTTCCCTGGTGCCTCCAGTTTACCCCGACCGATCCGGGGAGGAGTGGACCCAGTCCAGATGCAGATTCGATTTCCCTCGCCCTGGAGAGGACGGCAAGCAAGGAACCTAACGTGCTACAATGTAGAACATGAGAACGGTCGGGATCCGCGACTTGAAACAGAATGCTTCGGCCGTGGTGGCGGCCGTAACCGCCGGCGAAGACATCCTCATTACCGATAGGGGACGCCCCGTTGCACAACTCGGGCCGCTCGCCGACAATCGCCTCGATCGGCTCGTCGTCACCGGCCGAGCCCGTCCCCCCAAGAAACGCATTGCAGACCTGGATCCACTCTCCGGTTCTGTCGGCACAACCCTTTCTGACGCGCTGGCGGCTGACCGGGCTGCCGCCCGTTACTGAACGACGGGGTGGCGTACTACCTGGATACTTCGGCTGCAGTGAAGCTGGTCGCCAACGAACCCGAGAGCTCAGCGATGACCGCCTGGGCAGTGCAACATGACGGTGAGCTTCTCTCCTGCGACCTTCTCCGCACGGAGCTGATTCGAGCAGTTCGGCGTACTTCTCCCGACCGGGTGCAACGCGCCCGCCAGGTTCTCGACAGCCTCTTCCTGCTGACGGTACCAACTGAGCTATTCGAACGGGCGGCACTGCTCGAACCCAGCGAACTTCGCAGCCTTGATGCCCTGCACCTGGCCGCCGCCCTCGACGCCGGAGACGAACTGGACGGTTTCGTGACCTACGACGATCGGCTCGCCACTGCAGCGGTAGCCACCGGGATGGCGGTGCTCAGGCCCGGCTGATCGTCTTCGATCCCGGCCGTTGACCTCCTCCCACGGCTGAACCCGCGGGCTTGCAGCTCGGGTTTGGTCAGTTCCCCTCGATCTCCGGCCCTGCGGCACCGATCGATTCGAGAAAAGCCATCTGCGCATCGAGCACCGCGTGCACCTGTTCCGGCGTGTAGGAAAGGCCATGGTCTGTCGCCTGCTGGAGGACGTACTCCGCTGTCTCGGCTCCGGCGACGATCACCTGGCGTGCCGGCTTGGATGCGTGACCGTTGGTGGCCGCGCGCTTGGAGCGGATGAAATCAAGGTTCCACTCCACGATGCGCCGGATGTCGTCGGCGTCCAGAGATCCCGAGACAGTCCCGGGAAGATGGTTCAGCACCCAGCCGGTCAGCTGGTCCAGATCGATCAATTGGGGGAGGAGCATCTCGCTGGGCGTTGAGGAGGAGCGGGGCGGCAGACCGCTACCGACCGGATCGTGGAGCCGCGGATGGGTGGTCCGGTAGAGGCGCAACACCCAGACCCCCAGCGCGACCATGGCCCCGACGACGGCGACCAGCAGGACGGCGAGAAGGACAACCACCGCGGCTCAATCTACTCCGGCAGACCAGCCAGCCGGTGCCGAAGAGTTGGGGAGCCGGCGAGGTTAGAGAACCGGCCGCCGGGTCAGATCCCGATGCGCTGAGCGAGCAGCTCCCGGTGGTAGGTGGGATCGCCCAGGAACAGTTCCGACGACTTCGCCCTCTTGAAGTAGAGGTGGGCGTCGTGCTCCCAGGTGAAACCGATCCCGCCGTGGATCTGGATGTTCTCGGCGGCTGCGT
>JAKAWH010000061.1 GCA_021817065.1 Actinomycetes bacterium
TCGGTCATCGCCTCCAGGCGGGACCGGTAGACCTCCCGCAGAACGGCATGGTCCTCCGGGCTGAGCTCCCCGGCCGCAAGCTCGGCATCGAGATCGGCGAGGGAAGCCACGAGGTCGGAGGTGTCACGGTTCATGCGGGCACCCATGAACGGAGAGCGACGAGGTCGGAGGTGTCACGGTTCATGCGGGCACCCATGAACGGAGAGCGACAAGGTCGGAGGTGTCACGGCTCATGTGGGTTCCCCGGGGGACGGCACACCGGGTCGCACCTCCTGCAGCGTACGGGTGCGCTTCCAGAAGAAGAGCCCCAATCCGCCTACCGCTCCGGCGACGGCTACCAGTGGCACCACCCACACCCCCAGGGTCAGCCCGGACCGGGGAGGGCTGAGCAGGATCGATTCGCCGTAGCGAGTAGCAAGGCCGCTCTCGACCTGCGCCGCGCTCCTCCCCGCGGCCAGCTCGCCGCGAATCTGGTTTCGGAGCGCCCGGGCAATGGGGGCGCTGGATTCCTCGACCGAAAGCCCGTCGCACACCGGGCAGCGGACCAGGGCAGCTACCTGGGCGGTCCGAGCGGCCAGGGATGCCGGGTGGGTCCGGTGCGCACCCATTGCCAGAGCGACCGCAACAACCGCCACCACTCCGAGCCAGCACAATGCCAGGAGCCGCCGGCTCAAGCGCCCTCCCTCCGCACCTTGGCGATGACCGTATCGAGGCCCCGCTCGGTGACCGGCCCGGCGATATGGGCTACCACCACACCCCTGGGGGAGATGACGTAGGTATCGGGGGGGCCTTTGACCCCGTAGGCCATGGCGATCTTCTCTCCCGGGTCGGAGATGGCCGGGTAGGTCGACCCGGTCTGGCGCAGGAATGACGCCGCGGTGGAATCGACATCCTCGAACTCCACCCCGACCAGGGTGGCGATCGAGGCACTGTCGTACGCGAACTGCTCCAAGGCGGGCGCCTCGTCCTCGCAGGGGGTGCACCAGGAGGCGAAGAAATTCACCACCACGTAGCGACCCCGATATGCAGCCAGGGAGACGCTCCGGTGACCGACCAGTGTGGTGCCGGAAAAGCTCGGTGCCGGCTTGCCGACCAGCGGGGAGTACGCGTCGTAGGTGGTCGACTGGGGAAGGGCGGCACCGATGGCGACCGACGCGATCACAGCAGCGATCACCGCTCCTGCCACGATAAGAATCACCCTGCGGCGGGTCACCCCACCGGCTCCATCTCCCGGCGGGGAGGCTGCTCGCGCTCATTCCCCTCGTGCCGCTGCTTCCCGTGCACCCGGCGCCCTCTCGAACCGCGCCCCCGCCGGGGGCCTCCCGGGCTGCGAAGCAGCGCCAGCAGCGCGCCGAACGCGATCACGGCTCCCCCGATCCACAGCCAGATGACCAGCGGTTGCACCACCACCCCGATCTGGGCGGCTCCCCCCGGTCGTGCCGGGGTCATGTCCAGGGTCACGTAGGTGTCGTCCCGCAGCCCCGAGTCGACCGCAGGGGTACCGACTGCGGGACCACCTCCCTGGTACACCGACAGGGCAGGATGGCCCAGGTGATCGTGGTCGATGACCACGGTGGCCTCCACCGAGGATCGGTTGGGATAGACGACATTCTCTATGCCCCGGTAGGTGATCGTATGCCCGGCGACCACACCCGACTGGCCCGGTGCGAGAACCAGCTCGGCCCGGTGCCCGAACGAGAGGCTGGAAGCCATCCCCACCGCCACGATCACCACTCCCAGGTGAACCACCATCCCCCCGCCGGTGCGGCCGGTCACCCCGGCGATTCCCACTCGAATCACCTCCATGGCGAGCTGCCGCAGGGCAGTGGCACCGGCGAAGGAGGCCAGCAGGTAGGCGGCGAGGGGGCCCGGACCACGAACTCCCGCTGCGACACATACCACCAGCACCGCCGCGGAGAAGGCGGCCGGAAGGAGCAGGCGTCGCCCGGCGAGTTCGACCGAAGCTTTGCGCCAGGGAAGGGCGGGGGCGACCGCCATGAGAAAGAGCAGCGCGAGGACCACCGGCATGGACATCCGATCGAAGTAGGGCGCGCCGACGCTCACCTGCCGGTTGGACACCGCCTCCACGAAAAGCGGGTACACGGTTCCCAGAAGTACCAAGAACGCGAAAGCAGCCAGGGCCAGGTTGTTGGCGAGGAAGGCCCCCTCCCGGGAAAGCGCCGCGTCGACGCCTGCGCTTGAACGAAGGAGGTCCCCTCTCCATGCGATCAATCCCACCGACGCCACCGCGGCGGCCCCGAAGAATCCGATCAAGGCCGGCCCCAGGGTCGAATCCGAGAAAGCGTGCACCGACTCCAGCACCCCGGAACGGGTGAGGAAGGTAGCGAGAATGGTCAGGCAGAAAGTCGCCGAGACCAGGGACACGTTCCAGACCTTGAGGATCCCCCTGCGCTGGTGGACGATCACCGAATGGAGGAAGGCGGTGGCGACGAGCCAAGGTACCAACGCCGCGTTCTCCACCGGGTCCCATCCCCAGAACCCGCCCCACCCGAGCACCTGGTAGGACCACCAGGCACCCAGCATGATACCGGCCCCGAGTGCCCCCCACGACACCAGGGTCCACCGCCGCACCTCGGACGCCCAGCCGCTTCCCAGATCGCCGGTCACCAGCCCAGCCACCGCGAACCCGAAGGGCACCACGAAACCGACCATTCCCAGGTAGAGGAGGGGAGGGTGAAAAGCGACCAGCGGGCGGTCCTGGAGGAGGGGGTTCGGACCCACCCCGTCGTGGGGAATCGGATGGGCGGTGACGAAGGGATTGGCGGGCCCCAGCATCAGGCCGAAGAAAAATGCCGCGGTGATGAGGCCGACCAGCACCACCCAGGCAATGGTCACCTGGTCGGGACGCCGCCGGTACAGCCACGCCACGACGGTGACATAGGCAGCGAGGATGAGTGCCCACAGCAGGATCGAGCCGGCGAGCGACGACCACATCCCGGTCACCTGGTAGAGGAGGGGCGTCTCACGGGAACTGTTGCCGGCTACGTAGGCGAGGGAGAAGTCGTGAGTGAGGAGTCCGTGCTCCATCGCTGCGGTGGCGACCAGCGCGCCGGCGAGCGTTCCCGAAACGGCGATGCGGCCGCTCCACCCCAGGTCGGGTCCGCGCCCCCGCCGGGTGCGCCACAGGCCGAAGCTCAGCGCGACCACCCCGGCGAGTGCGGAGAGGAAGGCGATGAGAACACCGCAATAGCCGAGGATCGCGTTCACGGTGCCGGTTTCGCCGGTCCGCGCACTCCGGATGCCGGCGCCCCCGGGGACGGATCAGTCGCGTAGGGAGACTTAACCCGGTTGGGGTGAGCGGCGACGTACTGGGCGGAATGCTTGACCATGATCTGCGAGCTCAGGAAAAGGTCGCCCGCTGCGAAGTGACCCTGCAGCACCACCGGGACCCCCGCTGCGAAGAGTTGGGGCGGGCTGCCGGAGGAGTGCACCGGGACGGTGACCCCGCCGCTCGCGATCTGGAAGTCCACCGTCTCACCATTGCGGTGGATGCTCCCGGGAACCACCGCACCCTCGATATTGAAGTTCTGGTTGCCAAGCTGGGCGCGGTGGGCCACCGCCTCGTCGGCGGTCTGGAAGTAGACCAGTGCAGAGCCGAGGCCCTGCACGATGACGAAGGCTAGGGAACCAGCGATCAGGAGGGCGGCGACGAGCAGGCGGACCTGCTTGCGCCGATGTGCTGTCCGCGGACCACCGGAAGCGGGAGCCGGTAGGGAACCTACCCCCATCAGCGGTGGGGGCCGCGGGTGAGCGCGCGGTGGCGCCAGCCCAACCGGGCGGCGTAGACAGCGAGGGTGGACAGCACCACGGCGTATCCCGCGTCGATGTACTTCACCGGCTGGACGCCTCTGCGGGAACAGGGGTTGGGAGCGGAGAGACGCCCCCCTCGGCCCGCCTCTCGGCAAGAGCCTCGGCTAGCCACTGGGTCTCGTGGGCGTCCTCCAAAGCGGCATTGCGGTACCGCATGGCGGTCATCCACGCGTAGGCCAGCGAGAGGGAGACGAACCCGAGCAGGAGGGTCCAAGCCATCTGCCCGTGGATCTCCGGGGTGAGCGTGGGGTTGAGAACGGTTGGCGGCTGGTGGAGGCTCCGCCACCAGAGCACCGAGAAGTGCACGATGGGTACGTCGACAACAGCCACCAGTGCGGCCACCGAACATCTCCTGGCGCGCACGTCGGGACCGGCGGAAGCCTTGCGGAGAGTGAGGTACCCGAGATAGAGAAGGAAGAGGAGGGAGGTGGTGGTCAGTAACGGGTCCCAGGTCCACCACACCCCCCAGGTGGGGCGACCCCACAACGATCCGCTCACCAGGGTGAGTCCGGTGAACACCACCCCCACTTCCGCCGAGGCGCCGGCTAGGCGATCCCACCGGAGATCGCGGGTGCGCTTCCACAGGTAGAGAGCGCTCGCGACAGCAGTCACCCCGAAGGCAAGGAAGGCCACCCAGGCCACCCCCGGATGTATGTAGACGAGGCGCACCAGGTTGCCCATGAAGCGGTCGGGCGGGGTCACCCACAGTCCCAGCCAGACAGTGAGCCCGGTGCCGACCACCGATGCGATACCGACCGAGCGCAGGGCTACCTTCTGCGTCGTCACCCATCCTCCATGATCGATTCGTAGGCGAGGGTCCCGGTCACCATGTACACCACCGCGAACATGCCGAGAAAACGGAGCCAGGCGGCCCCCGGACCGGGGTGACCCGCCAGGGCGAGCTGCCAGGCGCGGGCCGCCGACAGCAGCACCGGCGCCACGACCGGCAGGAAAAGCAACGGGAGCAGTGTCTCTCGAACCCGCGACGAAGCCGACAGGGCACCGTAGATGGTACCGGCCGCGGCCAATCCGGCGGTTCCCAGGATCGCAGCCGCTGCGAGGATGGCGACCCCCTGGATGCGCAGGTGGTAGAGAATCGCCACCGCGATGGTGAGTACCGCTTCAAGAGCTATGAGCTGGGCTCCGATCGCGGCTGACTTGCCGAGGAAGATCCCCGCCGGGTCGATCCCCGCCATGCGGAGCCCCTCTCCCGCCTCACCGTTGGAGGATTCCACCCCCACGCTGCGCTGGACGGCCAGGACCGTGGCGAAGAGCACTGCCACCCAGAAGAGTCCCCCGCCGGTGGCGTGGAGGACCGTCGGGTCCGCGTCGAGGGCGAAGGCGAACAGTACCAAGGTCAGACCGGCAAAAGGCAGGACCTGGTTGGCGACCACCCGCGATCGCATCTCGATCCGGAGGTCTTTTGCGGCGACCAGGAGGGCGTCACGCCACATGGGCGCTCGCCCTTCCCCGCGCGCCCCCGAACCCGAGAGCGCGGCCGAACCTCACTAGTTCACGCCACATGGGCACCCTCCCGGGCCTGCCCCGAACCCCCGGGCACCCGCCGGAGGTGGGAGCACGCCGTCCCCCCCGCCATGGTGACCACGCTGGCGGTCTCGGAGAGACCCAACAGGCGGCTCTCGACTTCTGCCTCGTGGGTGACCAGGAGGATGGCGGCTCCCCCGGCGGCGGCCTCGGCGATCACCCGGTCGAGAATCTCCCTTCCCTCCGTGTCGAGGGTGACATGGGGCTCGTCGAGTAGCCAGAGCCCTGGTTGGCGGGCGACCAGGACCGCAAGAGCGGTCCGGCGTCTCTGCCCGGCTGAGAGCGACGCGACCCGAGTGGTGGCGAGGCGGCCGGAGATGCCCACCCGCTCCAGGGCGTAGTCGACGCTGCGGGGCGACCCCCCGCCCGCCTTAACCAGGAAGACCAAGTTCTCCCGAGGGGTGAGGTCGTCGTAGAGATGGTCGGAGTGGGCGAGAAGGCCGATCCGGCGGCGGACCCCTCGGCGATCGGCGGCGAGGTCGCATCCCAGCACGGTCGCCTCGCCGGTCACGACCGGAACCAGACCCGCACAGACCTTCAACAGGGTGGTCTTGCCAGCTCCGTTGGCACCCCGGATCACCGCTACCTCGCCGGGCGCCACGTCGAGGTCGAGGCCGGAGAGAGCGGGAAAAGTGCCGAGGAGCGCGACGGCCCCCCGGAGCCGAACGGTGGGGACAGGCACTTCGGGCAAGTCTAGAGGTTGAGTTTCCAGGGGCCCCAACCCGCCCCCTCCCGGAGCAGCACCCCAGCCTCCCGCCTCTCAGCTAACAGTCAGCCGGGTCAGGTGCAGATCCCTCATGACAGTGGAGAACCAGGATGAGACGGTGGTGGTGTCTCCCGCCACCATCAGAGCGCCCCAGGCTGCGAGGACTAGTCCCGCACCCACCGCGATCAGCCGGTAGCGGCGGCGCACCCAACCGGTCACTCCGACCAGCTTGGCTGACGCCACCCCGAAGACGACGAAAGGCACCCCCAGGCCGAGCGAGTAGAAAGCGAGGAGGAGCATCCCTCCCGCCAGAGTGGTCCGGGCGGCCGCCTCCGACAGCACTGCGCCCAGCACCGGCCCGATGCACGGAGTCCACCCGAAGGCGAAAGCGGCCCCCATCACCGGTGGTGCCCACCCCCCCAGGGCTGCCGGGGAGGCGTGAAACCGCTTTTCGGTTGCCAGCAGGCGCGGCGAGACCCCGGAAACCAAGAGCAGTCCCACCGCAACGGTGAGAGCTCCAGCGAACTCCTCCAAGCCCCGGCGATGGGTGATGAGAGCACTGCCGATCGAGGAGGCTCCCGCGCCGAGCAGCACGAAGACGATGGAGAACCCTGCTACGAAGAGGAGGGTCGGCCGCACCAGCTTCCGCCCGTCGCTCGGCAGCTCGCCGGCCCGAACCCCCGCCACCATTCCGAGGTAGGCAGGAACCAGGGGGAGTACGCACGGGGAGACGAAGGAGACGATGCCCGCCCCGAAGGCGACCAGGATGCCCAGAGGATCTGCGCGGACGGCCCCCAGGGTCACAGCCGGCGGGGTGCCCGTTCGGGGAAGGGGCGAGCGAGCCCGGGACGCTGCCGAGCCGTATCCGGCCCAGCGCAACTCACAACTGCGACTTCACCAGCTCCATATCGGCGTCGACCATGAGGGCCACCAGTTGCTCAAAGGACACTTCGGGCTTCCATCCGAGGACCCGCTCCGCCTTGGAGGCATCGCCCACCAGCAGGTCTACCTCGGCGGGCCGGATGAATCGCTGGTCGATCTCCACATAGTCCTGGTAGTCCAGCCCCGCGTGGGAAAAGGCCAACTGGCAGAACTCCCCCACCGAATGGGTCTCCCCGGTGGCGACCACGTAGTTGTCCGGCTCGTCCTGCTGGACCATCAGCCACATCGCCCGCACGTAGTCGGGGGCGAACCCCCAGTCCCGCCGGGCGTCCAGGTTGCCGAGGGGCAGCTTCTTCTCCAGCCCGCAGGCGATCCTGGCCACCATGTGGGAAATCTTCCGGGTGACGAACTCCAGCCCGCGCCGAGGGCTCTCGTGATTGAAAAGTATCCCCGACGAAGCATGCATCCCGTAACTCTCCCGGTAGTTGACGGTTATCCAGTGGCCATACACCTTGGCCACCCCATAGGGACTGCGCGGGTAGAAGGGAGTGGACTCGGCCTGGGGCACCTCCACCACTTTTCCAAACATCTCGGAAGACGATGCTTGATAGAAGCGGATCTCGGGATCGGCGATGCGGATGGCATCGAGCATCCGGGTCACCCCCAGGGCGGTGGACTCCCCGGTGAACACCGGCTGGCTCCAGGAGGTCTGCACGAAGGACTGGGCAGCCAGGTTGTACACCTCGCACGGCTTGTGCTCGCGGAGGATGCCGATCATGGACACCTCGTCGAGCAGGTCCCCGGCAACCAGGGTCACATGGTCCTGGATGTGGGCGATCCGCTCGAAGTTGAGAGTGGAGGATCGCCGCACCATCCCCACCACCTGGTACCCCTCTTCGAGAAGGAGTTCCGCCAGGTAGGACCCGTCCTGCCCGGTGATGCCGGTGATGAGCGCTGTCTTGGCTGGTGCCATCTGTCCTCGTTCGTGCTAGCCGGGGCCGTAGGTAGGAGGCCGTTTCTCGATGAAGGCAGCTATCCCCTCGGCTGCGTCCTCCGACATAGTAGTGACCGACAGCATGGCCTGGAGATAATCAAGCGCCTCGGCGGGGCCCATCGACAGTGCCCGATAGAAGGAACCGCGGCCCAGCTGCATCGCCTGGGGGGACTTGCCGGCCAACTCGCCGGCCAGCTCGGCCACCGCCCCATCCAGCTTGTCCACCGGCACTACCCGGTTCACCAGACCCAGCTCCCTTGCCTCGGCGGCCTCTACCCGCCGCCCGGTCATCATCAGTTCCAGGGCCGCCCGGGGGGTCATCGACCGGAGGATCGGCACGGTGATCATGTAGGGCCACAGCCCGACGTTGATCTCGGGTGTGCCGAACCGGGCGTCCTCGGCGGCCACCACCAGATCACAGGCCATGGCGAGGCCGAACCCCCCGGCCAGCGCGTACCCCCGCACCTTGGCGATTGTGGGCTTGCCGAGATCCCACAGACCCAGGAAAAGGCGGGCCAGCGCGCCGCGGGCGTGGTGGGAGGCGACCACCCCCGGCTTGCCTTCACCCGGATCCCCGTCAGCGAACATTGTGGACAGGTCGGCACCCGCGCAGAATGCCTTTTTCCCCGCTCCGGTCACCACCAGCACCCGGACGTCGGGATCCTGCTTGGCTCGTTCCACCGCCCCGGCCAGACCGGTGATCGCCGCCACGTTCAGCGAGTTCCGCTGTTCCGGCCGGTTGATGGTGGCAGTGGCCACCCGGCCTGCTACCTCGTAGAGGACCTCGCCGCCGCACTGCCCTTCGCGATCTGTCATTTGCAGAACGCTACCCCTGAGCGGCTACACCATTCCTCAGATGCCTGTCGCAGCGATCATCTCCTACCGCCTTGGCGGCACCGACGGTGTCTCCGTCGAGGCAGCCAAGTGGGCCGGGGCCCTTCGGAAGCTCGATTACGAAGTAGTCACCGTGGCCGGTGGCGGCGAGGCCGACGTGCTGATCCCCGGGTTGGCCATCGATGCCACGGAAGCCTCGGAAGGAGAACTCGCCAACCGGGTCGATTCCACCTTGTCAGTAGCCGACCTGGTGGTGGCCGAGAACATCTGCTCCCTTCCCCTCAATCCCGCCGCGTACCGAGTAGTCGCCGAGTGCCTCCGAGGCCGGCGGGCCGTCCTCCACCACCACGATCTGGCCATCCAGCGGCCCCATCTCGTACACCATGGACTTCCCCCCGACGATCCCGCCTGGCAACACGTCACCATCAACGCACACTCCCGAGCCGCGCTCCACTCCGCCGGCATCGCGGCAACGGTGATCCACAATCGCTTCGACCCGGACCCACCGGCCGGACGTCGGGTTCTCCTTCGGGATGCCCTCAGCGTCAGCCCGGACGCCCTCCTCCTGCTCCAGCCCACCCGGGCCATCCCCCGCAAGGACGTCCCCGGTGCGATCAGGCTCGCCGAAGGGATTGCATCAGCCTCGCCCTACCGCCCGGTGACCTACTGGCTGCTCGGGCCTCCCGAAGACGGGTACGGGCCGGATCTGGAGCACGTGCTGGCCGGAGCGGCCGTGCCGGTACTCCGGGGCTGCCCGTCCGGGACCTGGGACATCCATGACGCCTATGCCGCCTGCGACGCGGTGGTGTTCCCTTCCACCTGGGAGGGATTCGGCAACCCCGCTATCGAGTCGGCCACCCACGCGAAGCCACTCGCCATCGGCCCGTATCCGGTGGCCTCGGAGCTGGCGAGATACGGGTTCACGTGGTTCCCCACCTCCGATCCGGATCCCCTCGCCGATTTCCTCGCCCAGCCCGAACAATCGCTTCTCGACCGGAACCGCGAGGTCGCCCGGCACCATTTCTCACTTGCCGATCTACCGGCCGCTCTCGCGGCACTGGGGCTGGGCGGGGCCAATCGGCGCGCACTCTCCCCGCCATCACGACACCCCGCCGGAAGCGGACCGACGTCGATCACCGGCGCCGGGCATCCCTCAGCCCTCTTCCGCCAGCTCGACCTCGACCCGGTGTTCCTCCCCTGCAGAACCCTCCACCGCCTCGACGGTTCCCGCCAATCCGGCGGCGGCGGCAATGTCGGTGGCAGCAAGTTTTACGAGGGATAGCTGGCTGGCCGGTGCAAAGACCGCCAAGCGAGCCAGCGGTGTGCGCATCCCCTTCTTCGCTTCTGACTTCGCCTTACGGGCGGCACCTATGACCCAGCCCGCGGTTGCGAGGACCGCGGGGTCACCACCGGTCGCCAGGGATCGCAGCTCGTCTGGATCAGGCCAGGACGCACGGTGCACCGAACCGTCCTGCCACCACGACCAGACCTCCTCGGTGACAAAGGGCATGATCGGGGCGAACAGCCGCAGCAAGACGGAAATTGCCGCCGAGAGAGCGGCGTGGGCGCTTGCCTGATCGTCGGGACCGCCGACCTCCCCGTAGGCCCGGGACTTGACAAGCTCCAAGTAATCATCGCAAAAAGACCAGAAGAACGATTCGGTACGCTCCAGAGCCCGCCCGTGGTCGAATGCCTCGAACGCCCGGGTCGCGTCTTCCACCACGCCGGCGAGGGTCGCGAGCATCGACGCGTCGAGGGGCTCCAGGGGAGCGGCAGGAGCGAGTGGAGCGGAGGCCGTCGCCCCGACCGGCTCGGCACTCGATCGGCCGGCTTCTTCCAGGAACGACAGCGCGAACCTCGACGCGTTGAGGATCTTGACCGCCAGGCGGCGGCCCACCTTCATCTGCCCCTCGTCGACCGCGGTGTCGATGCCCGGGTGAGCGGAGGCCGCCCAGTAACGGCAGGCGTCAGCCCCATGGTGCTCGATCAAGGGGAGTGGAGTCACGACATTCCCCTTGGACTTGGACATCTTCTTGCGGTCCGGGTCGAGCACCCACCCGGAGATGGCCACATTGGTGAAGGGGAGGCTGGAATGCTCGACGTGGCTGCGCACCACCGTGGAGAAAAGCCACGTGCGGATGATCTCATGGCTCTGGGGTCGCAGATCCATCGGGAAGACCATCTCGAACAGGTCGGGGTCCTCCTCCCATCGACCTGCGATCTGGGGGGTGAGCGAGGAGGTCGCCCAGGTATCCATCACGTCCGGGTCGCCGGCGAACCCGCCCGGCAACCCCCGCTGGTCCGGGGTGAAGCCCGGCGGAACGTCCGTAGAGGGATCCACCGGCAGCGCGTCCTCGGCGGCGAATATCGGTGCGGAATAGCCCAGGGAGCCGTCGGCACCCACCGGGTACCACACCGGGAAGGGCACCCCGAAATAGCGCTGGCGCGAGATGTTCCAATCCTGGTTCAAACCCTCGACCCACGAGCGATAGCGCGCGAGCATATACGGCGGGTGCCACGCTAGCTGGTCACCCCGCTCGAGCAACTCCTCCCGCATGCCAAGAGTGCGCACGAACCACTGGCGCGACGAGACGATCTCCAGAGGGCGGTCGCCCTTCTCGTAGAACTTCACCGGGTGGGTGATTGCCTTGGGCTCGCCGCACAATGCCCCCGCCGTGGCGAGCATCTCCACCACCGCGGCCTGGGCCTGCTTGACCGTCCTTCCATACAGCTCTCCGTAATATCTCGATGCGATTGATGGGTCGGAGCACTCCCATCCCTCGCTCCCCCACTCGACCTCGCCGAGACGACCATCTCGCTGAACGATAGTCCTGGTGGTCAAACCCAGTTCCCGCCACCATTGCACGTCGGTGGTGTCGCCGAAGGTGCAGACCATGGCGATACCGGTCCCCTTCTCCGGGTCGGCGAGGGTGTGGGCCACGATCGGGACGGTGACCCCGAACAAGGGGGTGACCGCTTCGGTCCCGAAGATCGGCTTGTAGCGCTCATCGTCGGGATGTGCCACCAGTGCGACACAGGCAGGGAGGAGCTCGGGCCGGGTGGTGTCGATCTCGATATCGCCGCCATCGCCCGCTTGTGCGAAGCGAAGGCGATAGTAGGCACCGGGCCGTTCGCGATCCTCCAATTCCGCCTGGGAAACCGCCATCTTGAAGTCGACGTCCCACAGCGTCGGCGCCACGGCGTGGTAGCAGAGCCCCTTTTCCTGGAGCCGGAGAAAGGCGCGCTGGGACACCCGCCGCGAGCGCTCGTCGATGGTGGCGTAGGTCATCGACCAGTCCACCGAGAGGCCGAGGGTGGTCCACAGGTGCTCGAAGGCCTTCTCGTCTTCGGAGGTCAGTCGCTCGCAAAGTTCGACGAAGTTGGGTCGGGAGATGTGCTGGGGCTCCTTGCCCGGACTCTGCCCTCGGCCGTCGGAGCCGGGGGCTGGGGGCTGGAACGAGGGGTCGTAGGGCAGGGAGGGATCGCAGCCGACCCCGTAGTAATTCTGTACCCGCCGCTCGGTAGGTACCCCGTTGTCGTCCCAGCCCATCGGGTAGAACACCTCGAACCCCCGCATCCGCTTGTAGCGGGCAACCGTATCGGTGTGGGTGTAGGAAAAAAGATGCCCCACGTGGAGGGAGCCGCTCACCGTCGGGGGCGGGGTGTCGATGGAGAAGACCGCCTCCCGAGGGTTGTCCGGGCTGAGGGTCGCCGGCCGGGAGGGATCGAAGCGGTAGATGCCGGCCTCCTCCCAGCGGGGTGCCCAGGTGGCTTCCAGACCGTCGATAGAAGGCTTTTCGGGGATCACGAGACAGTAGGGTAGCCGGATGCTCTCCCTCCACGACACGACGACCGGCGAGCGGGCCGAAATCGAGCCGCGGGTGTCGGGCGAGCTGTCCCTGTATGTCTGCGGGCCTACCGTCTACGACGTACCCCACCTGGGCCATGGTCGCTCAGCCCTTGTCTACGACGTATTGCGCCGCTACCTGGAATGGTCAGGCTGGAGGGTCGAGCACGTCTCCAACATCACCGACATCGACGACAAGATCATCGCCCGTGCCGCGGAGTCCGGCCGCTCCCCCTTCGAGGTGGCTGCCGAGTACGAGGATGCCTGGTGGGCGGCGACCGACCGGCTGGGAGTACTCCGCCCCACCCATTCCCCCCGAGCCACCGAGTATGTGGAGGAGATGGTCGGGCTGATTTCTCGCCTGGTGGAGTCGAGCCACGCATATCAGGCACCTGGCGGGGTGTGGTTCTCCTGCGAATCGGTGCCCGGCTACGGCCTGCTCGCCCACCAGTCCCTCGACTCGCTTCGGTCGGGGGCCCGGGTGGAAGTTGACGAGGCCAAGCGGTCCCCGGTCGACTTCGCCCTCTGGAAACTTGCCAAGCCCGGCGAGCCCTCCTGGCCCTCCCCCTGGGGGGATGGTCGGCCCGGGTGGCACACCGAGTGCGTGGTGATGTCCCTGGACCTCCTCGGCGACGGCTTCGACCTCCATGCAGGCGGGATCGACCTGAAGTTCCCCCACCACGAGAACGAGCGGGCCCAGGCGGTGGCGCTCGGGAACCGGTTCGCCCATCACTGGATGCACCATGCTTTTGTCGAGGTGGGAGGGGAGAAGATGTCGAAGTCGTTGGGGAACTACCTCTCGCTCACCGATCTGGTGGACAAGGAGGACCCGCGGGCCTTTCGCCTGCTCACCCTGCGAGCCCACTACCGCTCCCCGATGGAAGTCACCCCTGCGGCCATCGCCGATGCCACCGACGCCCTGGGGCGCCTGGACTCGCTGGCCCGGCGGCTCGATCGCCTCGCCACCATCGCCGCTTCCTCCTCCGGACCTGCCTCCCGCTCCGCCCAGCATGACAGCGACGCGCTCGACCGGTTCCGCAACTTCATGGATGCCGACCTGGACACCCCCCGTGCCACCGCCCTCGTCTTCGATCTGATCCGGCGGGCCAATGCCTCCCTGGACTCGGGTGACGCCGGCACGGGCTCACGACTGGGTACCGCTGCCTTCGAGATGGCCAAAGCGATGGGGCTCTCCCCCGCGGTGGATGGCGACGAGGTGCCCCCCGAGGTAGGTGCCCTCCTGGACCAGCGGGCGGCCGCCCGGGCGGCCAGAGAGTGGGCTGCCTCCGACGCGCTGCGCTCCCGGATCGCAGGGTTGGGATGGACAGTGGAGGACGGCCCAGGCGGGACCCAGAACGTGCACCCGTCCCGATAGCTCCGGCACCCAGCACGGGGCGGGTCAGGGGCGCTTCCCTGTGCCGCGGCAGTCCCGGTAAGTTCTGGTGATGGACGAGCGAACCACCCTCACCCCCACCTCCGATCCGGCCGAGATCGAGAGGCGCCTGGCCGCCATCCCCCTTCCCCAAGCCATGGAGACCCAGCGGTCCATCAGGCGGGTGCTTTCCGATCCGGTGGACGACGTTGTGCTCCGGCCTCTCATCCGGCTGGCACTCGAAGCTCCCACCGGCTCCAACGGGCAGAACTGGGAGTTCATCGTTGTACGAGATGCAGCGGTGCGCCGCTCGCTCGCCGGGCAGTACCGGCGGGCCTGGAAGCTCTATGGCGGCATCGGGCGCCGGATCATCCGAGGAAAGCCAGACGAGGAGCAGATGCTCCGGATCATGAGATCGGTCCAGTGGCAGGTGGACCATTTCGAGGACGTGCCTGTGCTGGTGGTGTGCTGCCTCAGCGGTGGCCATGGGCGGGTTCCCTTCGTCCCCAACCCACCCAACGCCAACTCCATGCACTACGGCTCGATATACCCGAGTGTCCAGAACCTCCTCCTCGGAGCCAGGGCGATCGGCCTGGGCGCGTCCCTGATCACCCTCCCCCTATGGTCGACTCTTTTCGCCCGGAGGGTGCTCGGGCTCCCCCTCTCTGTCGAGCCCTGCTGCATCGTCGCCCTGGGTTGGCCACGCGGCCGGTACGGGCCCAAGCCACGTAAGCCGACCGAGGAGGTGGTCCACCTGGACTCCTACGGGAACCGGGGGTGGATGTCCGAGCGCTCATGACCCTCCCGCCCCGGGCCGTGTTGCCGAGCCTGCCGGGCACCCCTCCGAGGGCCACCTCTGCTTTTCGGATGACAAGCGCCGCCAGGAGAGATAGCGTTCTCGGTGAAGGGCCGCCTGTGCGGTCATGTGACTACCGGGAGTGTTGCCCGGAGATACAAGGAGGTTGGTTGCCATGGCGACCGGCACCGTCAAGTGGTTCAACGGGGAGAAGGGATACGGCTTCATCTCGCAGGCCGGGTCCAAGGACATCTTCGTGCACCACAGCGTGATCGAGATGGACGGGTTCCGCGTCCTCCACGAAGGCGACGCAGTCGAATTCGACGTCGAGGAAGGACCAAAAGGTCTCACTGCGACCAGCGTCCGGGTTACCGACAGGGCGACTGTGTCCTGAAGTCCTCCCAGGTCCGGCCCAGCCCTTCGCCGAGGCTCACCAGCGGGGAGTACCCGAAGGATGCTGCCCGGGCGATGTCGACGCTGACCACCGGCATCTCCCCCGCCTTGGGAGCTTCATGGGTCACCGGGATGTCGATTCCCGTGACCGCGCAAACCTGGCGGTGCAATTCGATCACCGAATAAGAAGTCCCGTACCCGATGGTGAGCAAACCGGTTACCTCCGCATCCAAAGGGAGCAATAGCCCGGCCACCGCGTCGGAGACGTAGACGAAATCCCGCCGCTGGGTACCGTCGCCATAAAAAGCGACACCCTGCCCCGATAGGGCAGCTCGCATCAGGCGGGGCACGAAGGAGTCCTTTTCCTTCATTCCCGACCCGTAGACGTTGGTGAGGCGAACCGACGAGCAGCGCAGTCCGTAGGAGGCGGTGTACGCAGACATGAGCATCTCGGCCGCTGCCTTGGTGGCTCCATATGGGGTGAGAGGTACGGGTACCGTCGACTCGGAGATGCTGGCACTCCCCACGTCCCCGGCGACCGCGTTGGTGGAGGCCATCACGAACCATCCGGCCCCCACCTCCCGCGCCCGTTCCAGGAGGGACTGGGTTGCCACCACATTCGTCTCGAAGGTCTCGATGGGGTCTTCCTTCGACTTCAGCACCGAGGTGATCGCGGCCAGGTGGACAACTGCATCAGTACCCGCGCCGAGTGCGGTCCGCACTGCGGCGGGGTCGCGAATGTCGCCGACCGTAGCGACCACGCCAGGGACCTCCGCGCCGGTCTCTGATGGGTGCCTCCTGTCGAGGACCTCCACCTGGTGGCCTTTCTCGACCAGGGAGGCCACCAGTGACCTGCCGATGAACCCGGAACCTCCGGTCACGAGAACTCTCATGGTCCCCCTGTGTAGCCGCCACGAGACCCGGGGCGCACATCATCGCGTGGACGGCACGTACCGGCAGGTCTCACAGGCGCCCCACCCTGACGAGGCGCCGTCGAGAGCCCGCCAGCACCATCAGCACCAGTGCCGCCATCCCAGCCAGTGCGATCAGCAGGCCTTCGGCCACTTTGGGAGGGTGGTAGGTGAAGGTCACCAGCCAGGTCCCCGCAGGGACCGGGATCGACTGGACCAGCCCATGCCGGGAAACCTGCTCGGTAACCGCTACGCGGTGCACGCTCCCGTTGGCAGGCACCAGGGTGGCGCGCCATCCAGCCAGGTAGCTCACCGAGCGGACCATGGTGGTCGCTAGGTGAGCCTCCACCAGGTATGCCTGGGTGCCCCAGGGTTCGGCGGGAAAGACTTTGACGCTGCCGTCGCTGGGCGATACCAGATGATCTGCACGAGCGGCCGCCCGATCGACGTACACCGCGTAGTCGCCGATAGTGTCGGCATACACCCATACGCCAGGCCGGATCGCGCCGGTGAGGGCTCCCGACAACCGGTAACCGAATCCCTTCACATCCTGGTAGCTGACGCCCTTCACCCGGACCGCCGAGGACCCGGTGGGGCGGATCGCCACGCCAACTCCCACCATCGGATGGTCGCGCGCCGCCCGCAACTCGTAGGTGCTCGCTTTCCTGGCCACAACGAGCTGTGCCTTCTCCTGCCAGTCGATCGAGCCCCCCACCTGGACGAGCCCTATCTGGAACCCGGGCGTTCCCCCGCCGGATTCCGGGGCCTGCGAGAAGGGCTGGACACCCGATCCTCCCCCGCCCAAGGCGGGTACCTGCGAGGCCAGCGTGACTGTGACAGACGTCGCCACGTCCTCCTGCCCCCAGAACCACGACGAGATGCGCCCTGCGCCGACCGTTCCGGCTGCCGGTAACGAAGCAGGGGCATTGGCAGGTGCGGGAGGCAATGGGTAAGCGAGGCGGAAGCCGCGCTGGCGGACCGTCAAGGGAGGCTGCGAGGTCAGCACCGAGAAATACTGCCTGGGGCTCACCAGCACCGAGAGCCCCAATGAGGCAAAGGTGCCGTCCGACAACGCCGGCGTCGAAAGGCTGAGTTCCTGATGGGTGCCGGTGGCATCCGCGTAGGTCCCCGGCTCTATCGAGCCGTATCCCTGCACACTCGGAGTGCGTGAATTGAGATTGATGTCGGGCTCGCCGAACTTGACAAGCTCCGCAATGTGGTAGCGATCCGGATCGTAGATGGCGAACCTCCCCCCGCCTGCCGCACCCAGGTCGGCGGCAAGGGCTCGTGAATCCATGGTCTGGGCGGTCACCGAACGTTCATTGGGCGCGGCCAGCCACTGCTGGTTCACGTCGTAAAAGAGAAGATCGGCCGTGAGCGCTCCCAGCAGGAGGAGCACTGCCCTTCGTCGGGCCAACCGCGGGGAACGGAAGACCACCCAGAAGAAGAACCCGGCGATGAGGCCCTGTACCCCGGTGGTGACGATCAACGCGACACGGTGGTACCCCGACACCGCCTGGGACGAGTCGGTCAGCGCCGAAATCACTCCTGTCCCGTCCACCAGCAGGACAACAAGGGAACCGGCCAGAAGTCCAGCGGGCACTCCTGCGCACCAGCGCAGGGCAGCGGTACTCACCCCCGGTCCCGAGCGCGCACTCGCGATCACAGTCACACTCGCACTGGGGCCGGAAGAGGAGCCCGCTCCTACCAGCCGGGCCATTAACACCCTTTCCACCCAGAATCCTGCCAGGATTGACGCCGACAGATCGACCCAGGCCAGGTTCCTGCTGGGGAGCCGGAGCAGGCGATACAGCGGGACGTGGTACATCAGATGGGCGACCGGCGTGCTGCCGCCCATCGCCAAGACCAACCCGATCGCGCCGGTGAGATACCAGATCCTCCAGTCACGTGCCCGGGGATCCCGGCGCCACAGGAGAGGAAGGGAGAACACCGCCGCCAGCGCCACCACGCCTACATAGCCCGACAACTCCTCCAGGGCGTAGTTCCCGAAGTAGTAGGGAACACCGAGACGTCCATATCCCCCGTCGAGAAAGGGCACCGCCAGTAGGGGGAGATTGGAGGGCTCAACCGAACCGGCGGTAAAGAACCAGTAGGCGGCGTGTCCCCGCTGTGATGCCTGGGCAAGCGCGAACCCTGGGAGCCACTGGGCGGCCCCCACTGCCACCCCGCCCGCCGATCCAGCGATCGCCCAGACCAGCAGGGAGGGGTCCCGATACTTCCACAGCAGGTGCGCCAGGTAAATCGCCGCCATCATCGAACCCTCGGTGATCGACTCCGGGTCGCCGACCAGTAACACCAGGCCGAGTGCGAGACCGAGAAGGGCGGCCCATCGCGCCCGGTGACCCCGAGGCCCCGCCGCGATCCGCTGGAGGGCCACCAGCATCCAACACACCCAGCCCCACCCCTGGACGCTGGCGATATGGACCAATTGGGCGCCCATGAACCCGAACCCGCACCACGAAAGCGCACCCGCCGCTGCCGCGATCGGAGGCAGCTTGTACAGGCGCAGGAAGAGGTACAAGCCAAGCCCGGGAACGATGAACACCGATGCCTCGGCAATCGACCAGGCGATGGTGGGAGGCAGGAAGGCGAAA
>JAKAWH010000165.1 GCA_021817065.1 Actinomycetes bacterium
GCAAGTCGACTACCCAGGCGACGTGTTCTACGAGATGCAGGATTGGTCCCCGGACTCCACCCACATCCTCGTCCAGACGGTCTTCCCCGGGTTCAATGCATATGCACCATCCATAGCCAGCGTGGACGTTCAGCCCGGTGCGGACTTCGGCACCTACACCGACCTCACCGACTCACCCCTGTCGTGGAACGAGCATGCCAAGTACTCGCCCAACGGGAAAAAGGTCGCGTGGGCCTCGTCGATATCGCTTCCGAGCAGCATTGCCCAGTATGGAACCCTCAACTGGGCGAATTACCGTGCCTACCTTCACAACGAGGTATTTGTCATGAATAGCGATGGCACGGATGTCCAGCAGCTCACCTGGTTCAATACTCCCGGATCGACAGATTCCGCCCCCCAGTATGCCGACTGGCTCTGGCCCGAGTGGAACCTGGCGGGTAACGAGATCGCGATCAACAACGGCCTCGACTCGGTCCTACAAGTTCCGGGGGGCAACTCGACCTGGCTGGTGACTTTCAACGGGGCCTGCGGATAGTCAGGAGGTGTGCCGGCCGAAAAAATGGCGACCTCCACGGTGTCCGTCTGGCACCGTGCTGAGGGTCCTCGCTGCTGGATATGTCCCGCCAGTGGCGACCTCCTCTGTATCCCGATGAATTGCCGGGTCCGGGAAGTGATTGTCAAGCTGATTACTAAACTCTCTAAATCCGATACACAACTCTCATCTTAGGCCATCTGCCAGGGTGTTTACAAGCGCCCTCGGCAGGACTCGAACCTGCGCACCCGGCTCCGGAGGCCGGCGCTCTATCCACTGAGCTACGAGGGCGGGACCGCTCCACCCGGCATTATCGCTTGCAGCCTAATCGGGGTGGCGCTCAGGCTCCACCGGTCTCGGGGGTGGGCCGGCCGGGTTAATCCGGTCTTGGACAGGTTCCTGAGCGCCGATAGCCGCTGCTACCAGGGAAAATCACTGTATATGGAGATCCATAATCTCCTAGATGATGCTTGACAAGCTACCTCGCGGCACAGCGGAGGTGTGTAGTAAGCCAAACCCTACTTCGGGTCATCGACGCGTCTGCGGCACGTGCTGACGCCGACGGGACGGTCCCCATCGCGTGGCCGGGTGACCCCGCCCGGGGCCTTCCCGATTCCCACCCTTGCGAAATATGACTTAGATAGTCAACAATAGGGTTATGTCGCCGGCCCTGCGTTTACCCGTGTCCCTGTGCAATTCCTGACCCCCCTGCGGTCCGGCACCGAGCTGAACCAGGTCGAGCGCTGGAAGTTGGAGCGGCACCCCCTGAACGTCTACCAATCGGTCATCGACACGTATTCGAAGGAGGGAGTCGGGGCGATCGCCAAGGTTGACGGAGAGGTGGAGCGATTGAAGTGGGTGGGGATCTACCCCCAACGCCAGGGCGGAGACGCATTCATGATGCGGGTAAAAGTCCCCGGTGGGCGTCTCACCTCCGCCCAGGCGCGCACCGTCGGCGAAATCGCCGGCGTCTTCGGTCGTGGAGCCGACCCCCATCCGATCTTCGGCGATGCATACTGCGACATCACTACCCGGCAGACCATCCAGCTCCACTGGATCAAGGTCGAGGACATCCCCACCGTCTGGGAGCGCCTCGCCGCGGTCGGGATGACCACAGTCCAGGCATGCGGCGATTCGGCGAGGAACGTGTTGTGCTGCCCGGTGTCGGGAATCGACGCCGAGGAGGCTTTTGACGCCTATCCGGTGGCACGGGCGATCTCGGACTACTTCACTGGCAACCGGGAATACGCCAACCTTCCCCGCAAGTTCAAGATGAGTGTCACCGGCTGCCTGGACGATTGCGCCCAGGCGGAGATCAATGACATCGGCATGTGGCCGGCACGGCTGGACGACGGCACTCTCGGTTTCAATCTACTGGTGGGCGGTGGTCTGTCCGACGGTCCCAGGATGGGGACGGACATCGACGTGTTCGTGTGCCCCGATCAAGCGGTCGAGATCACCCGCGCCATCGCTCAGCTCTTCGGGGAGTTGGGCAACCGGGAGAACCGGGGAGTGTGCCGGATGCGCTACTTGGTGCAGGAATTGGGGCCGGAGGGTTTCCGTGCTGCGCTGGCCGAGCGCGCCGCCTTCGATCTCATCGCCTCCGGAGAGAGTCTTACTAGGAGATATAGGGGCGATCACATCGGGGTCCACCCGCAGAAAGACCCAGGCAGTGACACGCCCGGCCGCAAAGCACCAGGCAGTCACACCCCCGGCCGCAAAGCACCAGGGAAAAGCGAGCTCTACTACGTGGGCCTCAACGTCACCGTCGGCCGCCTGGTGGCCGAGAGCCTGATCGGTCTGGCGGACCTCGCCGAAACATACGGCGACGGGGAGATCCGCCTCACCACCGACCAGAACGCGATCCTGACCGGTGTTCCCGCCGACAAGCTCGACGACCTTCTGGGCGAGCCGCTCCTCACCACCCATTCTCCCCATCCACGGCCCTTCGAGCGCGGGGTGGTCGCCTGCACCGGGACCGAGTTCTGCCGCTTCGCCATCGTCGAGACCAAGGCCCGGGCGGCTACCTGGGCTCGGATGATGGACGACCGGTTCGCCGGGCTCACGGAAGGGGACGAGGTGGTGCGGATGCACTTTTCCGGATGTTCGGCGAGCTGTGCCCAACCCCAGATTGCCGACATCGGCTTCCGGGGGGAGACCGCATTCGACGAGGGACGGATCGTCGAAGCGGTGGACATCGGACTCGGGGGGAGCCTGGGACACGACGCCCGATTCATCGACTGGGTCGAGGGTGCCAAGCCGGTCGAGCAGGTCCCGGAAGCTCTCGGACATCTCTTCGAGCGGTATGCGGCGGAACGCCGCCCGGGAGAGAGCTTCCGCCAGTGGGTACGCCGCAGTCCTAACGCGACATTACGTGAGGTGATGGGATCGGGAACGCGATAGGCGAAGTCCCAGCGTTGCCGCCGGATTCGGTGCAGGAGTGGCCCGGTACATTGGGATTCGATGAGCGAATCGGTGAGGTTGACCATCAATCCGCCCCGAGGGGACTGGCGGCTTCAGCCGTCAGAGGAATCAGGGCTCGGGCCGTAAGCCCGACATCTCGGTCGGATGTCACAGCTCTCCCGTATGGTGATTGAGCAATGTCTACTGCCCGGTTTGGTCGCTCCTCCGGAGGCGTCACATCTCTCGGCCTACACGTGGTGTGGTGTCCGAAATACCGCCGGACAATACTTGGAGGGCGGGTTGCAGT
>JAKAWH010000062.1 GCA_021817065.1 Actinomycetes bacterium
GAACCGAGGCGACCGCCAGGACCTGCCGCCACCTTCGCCGGAGGAGGACCAGGACCAATGCCGACACCCCTGCGAGCCACACCCACTGGTAGGTCGAGTTGAGGAGAACCAGCGCGCTGGCGGCCGAGAAGAAAAGCACGCCGTGGAGTGTGCGGCGGGTGCGCACGTAGCGAATGAGGGACCAGGCCGAGAGGACAAGTAACGTCGCAGTGGGATAGGCATAGTCCAGCCAGTTCTGGAAAAGCACGTAATCGGGCGAGGCGACCACGAAGACGATCACCACCACCGCTGCGACTCGGGGTGGCACCGACAGCTCGACCGCCAGTAAGTAGGAGGTAGTCACAAGGAGGAAGGCCATTGACTCGGAGACCAGGTACTCAGCGGGGACCTGGAGCCCGTGGGGGAGCTTCACCAGGAGGCCGACTCCCAGGTTGAAGAGGGGCGGCTGGCTGTGCAGGTACCAGAGGCTCTGCACCAGATGATGGTGAAGGAGGGGGAGGGGGAGGAGCTGCCAGAGGTCGTCGACGAATCGGCCGTCCAAGGGAGCGGCGTCGAATCGGACCCCGGCCGCGAAGAAACCGGCCTGGGCGAGGACGAAGGCGCCGATCACCGCGACGAGGGGAGTCCGGGGGGACCGCCGGATCGACAGGACGGGGTTTCGAGCAGGGGGGGCAACCGCCGGTTCGGCCCGCAGGCTCATAACTATGGGGAAGAACCGGACTCGCGAGGATGGGAGGCCAGGTAGTCCAGCACTCCTCGAGCGCGCAGGAGGAAGTCCTGCCGGCTGCCTCCGCCGGCGGTTTCGGCATAATCGCCGTAGACCTCCCACACGGTGGCGACGGCTGCCTCTGGCGTGGCGATTGCCAAGTGCGTGAAAAGGCGGGCGAGGTCGCCCATGTCCTCGGGGCGGAATGCGGCCATCTTCATGGCCAGCAGATGGCGGGGTGAGGCAATCGAAACGGAGAGACCGTCCAACTCGACCAACGTGGCCTCGACATCCGATGCTGAGGCGGCATAGGGCCGCATCGCGTCCGACAGCCACCTGCCGTCAAGCTGATGAGCAGAAGCAACTTCGTCCGCGGCAGTCTCCAGGGCATTGGTCCGATCAAAGATCCCGTCGACATCATCGGTGACCCGCCGCGTGTCTATAGTCATGGCCATCGCGGCTCCGCCGGCGATGTAGATGCTGGCGTGCTCGCCTTCGGCAGCGAGGCGCCGGCCCAGCTCGACCAGCAGACTCCGAATCTCCTCGGTGTTGAATTCCCGGCGGCTGCTCACGCGATGGAGAATGCCTTCTCGTCGATCCAGATGCCAAGACAGGCCAAGTCCGGTGGGGTCCGCTGAAGTATTCGCGCAAAGAGGACCGGTGGGGGATCGAGTGGGAACCACCACGAAGAGAGCGCCGCCGGCGTGGTCCATGCAGGCCGAGGGTGCTGCGCGCGTCGAAGCTCACGCCCGACGCTCACTGCGAGAAGGGTGTCCCAACGCTGGGAACCGGTGGGAGGGGGAGGCGAAAGAAAGTTGCTCAGTGCCTCGTCATCGTGTTCTTGCAGCAGGTCGCGCAAGTCCGCGATCCCGCGGAGCAACATGCGGAGCGCGAATTCTTCGTCGCCCGCGGCCAGCTCGGTAGCGATAGCTTCGGCAAGCGTCGATGCGGTGAAGGCGGTGAACCTGCCCATATCTCCAGGCTAATGAGCCGCCAAGCCCACCACAGCGCCTTCTGAAAACTCTTTGGGGAGGGTTGGTCCGTTGACACCCGTCAGCTCAGGCACCGACGCGACGATACTGGAGGACCATGAGTGCCCCGATCCTGTTTGGCGTGGTCGCCCCGGCGGCCGCCGGGGATGCCAGCGGGGGCTCCCGAGGGAGTCGAGTCGGGCGGGGACCGAAACTGCCCTACGTCGCCGGACTCGACGGGATCAGGGCGGTGTCCATCGTCGGCATCATGTCCAACCACGGCGGGCTCGGATGGGCGAATGGGGGGTTCATCTCGGTGAACGTCTTTTTCGTCCTCTCCGGGTTCCTGATCACCTCCCTGCTGGTCAAGGAGCTCGCTGCCACGGGGACAATCCGCCTCCGGAGCTTCTGGGGGCGCCGGGCTCGCCGTCTCCTCCCCGCTCTTTTCGTGCTGCTGGCGGGGATCGCGGTGTACGGGTGGCTGGTGGCGCCGGGGGACACCCGGGGGACCCTTCGTTCCGACGGGCTGGCGACTCTCCTGTACGTGGCGAACTGGCACCAGATCTTCGCCGGCCAGAGCTACTTCGCTCAGACCGCATCGGTTTCGCCCCTCCTGCACACCTGGACCCTCGCCATCGAGGAGCAGTTCTACCTGGTCTGGCCGCTGATCGTCCTGGCTCTGTGGAAGCTCTCCGGTGTGTGGTTCGGCCGCCGGGCGTCGCTGGCGGGACATCCGGATGTGCCGAGGAGAAGCACCAGCCCGTTACTGATTCTGGCGGTGGTGTCCGCGGTGGGATCCGCGGTGGAGATGGCACTTCTCTTCCACCCGGGTACCGATCCGAGCCGCATGTACTACGGCACCGACACCCGGGCACAGGACCTCTTGGTGGGGGCCGCTCTCGCGCTCCTCCCGGCGGTCCGGAGGGAGGTTAGCTACCGGGTGGCGAGGTTCCGCTGGCTTGCCGGTGCGGTCGGGCTGGCAGGGGTGGCCGGATTCGCATTGGAGTGGTCCCGGCTCACTGCCAACTCATATTTCCCCTACCGGGGAGGGTTCCTCCTCGCCGACATCTTGACTGCCGGGGTGATCTTCGGAGTGACCCGGGCGCCGGGCAGCCCGCTCGCTCGGGTACTCGGGTGGAAGCCGGTGGCCTACGTCGGGAAGATCTCCTACGGCCTCTATCTGTGGCACTGGCCGGTGTTCGTGGTGGTGGACCACGCCCGCACCGGATTGTCCGGTTACGGGTTGTTCGCCCTACGGTCTGGGCTTAGCTTCGCCTTGGCTGTGGCGTCATCCCGCTTCATCGAGATGCCGATCCGCCGGGGCGCGATCCGATCCTGGCGGGCCTGGGTGTCGCTGCCGGCAACGGCCGGGGCGACCGCCGCTGCCTTGGTGCTATCCACAGCGGTACCCGTGGCGACAGCCGGGACGCTCTCCTCGCCCGCGGCCTGGAAACAGACGCCTGGCGCAGCGGCCACTGCCGATCTCGGGCCGGGGCAGTACTTCGGGTTCCGGTACCCGGAGACCTATGCGTCCCTGACGCACGATGTGAACGCGCTGAAGAGAGTTCTCTTCCTCGGCGACTCGATCTCGTGGACCCTCTATCTAGGCATCTACAAACAGGCTGTCAAAGAGGGCCTCGCCATCATCCCCCGCGGCATCGTCGGGTGCGGCCTGTCGGTGGCGACACCACTCGAAGTCAAAGGCGTGGTGGGCGACCCGTTCCCCGGTTGCGACGGGTGGCCCACCTGGTGGGCGAACGACGTTGCGTACTACAAGCCTTCGGTGGTGTGCATCATCTCTGGCTATTGGGAAGCGGTGGATCGCTACCTCGATGGTCGATGGCAGCACTTGGGCGATCCCGAGTTCGACGCATACGTCACCACCCAGTTGGAGAAGGCGGTAGCGATCGCGTCGGCCGGCGGTGCCACCGTGGCTCTCTTCACCTCTCCCAACTTCGACGATGGCGAGCAGCCCGACGGGCGTCCCTGGCCGGAATCAGACTCCGCACGGGTGGATGAGTACAACGCCATCGTCCAGGCCGTCGCGGCACGGCACCCGGGCACCGTGGCGGTGGTTCCATTCGGGACCTACCTGGACCCGGGCGGGCATTTCACCACCACCATTCGCGGGGTCACCGTCAGGGGCAGCGACGGCATCCACACCACCATGGCAGGGGACGCTCTCATCGCTCCGGAACTCCTGGCCCAGCTCGCTCGCCTCTCTTACTGAGAGACCGATCAGGGCCGGCCGGTCAGCGAGCCCGGCGTTGAGCAGAATGTGCCGGGTCGCCAGTTCGGTACCGCATTTACGGCCGGGGCCGGCGAGCACCCCGGCGCTAGAATCGTTCCATGGCCCTCGCCACCCGCCCCCGGCACCTTTTCTCAATCGACGACTACGAGGCCATGGTGGAGAAGGGAGTCCTCGGTCCCGACGACCGGGTTGAGCTCATCGACGGAGAGGTGCTCGAGATGACGCCCATCGGGCCTCGTCATCAGGTGTGTGTCGACAGGTTGACCAAGCTCTTCGCTTCACTGGTGGGCGAACACGCAGACGTTCGGGTCCAGGGCGCCATCGGACTCTCTCCCCACAGCGAGCCACAGCCCGACTTGACTCTCCTCCGACCACCCTTAGAGAAGTATGCGACCGTACATCCCGGCCCCACCGACATCCTCCTCGCCGTCGAGGTCTGCGACACCACCTTCGCCTTCGACCGAGACGTCAAGGCTCCCCTCTACGGCAAGGCGGGGATTGCCGAGACCTGGCTGGTCGATCTGGCGGGCCGTCGCGTACTCGCCATGACACAACCGGGTCCGGGAGGCTACAAGGTCACCACGACCTACGCAGCCGGCGAGACCGTGACCGCGCGCGAACTCCCCAGAATCACGATCGCAGTGGGAGACATTCTCGGCAGGGAGTGAGCACAAGGAGTAAGCCGGGGGCGACACAGGTCGGTGGCCCTCACGCTCCCAACCCGATCTCCACGTCCAGACCTGCGCAGCGCCCCTCCTCGAAGGCCGCCTCCCACACCGCTGACCCCAGCGAGGATCGCGCACCGTCCTCGATCGGAAGACACTCAAGCTTCGCAACGTGGAGGCAGCCGGACCCGACAGCGAGTTGTAGGCCGAGGAGAAGGATTCGGAAATGACGCTTCGAATACCTCCGCGCGCGGCGGACCCCGCTTGGCGCACGTGCCGCGGCGAGAGGGATTCGAGGATCACTCGGGGCGATAGGATGGAGCTGCTCGCGGCAGCAAGCTCGATGGCGAGGGGAAATCCCTTGGTCTCGGTGACCAGGCGGGCGACTGCGTCGACATCGTCGAGCCCCTGTTCGGCCCCGTGGAAGGAGGCGCGCTCCAAGAACATCGCCACACCCGGCGACGAGGCCGCACCATCCGAACCGGGCTCCGTCTGGGGAGGAGAAAAGGGCCGGACCACGATCACCTTCTCGGCTTCGATGCCCATGGGCTCGCGGCTGGTCACCACTACCGCCACCGACGGGCACCACCCGTGCAGCTCGGCCACGATCGACGCTGCGTCCGGCAAGAGGTGCTCGAGGTTGTCGAGGACGACAAGGCACGGACGCTTCCCGATCGCCGCCGCAAGTTCTTCGAGCTTCGGCCGGGTACCGGCCAGGGGTACCCGCAACTCGCGGGCGATGGCGGCGGCGACATGCTCGGCGGCATCCACGCCGGCCAGCTCGACCATCGCCACACCGAACCAATCGTGTTGACGGTCGCAGGAGAGTGCGAACTCGTGGGCGAGACGGGTTTTGCCCACCCCACCGAGTCCGGAGAGGGTCACCAACCGGCACCGCACCGCACCCGCGCTGGGATGAAGGAGCGCGGCAAGGCGGAGAAGCTCGACATCTCGGCCGAAGATCGGCCCGCCGGGCTCTCGTACGCCGGGGCGGACGTAGTCGTATCCTGTTGCCCGCCCACCGTTCGCTTCGCCGGCAACCCGCAGCGTGATCGCATCGGAGGTTCGTGCCAACCACTCTTCGAAGACCGGTGCGCCCGTCACATTGAACCCGGCCATGAATTCAATCTCCACGGGACTCGGCCCACTCGCGATCGCCGCCCGCAGGGGGGCCCACGGGTTCCCGATCTCCTCAATGTCTGAGGATCGGGGCGCACCGTCGGTGAGCCAGACGGGAGGCGCGGGGGCGGTGTAGGAGGGCCAGGGCCGGCGCCCCGTCCTGTGCACCTGTGATACATTGAGATACATGCGAAGTGAGGAGAAGTCGGTTCAGCGATCGTTTCGCCTTTCCCCACAAACGGTCGAGCTTCTCGACGCCGCGTCGGAGACCGGAAGAGAATCCCGCAATGCCATCGCCGATCGCCTGCTTGGCGAAGCGCTACGCCTGGAACGTCACCCGCTGATCAGGTTCCACGCCGGGGTGGCCGGATACCGCCAGCCGTTGGTCGTCGGTACTCGTTTGTACGTGTACCAGGTGATGTCCACGGTACGGGCATCGGCGGGCGACCTCGTAGCAGCTTCCGAATATCTCGGTATGGATTCGCGCCTGGTTCGCGCTGCGGTGGATTATTACGCGGAGTTCAGCAACGAGGTTGATCAAGACGCCGAAACCGCTGCGCGGGTCGAGCGTGACGAGCGCGACCGCTGGGAGCGCCAACAGCGCGCCCTGGCGTGAAGCTGGCGCTCGACCACCATTATTCGACTCACATAGTGATCGCCTTGCGCGAGCGCGGCCATGATGTCATTGCCGCAATCGAGAAGGGGTGGGAGGCCGAAGAGGACGAGTGGTTGCTCGAAGCGTGCACACGGGAGGCACGTGCCCTGGTCACCAACAACGTTGGGGACTTCGTCGTGATCGCGAGGCTTTGGGCTGCCCAGGGCCGCAGCCACGCCGGGCTCATCTTCACTTCGGACGCGACCATGCCTCGCGCTCGACACGCGATCGGTCGCTACGTCGACTCACTCGAAGCCCTGCTCGACGCCAACCCGGCCGACACCGCCTTCATCGACCGGGTCCACTGGCTCTGAAGGGGACGCCCGGTGATGGAAGGCGCCCCTCGGACGACGGGTCGGCGACAGCTCAGTAGGAGTGGGGCAGCCCCAGCGAGTGCTGCGCCACGAAGTTGAGAATCATCTCCCCGGGCAGAACTCATCGACGAGAATCGTGCCTTTGTCCTCAATGGCGCCTACGCAGCCCATCCTGAGCGATTCGTCCGCAAGCCCCCGGTCCCACCGGTGATACCGGCGGTGGCCTGGATCAACGAGCCCAAGGAGGTGGACGCTTCGACACAATGATTCAGCACGAGATCTGCCTCAAAAAGGTTGACAGGCGCCGGCGCCCTGGCCAACAACGGGGGTACCACCCAGACCATCGAGTTGGAATCGGGCAACCCTGCCATCGGCATCGTCCCCACCGCGACCCCCACCTACTGCCCTGCCGGCGGCGTCACCGACCAACGCGGGCAGGCGACCACTGCTGGCCAACCCTGCGACGCCGGAGCTGCACAGTACTTGCAGGCCCAGGCGACCTCCTTCACCTCCGCTGCTCCCGCCGGTGCGACCTATTCGGGTTCCAACTCCCAGACCTATGCAGTCACCGCCACCGGAGGCGGCGGGGCCCACCCCGTCACCTTCACCATCGACGCGTCGTCCACCTCGGGGTGCACAATTTCCGGCTCCACCGTCTCCTACGGAGGTGCGGGCGGTACCTGCGTGATCGACGCCAACCAGGCCGGCAATGCCGACTATGCCGCCGCCCCCCAGGTCGAGCAGTCCTTCGCCGGGTCGAACCCGCCTCCGCCCCCCAATCCCAGTCCCACCTCCACCTCGCTCACCTCGTCCACTGCGACGGCGGCTCCCGGCGTCTCGGTCACCTTCACCGTGTCGGTGATCTCTCTGGGGCTTGCTCCAGCGGGGACGGTGACCTCCCGGCCGGCGGCTTCGTACGGGTCGACAGAGAGGGAACAGGGCCATACGATGGCCATGGTGGCAACACCGCCTTCGGACCCCTTCTCGCGACCCTTCGACAGAGAGGCGAGGAGGGGTCCCTCGCGTATAGGGACCACTCATCCCCACCGACAGCGTTCAGCGACTGCCAGATCGGGTCGTCAAAGAGCGCTACCGAAACCGGCTCTGCCGTGATCAGATAGTCAGGCCGTCAACAGGGCTACTGGTTGATCGGTGCCGACGGAGGAGTGTTCTCCTTCGGGGATGCCGTCTGCGAGGGGTCGAGCGATCGGCCTTCGTGCAACCCGTTGAGACCGGCGACGACGGTGGCGGTGTAGACCGTCCCAGTGCGTCAAGGCAGCTCTTCCGCGGGAGAATTTCGGCAACTCAAAGTGTTACCGAAGTAGATATCATTATCGAGATGAAGTCGCCACAGCAACCCTTCCGGACAGACACCGGCTCCTGATGCTGGGAAGCGCTTCCTCCCTGCTCAGGCGGGCTCGGCACTCAGCGGGAGTTTCCCAACGGGAGCTGGCTCGCCGGGCGGGAATCCCCCCGGCCTCAGTGTCGGAAATCGAGACCGGCAAGAGAGACCCTACGGTGAGCACGCTGGTCCGCCTTCTCCGGGCAGCCGACCGGTGCCTTACTATCGGCCCATGTCGGTGGACCGCCTCCGCGGTAGCTGACGAGATCGGCTCTTGCCTTCGGGCGGGCCGGGAGGATGTCGCCTTCCGCCTCCTCCTCGAGTTCCTGGACGATGTTCGGGCCACAGGAGACCGAGACCTTCTGGCAATGGTGGCCGACCCGCCGAACGGGACAGGGATGTCGAGGTTCGACGCGTTCCTTGCCGCACTCGTCGAGCATTCCTGTGCCGCAGCGAGGACCCCGTGCCCGCGATGGACTTCGGACCCGGGACGGTTCGCGGAACCGTGGTGGTTTGTCGCCACCATGCACGCTCCGGCACTCGTGGACAACCCGATCTCGTTCACGCGCCACGGTGTCGTCATCGGCAGCCGAGGGCTCACCCGTGCTTGACCATCAGCAAATCGTGGTTGCGCTGGAGGCCTTGGCCGCAGAACTCGATCGGCGGGGTGTACGTGCGCAGATCTTCGTCGTGGGAGGAGCAGCGATGGTGATCGCTTTCGATGCGCGCCTGGCCACCCGCGACGTCGACGCAGTTTTCGTTCCCGCGGGGGAAGTCTACGAAGCGGCCAAGATCGTGGCGCGCCGGCGAGGGCTTCCTCCTGACTGGATCAACGACGCAGTGCGCAGCTACATGCCTACCGAATCGGATCCGTCCCCGTGCCCGGTAGTCGAAATGGGGTCGGTGCAGATTGCGACCGCGTCGGCCGAGTATCTCTTGGCGATGAAGATCCTGGCCGCACGCGACCCCCAGGATAGAGATGACATCGCGCTCCTGGCATCGCTCCTAGACATTTCGAAGCCAGCGGAGGCCCTCCACGTCTACGAGCGATTCTATCCGGGGCACCCGTTGCCCGACGTGGCCGTCCTCTTGGTTGAGGACATTCTCTCGTAACGTCGGGGGCTTGTTCACCGACGCTTCAGCTCGGCTGTGGGCAGCCGGAGGCCGCGGCCGCGCCGGGCTGATCTTCATCCCGGGAGCGGCTCAGTAGGAGTGGGGCAGCCCCAGCGAGTGTTGTGCCACGAAGTTGAGGATCATCTCCCGGCTGACCGGAGCGGTGCGGAGCAGGCGGGCCGCGCCCCAGTAGGTGAGAAGCCCGTACTCGATTGCCACGCCGTTGCCTCCGTGGGTCTGGATCGCTTGGTCCAGGGACTTGAGGGCGGCCTCCGCTGCGGCGTACTTGGCCATGTTTGCGGCCTCTCCCGCCTCTCCCGCCGAACCTCCGTTGTCGTAGAGCCAGGCAGCCTTCTGGGTCATCAGGCGGGCCAGCTCGGCCTCGATCTTGCAGATGGCGAGTGGATGAGAGAGCCCCTGATGCTTGCCGATGGGGACGCCCCATACCTGGCGGTCGCGGGCGTAGGCGGACGCTTTGGACAGCGCGTAACGGGACACCCCGTTGGCGAGTGCAGCGGAAAGGATCCGCTCGGGATTGAGCCCCAGGAACACCTGCCGCAGCCCGTCCCCCTCGGTCCCCAAGAGCCGCGATGCGGGCACCTCCACATCGTCGAAGAAAAGGGTGAACTGGTTCTCCGGTGCGGTGATCTCCACCGGGATGATCGTCCTGGTCAGCCCTGGCGCGTCGGCGTCCACGATGAAAAGAGACAGCTTGCCCCGGCCCGTGTTCTCGTCGATGCCGGTCCGGGTCACCACCAATATGGCGTCCGCCTCGTCCACGCCCGAGATGTAGTACTTGGTCCCGTTCAGCTTGTAGACGTCCCCGTCGCGGGTGGCGGTGAGGGAGAGCTTGTGGGAGTTGGACCCCGCGTCGGGCTCGGTGATGGCGAAGGACATCTTCAGTGCGCCGGTGGCGAATCGGGGGAGCCACTCTGCCTTCTGCTCCTCGGTCCCGAAGGCGGTGATCAGGGTGGCGCAGATCGCCGGGGACACCACGATCATGAGCAGGGGACATCCCGCCGCGGCCAGCTCTTCTTCGACCAGGGCCAGCTCGTAGATGCCCATGCCGCCCCCGCCATAGGCCTCCGGCACGTTCACTCCCAGGAACCCGGCATCGCCGACCGCTTCCCACAGCTCGTCGGACTTTTCCCCGGCCTTGGCCTTGGAAACCCAGTAGTCGTGCCCGAACTTGGAAGCGATGGCAGACACCGCTTCTCGTAGCATCTGGTGTTCCTCGGTCTCGTTGAAGTCCATGAGCAGCCTTTCAGCAGGGTGGGGGCGTAATGGAGCGGTCGAACCGCCTGGCAACCACTATGTTACCGACCGGTAACTTTAGAGGGCGAGCCGCCCGGCGTGCATCTGCCGGCTGGCCCCGGAGGCGGCGAAAGGCGAGGATAGGAAGCCGATGAAACTCTCCGAGATGTGCGACGTGACCTTCGAGGTGGACCGGGGCTTGGCCTGGGTGACCATCAACCGGCCCGAACGCTACAACGCTTTCCGTGCGCGAACGGTCGAGGAACTGATACTGGCCTTCAAGTCCGCCTGGGCGGATCCGGCGGTGGGGGTGGTGGCGCTCACCGGCGCCGGAGACAAGGCGTTCTGCGCCGGAGGCGACCAGAAGCAACGCAGGGAGACCGGGGACTACGGGCCCAGCGAATCAGGGCTTTTCGAGATCGGACTGCTCCATCGGGTGATCCGGGACATCCCCAAGCCGGTCATCGCAGCGGTCAACGGTGTGGCCATGGGAGGCGGCCACGTTCTCCATGTGGTCTGCGATCTCACCATCGCCGTCGAACACGCCGTCTTCGGGCAGGCCGGACCGAAGGTGGCCTCCTTCGACCCGGGGTTCGGATCCGCCTACCTCGCCCGGATCGTGGGGGAGAAGAAGGCGCGGGAGATCTGGTACCTGTGCGAGCACTTCGACGCCGCCACCGCCGAGAAATGGGGGCTGGTCAACAAGGTGGTCCCGGCCGGAACCCTGCGCGACGAGGTTCGCCGCTGGGCCGACATGATGCTGGAAAAGAGTCCGACTGCCCTGCGGGTACTCAAACACTCGTTCAATGCAGACTCCGACGCGATCGCCGGGATCGGGTCGCTGGGCTTCGACCTCCTGGATCTCTTCGAGCAGACCGACGAGGCACGGGAGGGCAACGCCGCCTTCACCGAAAAAAGGGACCCCGACTACTCGAAGTTCCGGTGACCCGGCTTGCCGGTGTGCTCGCCTTGGTGGCGGCGGTCGGTGCTCTCGCCTATTGGGTGGCATCGGCGGGGTACTCCCGGACCGTGCCGACCAATCCGTACCGGTTGGAAGGGTATGTTCCCCATGACGGGGAACGGGTGGATCTCGGCGAGGGCCAGACCATGGAGCCGGGCCAGTCGATCGGAGCCCGTCCTTTTTTCCTGACCATGCAAAGGGACGGCAACCTGGTGGCGACCGCTCCCGACACCGACTATCTGACTTCGCGCCCGCGAGTGGTGTGGTCGTCGGGCACCGGGGGTAACCCAGGCGCTTACGCGCGGATGGGAGGCGACGGGAACTTCGTGGTGTACTCGGAGCGGGGAATACCCCTTTGGGCGAGTGGCACCGCTGGCCAGGTTGGTGCGCCGGAGTGCGTGATGACCGACCAGACCGACGGGATCCCGTTCGCCGAGATCCGCTTTGTGGGAATGCCCGCGCCGATCTTTTCGGTGGCGCCCTGCTACGCCGGGACCGGAAGCAGGACCGTGGCAGTGGTGGGGGACTCGATCACCCTGCTCGCCCAGTCCCAGGTCGAGCGCGCTCTCGCGGCAGCCGGCTACCGCTACACCGTCTCGGCCCAGTCGGGCTGGACGATCGGGATGCAGCTACCGGCGTTCTCTGCCGCTCTGGGCAATCCGGCCGGTGCGCCCGACGCCTGGGTGGTGGAGCTGGGGACCGACAACGCCATTGCCGGAGTATTCGGCTCCATGCCCTCTGCCAACTGGACGAGCGAGATGGACCAACTCTTTGCCGCGGTGGGGGACCGGTGCACCATCGTGGTTAACGTGTCGGTGACCTCGACGGCATCGCTCAAGCTGCCTTCCTCGCCGGTGGCTCAGGCAATCGACCGCGTGCTGGCCGCCTGGGTAGTTGCCCACCCGAATATGCACTTGGTCGACTGGAACTCTCTGGTCGCCCACCACCCGGAATGGCTTCGGAGCGACGGGGTACATCCGAACGCCACAGGTGCCGCGGCGCTGGGTTTGCTCTACGCGAGTGCCTTGCAGGATTACTGTCGCTGACATGGCCGCCATCTCTCTTCCCGCCCGCCGTGCCGACATCGTTGCCGAGGTGGACGTGTGCGTGGCGGGAGCGGGACCGGCGGGCCTGGGAGCGGCTCTGGCGGCTGCCCGCCAGGGTGCGACGGTATGCCTGCTGGAGCGGCACGGGTTCATGGGGGGAAACTTCACGGCTGCGTCGGTGGGAACGGTGTGCGGGCTGTACGTAAAGGAGGACTCCGGTTTCGAATACGTGGTCCGGGGAATCGCCGAGGAGATGGTGGAGGCCCTCACCAGCAACGGGCAGGCGATGGGTCCGGTTCCTTTCCAGGAGAGCGCTGTGCTCCTGTACCTGCCCTGGGCGGCCAAGAGGCTTTTCGACCACGCGGTGTCGAGCGAGGAGAGAATCACCCTTTTTCTCCACGCGCTCGTCTCCGAGGTGATCGTGGAGGGTGATCGTATCGAGGCCGTAGTGGTGGCCTCCAAGCGAGGTCCTGTCGCAGTGCGGGCCGCTAGCTTCGTGGACGCCACCGGGGACGCCGACTTGGTGGCCTTTTCGGGAGGGGAATGGGTGATGGGGGAGGCAGGACGCCGCCAGCATGCATCCATGCAGTTCGTGCTCCAACACGCGGCTGGCGACGTCGCAATGGCCCGGGGGATTCCAGCCCTGTCGGGGCTCATCGCCGAGCGTGGCGGGTCTCTGACGCGGGACGGGGGTGCCCTGATCCCCACATTCCGGCCTGGGGAGTTCATCGGGGCGATGACCCGGGTGACCAACCCGGACGGGAGCCCCCTGGACATCACCGATCTCACTCAGGCGACTTGGGGGGAGCTGCGTGGGCGCGAGCTCGCCGAAGAGGCAGCCCGGTTCGTGATCGACAACGTACCCGGATTCGAAGGGGCTTTTCTCGCCGATACCGCCCCCAATCTGGGGATACGGGAATCTCGGCGGGTGGTGGGGAAATATGTCCTCACCGGGGACGATGTGCGGGGGGCGGCCCGATTCGACGACTCGATCGGCGCGGGGGCCTGGCCGCTGGAGTACCACGTGGTGGGCCGCTCGACCCAGTACGTCCATCTGCCGCCCGGGGAGTACTACCAGGTACCGTTCCGATCGATCGTGCCGGAGGGGCCGGTCAACCTGCTGGTGGCCGGTCGATGCCTGTCCGCCGACCCGGACGCCCTCGCCTCGATCCGGGTGATGGCGCCGTCGATGGCGATCGGCCAGGCGGCGGGGACCTGGGCCGCGATGTCGACCCGCGATCCTGGAGTCACGCCTGCCGATCTACAGCAATCATTGCGGGACCAGGGAGCGTTTCTCGGGTGAGCGGCGAGGCGACCGGAGGACCGGCGGGAGTGGCCGGCAGCGCCGGATCGGCCGGTGGAAGCCCCCCGGCTACCGCCGGAGGGGGAGGAAACGGTTCGCAAACTCCATCCGGGGCGAATGGAGTCGACGATGGTCTCGACCGGATCTGGACGATCCCCAACCTGATCACCCTGGTGCGCCTTGCCGGGATCGGCGTGTTCGGGTGGGTTCTCCTGGGAGCGGGCCTGCACACAGGCGCGGCCTGGTTGCTGGGTGGGCTGGGGGCGACCGACTGGGTCGATGGCTACATTGCACGTCGCTTCAGGCAGGTATCGACCCTCGGCAAAGTTATCGATCCGGTCGCCGACCGGGTGCTTTTTCTGGTCGGCGTGTCCTGTATCCTCGCCGACGGCTCCGCCCCCCTGTGGCTCGGACTGGTGGTTCTTGCTCGTGAGGCCCTGGTATCAGTGGCCACGGTGTGGGTGGCAGCACTTGGAGGACGGCGCATGGACGTGATCTGGGCCGGAAAAGCGGGTACCTTCGCCCTGATGTGGGCTTTTCCCGCCTTCCTTCTGGGTCACGGAGGGAGCTCGTGGGCTACCGGGTGGGAGGATTTCGGCTGGGTGGCAGCGGTGGCCGGGCTGGGCCTCGGGTGGTTTGCTGCAGGTGCCTACGTGCCTCGGGCGGTCACAGCCGTGCGAGAGGGGCGGCGGGCGCGGGCGGTGGGAGGGTCCGGGGAGTGATCGCCGTGGGAGAGGGGCGGCGGGCGCGGGCGGTAAGGTCCATTCCGTGAAGGCCGTGATCATGGCAGGAGGTGAGGGAACCCGCCTTCGACCGCTCACTTCGTATCAACCCAAACCGATGCTTCCCCTGGCCAATGTGCCGATGATGGAGCACGTCGTGAACCTTCTGCGCAGCCACGGGATCGACGAAGTGGTGGTCACCGTGGCGTTCCTCGCCAACGCCATCCGGACGTACTTTGGCGACGGATCGGAGTTCGGCGTGCGAATGGGCTATGCCACCGAGGAGGCCCCGCTCGGCACCGCCGGCTCGGTTCGCAATGCCGCAAAGGAGTTGGACGACACGTTCCTGGTGATCTCGGGGGACGTGCTGACTGACGTCGACCTGGGCGCGGTGATCAAGTTCCACGAGACTCGGGGGGCCCTCGCCACTATCGCCCTCAAGGCGATGGAGAACCCGCTGGAGTTCGGCATCGTGATTACCAATCCGGACGGCTCGATTGAGCGATTCCTGGAAAAGCCCGGCTGGGGCCAGGTGTTCTCCGACACGGTCAACACCGGCATCTACGTCCTGGAGCCGGAGATATTCGACTTCATCGAGACGGGGAGGCCGGTGGACTTCTCCGGCGAGGTGTTCCCCGCACTCCTTGATGGCGGCAAGGCGCTTTTCGGCTATGCGGCAGAGGGGTACTGGAACGACGTAGGAGCGCTCGGGCCCTACATCGGCGCCCACCGCGACCTACTGGACGAAAAGGTGGACGTGGCACTACCCGGATTCCAGGTCCGCCCTGGAGTCTGGATAGGCGAGGGCGCGGAGGTCGATCCCTCGGTGAAGATCGAGCCACCCGTACTGGTGGGTGACTACTGCAAGGTCGACGGGGGCACCCGCCTGGGAGCGCATACTGTCCTCGGGACGAACGTACGGATCGGCAGGGATTGCGAGCTCGAGCGGGCTGTGGTCCATGACAACGCCTACCTGGGACAAGGAGTTCGCCTGCGGGGGTGTGTGGTGGGGCGGTCCGGCGACCTTCGACAGGGCGCATTCTGCGACGAGGAGGCCGTGCTGGGCGACGAGTGCTTCGTCGGGCGGGGAGCGGTGGTCAACCGGGGGGTGAAGATCTACCCCTACAAGACGGTGGAAGCCGGGGCGGTAGTCAACTCCTCGATCATCTGGGAGTCGGCTGGAACCCGCTCGATATTCGGCAAGCTCGGTGTCGCCGGCCTGGCCAATGTGGACGTCACCCCCGAGCTGGCCACTCGGGTCGCGATGGCCTACGGGACCACATTGAAAAAGGGATCTACCGTAGTCACTTCCCGCGACTCCTCCCGCTCGGCGCGCATGTTGAAGAGGGCGATCATGGCGGGACTCAATGCGGCCGGGATCAATGTGGACGACTTGGAGGTCGCTACGATCCCTGTCTTCCAGTTCCAGGTCCGCAATTCCGGTAGCCAGGGGGGGATAGCAGTTCATTTGGATGCGGGTGATCCCCAGTCGATTGTCATCCGCATCGTCAACCGGGAGGGGGCGGACATCGACGAGGGCACCCGCCGGAAGATCGAGAGGCTTTACTTCCGGGAGGATTTCCGGCGGGCGAGTGCCGGGGAGATCGGCGACATCGCATTTCCGGCCCGTACTCTCGAGCAGTACACCGCCGCGCTGATGGAGGCGGTGGACATCGGTGCCATCCGGCGACGATCGTTCAAGATTGTCCTTGATTACGCGTTCGGAGCAGCGAGTTTCCTGATGCCCAACGTGCTGGCCAAGCTCGGGGCCGATGTCATGGCGATCAATCCCTACGGTTCGACGGTGGGTGCGATCGGTTTCGATCGGGCGCGCCACGGCCAACGGGTCGCCGAGGTGGTAAGAGCTTCTGGGGCGGATCTCGGCGCGGTGATTAATCCATTGGGGGAAGAGCTGACCATCATCGACGACAGGGGAACTGTCCTCCTACGGGAGACCGCTATGGCGGTCATGACCGATCTGGTGACCGGCGCGATACCCGGAGCCCGGGTGGGTCTACCCGTCTCGGCGGGGAGCCATGTCGGCGAGGCGTGCGAGCGGGGCGGTGGGGAAGTGGTGTGGACCAAGCTCTCGGCTGGGGGGACGATGGATGTCGCGGCAAGCGGGCAGGTGGACTTCGCGGTGAGTCACGACGGGGCCTTCGTCTTTCCAGCATTCCAACCGACGTTCGACGCGTCGGCCACGCTGGTCGAGTTGCTGTCCCTCCTGGCCACCGCGGGGGTATCGCTCTCGGAGGTGGCCGGACGATGTCCGGTGGATCACCTGGCCCACCGGACGGTGATCACTCCCTGGGAGCAGAAGGGCATGATCATGCGCTCCATGGTCGAGGCGCACCAGGACAGAGAGCTGATTCTGCTCGACGGGGTGAAGATCGTGCTGGACGTGGGCTGGGTGCTGGTGCTGCCCGATCCTGATGAGCCGCTCACCCATGTCTGGGCAGAGGGGTCGGACGATAGGGCGGCTCTGGCTCTGGCGGAGAACTTTTCCCGGCGAATCGATGACCTACTGGGTTAGGGTCGGCACGCCGGTCATCGATTGTGCTAGCCCATACCCCATGAACTTTCCCGCGGATCTGCGATATACCGAAGACCACGAGTGGGCGAAGGTCGAGGGCAACCGTGCCCGGGTGGGGATCACCGACTATGCACAGGACGCCCTGGGGGACGTCGTCTACGTGCAACTTCCGGCGATGGGCACCCAGGTGGAGACCAAAGGACCCCTTGGAGAGGTGGAGTCGACCAAGTCGGTGTCGGACATCTACGCGCCCCTCGCCGGGCGCGTCGTGGAGGTGAACGCCAGCCTGGATGACCACCCTGAGCTGATCAATTCCGATCCGTATGGCGAGGGATGGATCTGTGTCATCGAGTTCGACGACCTCGAGCATGCCGATGGCCTGATGGATGCCTCCGCTTACGAACGGCTCGTCTCCGCCGAGTAACCTTGGCCCGTGTACTGCAACAATTGCGGCCATCGGAACCCAACGGACGCCAACTTCTGCTCGTCGTGCGGTGCGCCGCTCAGTCGCGGTGACGTCAGTGAGACCACGGTGACCCTCACGCCGGTGGTGAGCATCGATACCGGCGACGAGGAGCTGTCAGTACCGTTCGGGGACATCCCCTCGGGCGCGGGGGCACTGGTGGTCAAGCGCGGACCGAATGCCGGATCGCGGTTCACGCTCGGGTCCGAGATGACTCGGGTGGGTCGCCATCCCAACAGCGACATCTTTCTCGACGACATTACGGTGTCACGCAGGCACGCGGAGATCGTGCGGCGCGATGGCGCGTGGTGGGTTCAGGATGTGGGTTCCCTGAACGGCACCTATCTCAATCGGGAGCGAGTCGAGATTGCGCAACTCAGCAGTGGCGACGAGGTGCAGATCGGGCGTTTCAAGCTGGTCTATCTGGCCGGGGCAGGCGAGTAGGGGGGAGATGGCAGGCAGCGTGGCGGAAGGCCGACCTTTTCTCTCGATCGGGGACGTCCTTGCACTGCTCAAGGAGGACTTCCCGGACATCACTATCTCGAAGATCCGGTTTCTGGAGAGCCAGGGATTGCTGGATCCGGAGCGGACACCGTCGGGTTACCGGAAGTTCTACGACGAGGACGTAGAGCGCCTGCGCTGGATCCTTCGCCAGCAAAGGGAGAACTTCCTCCCCCTCAAGGTGATCAAGGGTCGCCTGGAGGGGCGCATCGAGCCGGACCCGGCACAGGGCCAACTCGATTTGGAGACCAGCGCGGTGACATCGTCAAGCTCGCCAGTCTCGCTAGCAGCGGGCTTGGGATCAGTCGCCACCGTTACTGCAGCCCGCGATACGTACCGCAATCCGATGCCGGTTGCCGTCCCTTCGGCCAGTGCGATCACTGCGGCCCCCTCACCACCGGCAGCTATTGCCCCGGCATCGATCACTGCGGCCCCCTCACCACCGGCAGCTATTGCCCCGGCATCGGTCACTCCGGCCCCCTCACCACCGGCAGCTATTGCCCCGGCATCGGTCACTCCGGCCCCCTCACCACCGGCAGCTATTGCCCCGGCA
>JAKAWH010000063.1 GCA_021817065.1 Actinomycetes bacterium
TTCCGATCTTGCGCATCGCTGCCGGGATGCCGAAGATGGGCGCGGAGATCGTGGAGGGTGTGATCCCGGCGGAGACCGGCATCGTGGAGGAGGCGGTGAGTTTCACCAAGGGTTGCTACACCGGCCAGGAGCTCACCGAACGAATCGCATCCCGGGGCGGTAATACACCCCGGAAACTGCGCCACCTGGTTGTGGATCCCGCCGGCTCAGCGCCCCACGCCCCGGTCACGCCATATCCCGGTACGACCCTCCATAAGGATGGCAAACAGGTGGGGACGGTGACAAGCGTGGCGGTGCTCCCGCCCACCGCGGAGGTCATCCGGCGCTTCGGCGCCGGGGCCGGGGCCGGTGAAAGGGCCGGTGAAGGCGAAGGGGCCAGTGAAGGCGCCGGGGCCGGTGAAGGCGAAGGGGCCAGTGAAGGCGCCGGGGCCGGTGAAGGTGAAGGGGCCAGTGAAGGCGCCGAGGCCAGTGCAGGAGCAGAAGCAGGTGAGGGTGGCGGTGAAGGTGCAGGTGCCGGTCACCGTGACGATTATTCCGGGCCGGTGTGGGTGTGCCTTGCCTACCTGGCGAGATCGGTGAACCCCGGCGAGAGGGTGGCCATCGGAGAGGCAGGGGAAGGCCCGGGAGAAGAGGGAGGCGGGGGGGCGATAGCGAAGGTGATCGCGATCACGGTCCCGCCCTCTTGAGTGACCGGGGACTCCGCCCGCACATGGGCGCCCATAGCGTGGCACAGCTCGGCGACAATGGCCAGGCCAAGCCCGGTACCCGCCTGGCGGGAGGCCGTCTGGCGAGAGGAATAGAGACGTTCGAAAACGTGGGGAAGATCTGCGGGTGGGATGCCCGGGCCGTCGTCCTCGACGCCGATCACGCAGTATCCCTCACGGATGCCCGCCACCACCGACACCGACGAGCGGGCGTACTTGTAGGCGTTCTCGATGAGGTTGGCCAGTACCTGAGCCAACCGGTCCGCATCGGCCCTGACCGGCAATGGTCCGTCCGGAAGGTGGGCGGTGAGGGTGAGTCCGGCAGGCTGGAAGCGGGGGAGAAATCCGTTCACCGCCGCGGCGACAACCGGGACCAGGTCGATCGGGGACATGGTGAGCGAAAAAGAATGTGTCGACAGCTTGGCAAGCTCCAGCAAGTCAGCAACCAGGCGTTCCAGCCGGTTGGCTTCAGAACCGATCACCTCGGCGGCGGCTACCGGGTCGTCGATCGCGCCGTCGCAGATCGCCTCCGCGTACCCGCGGATGGAAGTGAGGGGGGTGCGCAGATCGTGAGAGACCGAAAGGAGGAAGTTGCGCTGGAGGTCCCGGGCGTCCCGTAAGCGGGCACCCATCGCATTGAGAGACTCGGATAGCGAGGCGATCTCGGGATAGTCGCGGGTGGAGGGTTCGACGGCGGAATCCAGGTCCCCGGATGCTATCCGTCCTGTGATCGCCACCGCTTTTCGGAGAGGACCGGTGATCCGGCGCGAGATGGTCAGCGCCACTGCCACGGTCAGGGCGAGGGCGATCCCGCTGGCGAGGAGAAAGTACGAGACGATCGACGACGAGATGTCCACCGGTTGGGTGAGGACCACCAACGCGCCCGCACAGCTCGTACACGCGCGACCCGGTGCTTGGACGAGCGGCGGATTGGAAAGAGTGCCAGCCAGCAGCGACTTGCGGATCTGGGCGCCGGTGGCACCGATCCGGACACACTCGCCGATGCGTGCCGAATAGGTGTATCGGGCGTCGCAGGTGTTGAAAAGGAGCGTGTTGGTCACCGGTGCGGCCGCGTACAGCGTCTTCCCATCTCTCCCCGATAGTGTCGTGCCAGAGGAGACAGCCGCGGCGGGGAAATCGGTGAGGGATAGGCCCGGTGGCAGCGAGGCCAGCTGGTTCTCGACCCTGGTGCCGAGGAGGAGCGTCCCCGAGGTGGTGAAGGGGATCATGGTCATTCCGGCGACGTTGGCGATCTTGGCGATGGGCCCGAAGCCGTTGATCCGATTGATGAGGTCGACGCTCGACGCGACACTTTCGGCCTTGGTGACCAGCTGACCCCGCTCGTTGGTCAGGACGGAGCGGTCCTGCAGGATGACCGTTCCCAGTCCGGCCAGGAGGAGAGCACCGGCCACCACCGTGGTCATCCATAGGGCCAGGTGGGTCCGCATGGACGTCATCCGAGCCGGTATCCGACGCCCCACACTGTGTCGAGGGGAAGCGCGTCCCCGAGTTTCTTGCGCAATTGACGGACGTGCACGTCGACGGTTCGCTCGTCGCCGAACCAGCCGGGCTCCCATGCTCCGTCGAGGATCTGACGCCGGCTGAGGGCCACGCCTGGGTGCCGGGTGAGATAGGTCAGAAGGTCGAACTCCTGAGAGGTCAGCTCCACGGTCCTCCCGGAGATCCGCGCCTCCCTTCGAGAGGTGTCGACCTCCACCGAGCCGGCCTGAAGGGTCTGCCCCTGCCCGGAGGCTCCGTCGGAACGGCGCAGGATCGCCTTGACCCGCGCCACCAGTTCCCGTGGAGAAAAGGGCTTGGTGAGATAATCGTCGGCCCCCATCTCCAAGCCGAGAACCCTGTCGACCTCCTCGCCTCGGGCGGTGACCATGATGATTGGTACCGAGGTGAAACCGCGCAGCTTGGCGCACACCCGGAGCCCGTCGAGGTTTCCCGAGAGCCCGACGTCGAGCACGACCAGACGTGGACGTTCCCGCTCCACCAGCTCGATCGCCTTGGCACCCTCGTCGGCGATGAGCACACGAAAACCCTCCCGGCGGAGGTAGTGGCACTCCAAATCTGCGATGGAGGGGTCGTCCTCGACGACGACGATTGTGCCGGCATCGGCCTCGATATCGGGCATCACTCTCAGATTAGGGGGGGAAAGGAGGGGTCGCGGTGTATCGGTGCCGTGCAGTCGTGTGGACCGGGCGGCTGTCCGGTAGCGGGGTGCCGCCTACGCCCTCCAGCCCGGGGGGCAGGATCCGACGGGGCGGAGGCCCGCCATGGCTGCTTCCTCGGCCTCGCGGAACAGCCGGTACTCGGTGGCCAGTTCGGCGAGCGCCATCAGGGCGGTGAACCTCTTGCCGATGTGCTCGAAGGCCGGGAGGAAGGTGTGTGCCTCCTCCGCTTGCAGCCGTCCCCACGCCGCTACTGGCTCGGTTACCGCCACTTGCCGCCGTGAAGAGTTCCTGCTGTGCCGGTAGCTGTGCATCACTGAAAGGAGTATCGGGTCGGAAAGCTCCGACGTCAATCAACGGCGCCTCAACAAAGGCAACACGCCAGACAACGGCGACCCAATTATCGTGCCGTTGTTGCCCGTCCCCCGCGCAACCGGTCCGGGCCTAGGACCCGGTCGCGAACTTCCGGCAGGTCTTGTTGGAATTGAGGGCGGACACCAGTGCTTGGTCGGCAGCAGTGCTGTACTTGCGCCCCACAGCGGCGACCGCCTTGCCGAGGGTTGCGTCGGCTGCGTCCAACTTGGTGCCAATGGAGTCGAGAGCGTTGTAGAGAACGGTGGTGTTCGACGGGCTGATGGTGGTGAGCTGAGCCTGGGACTGGGTCACCACGTTCTTATAGCCGTTGAAGGCGGTGAGGAGGGCTTGGGTGACCTTTGCGCCGTTGGTTACCGCCGGGTGCCCGGTCTTGGCCACCGTGGCGATGAGGGTGTCGATGAGCTCTGCCTGGTGTTCCAGGAAGGCCGTGGTGTCGTTCTTGACTGTGGTGGCATCGGGGTTGTTGGTCATCTGCGAGGAATAGGAGGTGGTAACCGTGCCCACCTGCTGGGTCCAGCTCTCCAGCGCACCGCAGAAGGTGGCCGCCCATGCGGAGGGGGCAGCGCCCGGTGGCGTGGAGCTGCCGCAGGAGGCGAGGCCGAACGCCAGGCACCCTGTCAGGAGGAGGATTGACGACGAGCGGGCGAAGGGGCCGAACCGGGGCAGGGCGCGCGGCAACCCGAGGATGGGGCCGAACCGGGGTAGAGCGCGCCTCACGTTGACCTGTCTAGTCGCTTCGATCCACCAGAGCGCGACAGGTTCACTTGTCTCGCCGCTTCGGTACCCCGATGCGCGATTCCAGTTCCCAGCGGCGGCGCCAAGGGGAAGCGTCCGGCCCGCGCAAGGAGGGGGTCGATCCGGCGCGGGCCCGGCGCCGGGCTACCCACCAGTCGGTGGCAGTCTCGTCTGCCAGCTCTGCCACCGCCTGCTCGATCCGCTCTGAAAAGCGCCTCGCATCTTCTCCCGTGACATTCGAGATCGGAGTGCCGAAGACCACCTGGGTGGCAGCGTGACGGAGTCCACGTGCGTTCTTGGGTAGCACCTCACGGGTGCCCTCCAGGTACACCGGGACGACCGGGGCCCCGGTGCGCCGTGACAGGTAGGCCGCCCCACCACGAAAAGGCTGCGCCCACCCGTCCGGACTGCGCCCACCCTCCGGGTAGATGATCAGGCTCCACCCCTCTGCGAGCAGGGAGGCTGCCAGGTCTGCCGAAGCGCGGTTCACCTTGGTGCGTTCGATGGGGATGGCGGCGGTGGTGAGCGACCAGAGGTGCGCCTTCCACCGCTTGTCGAAGAAGTAGTCGGCGCCGGCTGCCACCACCGTCCTGTGGCGCACGTGATCGGGGAGGCTGGTGAGCAGGATCACCGTGTCGAAATGGCTCACGTGGTTGGGGGCAAAGATTGCCGGGCCAGAGAGCATCTCGATACGATCTAGTCCTCGGATCCTCTGGGGGGCGAGCAGCCGGACGGCCGGGGCGGATACCCAGTCGAGCAGGGCGGCACGGGCCAGCCGGGCGGGATAGCGGCGCGACCAGGAGGTGTCGTAGTCCACGCCGAGGGTACCTTCGGCGGGCTCCGGTTCGATAGTGGTCGGACAGGTGGGAGCCGCCCAGGGAAACGATCTGCGTTGGAAGGTTCGCAGGAGGGAGCGCTGCGCTGTCACGTTACGTCGGCCAGGAGGAGCGGAGGCGCGTGCAGGTGGGTGATCGAGGGATCCCTCCCGACCGTGTCCGAGGCCATCTCCAGGGCGTCGGCGAGAGTGGATGCAGGCTTGAAGCCCAGGCGGCGGACCGCCCTGGGCTCGCCCCCTACCACGATCACCTGTCCGAGATGGTCGAGTGCGTGGGCGCACCAGTACCACATGTAGAAGGGATGCACGCCATGGTAGGCGTTGGAGGTCCGGTACAAGTGGATGTACCAAGGGTCCCGCGCGTACGACTCCTCGAAGGTGGTAGACATCGCCACCGGGTCGGTGGTCTGGCTGAGCACCTGCTCGAAGAAATCGATGTAACTGGGATGATGCACCGGGTGGAACGCCCACGGGGTCGGGTGACTCAGGATCACCACACCTCCTTGGCGCACCAGCGGCTTACCCCGATACAGGTTGAAAAAGTATCCTAGGCCGAGGCATGCCACCAGGATGGGGTTCATGATCGAGTTGACGTTGTAGGGGGAGATGTAAGGAAGCCCCATGGTGAGGATGTCGGTCTGGCCGCTTACCGCGACCATCTGTTGTGCGTAGACGTTCTCGGTAGTGACCGCATGAACCGCCTCCACTTCGCCCGCCTGCACCGAGGTCATCGCATGGGGCGCCCGGATCGAGTGGAAGATGGAACGGGCGACCTTGGGAGGTGTGTGTTGCAGCGCCTTGGACGCAGCCAGGAACCCGGCTCGGTCCTTCATCGTCCATTCCCATTCGCGCTTCTGGAGGAAGCCGAACTGCTCGGGAAAGGTGTTCGTGTTGAGAGTGGTCTCGATTTGGAAGATCTTGATACCGCTTGCGGCAATTAGGCGCCCCATCCGCCAGTTGGACGAGTGCAGTTCGGAGCGGTGCTGATCCATGAAGGAGCGGGAGTGGACCATGGTGGCGGGATTGTGGTGGTGGCGAAGGCTGTTGTAGCTGGCCAGACCGGTCGCCACTGATTTGTGCCCCCCGTCCATTGCAACCAGATTGATGTTGACGTATACGATCAGGTCACTCTCGGCGGCACGGCGGTTGAGCTCGACGTCCTCGCCCTGGTCGGTCTCTCCGATGTGGACGATCCCGTCGGGGTCCTCGGCGTCGTGCTGGGTGAGAAAGCCGTGGGGGGCGAAGGCGTCGTAGACTCGCGGCCCGAGAGCGTGGCGCAGTTCGGCATCGGTCATCCGCCGGTGCAGGGCCAGGGCGGCGATCAGAACCACGTCGTCCACCCCGGCTGCAGCGGCGCGGTCGAGCACCGCCTCGATGACCTGGCCGCGCACGTCGGGGCTCTTCATCGGGGGAAGAGGGAGGGAGACGTCGTCGAAGGCGATGGTGAGCCTCATCCCGGGCCGTAACAGACCGCTCAGGGGCGGGGAGTCCCCGAGCGGGTTGTCGAGGGCGCTGGCGATGGCCGCGTCCGGGTCGGCGAGGGGAGCGTGGGGTTCGGGCGCGTAGATCACGCGCGAGCCAGTGGGCAGGCGTTCGAGGCGGAACCTCTCGCCGTACCAGAACAGTGTGGGCGGGGTCGACCGGTCGACCTCCAGAACGAATCCTGGCCGGGGCACTAGCGATCTCTCCTTGTTACTCGGTATAGGATATGAGCGTGCGCAGATAGGCGCCGGCTCATATTGATGTTTCCCGCTCCTGGCTGCTTCGCAGCCGGGCCACTCGGGCCAGGGGTGCGGCTATCGGCGCACCCTCTATGTAGATCGGCGTAGCCACCGGCGAAGGCGGTGCGGCGAACCGGACCAACAGTGGGCGTCATCGCCTCCTCCTCGGGTCGAACACGATCTTCACTGAGCCCCTGGGCCCGGCCGCGGCGGCGTGGGCAACTGCCTCTGCGTGGCGCTCCAGGGGGTAGCGGGCCGAGACGAGCTGGCCCAGGGAGTGCTCACCGACCAACTCGAACGCGAGATCGAAGGTGCGGGGAGAGCCGTCGAGGGCGGTCTCCCGGCCGTAGGCGTAGGCGCCGGCTACGGAGACCTCACGGTGCCAGAGGGGAGCGAGGTCGATCCGAACCGGCCCGGGCATCCCAACCAAGAGCACCTTCCCGCGGGGCCGAACCACCGAGAGGGCGGTGTCGAGCGAGGTGGCGTTGCCCACACAGTCGATCACCAGGTCCGCCCCGCCCGACAGGCGCCGGGGAGAGGCGGAGGCACCCGGGGACCAGGCGCCTCGCCGGCGGGACGAACCGGCGGAAGCCCTGCGCGGTCCGAGGCCAGGAGCGGAATCGGAAACGGTTGCGCTTGCCGGAGCGGCGACCATGGAACCAGTGACTCGTCGCACCGCACGCAGCACCTCGGAGGGTTCCACCACTAGGTCGGCCCCCAACTTGGCTGCCCATTCCTTTTGGATCGGATATTTAGCACCCACCACGATGGTTCTTGGTGAGGACCACCGCCGGAGCGCCGCGAGGGTCACTAGGCCGAGGGTGCCAGCGCCGAGAAGCGCCACCGTCTCTCCGCCGGTGAGCTTTGCTGCGAGCGCGGCATGCACCCCACAAGCGGCGGGTTCCACCATCACTGCATCCTCGTCGGAAAAGTTCTCCGGCACCGGGTGCACTTGCGAGGCATGGGCTACCAGGTAGCGACCCCAGCCCCCGCCGGTGTCAGCGCAGAAGCCGGTCTGCAGACCGGGGGCGAGGTGGCCCAGGGACAGCGAGGTGCAGCAGCCGGTGTCCCCGGCGGAACACGGAGCACACGGGGGACTCACGTTCCGCGCTGCGCAGGTGAGCACCGGTTCGACCACAACCCGCTGCCCTTCGTCGTTGTCCGCCACTATCTCGTGCCCAGGAACGAACGGAAACGACACGATGTCTTCGAAGTAGCGCGAGCTGTGCCCGTCCAGGGTGGCGAGGTCCGATCCGCAGATCCCCGAAAGGCGGACGGTGAGACGCTGCCAGTCCGGTCCGGGGATGCCGGGTTCCGAGGCGTTGTCGGTGAGCCGAAGGGGGCCGACCTTCACTCCCTTCCCCGATCCGCCGAGGGTGGAGGCGATCCGCGAGGCCGCATACCGGGGGATGGTCCTCTCGAAGAGGAGCGCCTTCATTGCCGGCCCTCGGAAACGGGACGAGCTGGGCGGGACGAGACGGACGTCATCGCTGCACCGCCTCGCGCCGGTGGCGCCAGCGAGCGGACATGATGGCGGATGCCTGGCGGGCGCGCCGGATCAACTCGCGCAGTTGCACGCTGGTGGACTCGTCTTCGTGGGGCCCGGGGGCGAGGGGGAGGAGCGGGCGCGACCCTCCCGGGGCGGGGCGCCAGGTCTCGGTGTGCCATCCGCGCCGCCGGGCCATCGTGGCCAGCTTGGCATCGGGATTTACCGCCACCGGGAAGCCCACCACCTCCAGCATGGGCAGGTCGGAGGACGAATCGGCATACGATACGCATTCCTCGAGGGAGAAACCCTGAGCGCGGGCGAAGTCCTCGATGACCGCCGCACGGGCCTCACCGGTGGGAGGATGGCGCATCAGCTCGCCGGTGACCACGCCGTTTTCCACCCGCATCGACGCGCACACGATCTCGTCGAAAAGGGGGCGGAGTGGTTCCACCACGAAGTCCAGTGCCCCGGTGATGAGGATGGTGCGGTGGCCGAGCGCCCGGTGCTCCCGTACCCGGCGTATGCCGTCGGGGAAGGACCGCGCCAGGAGGAGGGAGGTGAACATCTGGCGTGCTTTGGCCGACAGCTCGGCCAGTTCGGCTCCCTCGTAGTGACGGTAGAAGTGGCGGAGGAAGTCGCCCCGGTCATGGCGGTCGAGGGAGAGAAGTCCAGGCGCCTCCTTGAGGAGGGAGGCGGTGAAGCGAGCGCGCTCGGTTAAGGGGAGTTCCCGGGTGGCCAGCCAGGCATAGGACTCGACCACATTGGAGGCGATGAGGGTGTTCTCCAGGTCGAAGGCGGCGAGCTGGCGTGCGGGATGGAGCACGGCGGCCCGTGCCCGGTCGCGCCGCTCGCCGGAGACTCGCTTGCCGGGGGCTGTGCGCGCCCGTGCGTGGGTGACCACCGACGGGAGGTGCACCTCGCGCACATAGGTGGGCCACTCGACCACCCTGGGGTCGAAGCAGAAAGCTCCCCGGTCGGGTGCATCGAGAGTATCCCACAGCGACATGAGATTGTCGACCCGGAAGATCGCCTCGGTCTCGGTGTAGGAGCCGTACAGCTCGACGTAGCCGAGGGCGCGCTTGGCTTCGGAGCGGCGCTCCTCGATGCGGGCTGACAATTCTGCGGTCGGCCCGCGAAAAGGTACCGCTCCCACCACTTTCTCCGCCCGGGCGAGTAGCTTGTCGGCGCGCACCAACTGGCGTTGCACCCGCCCGCGGCCGGGAAACGACCATTCGGGTACCTCGATCGGTTGACCGTGGGAGTCGTAGAGGGGGTGTTCAGAAAACCATTCCTGAACCAGGTCGACCAGCTGGCCGTAACGGAGCGGATTGATGGAGCCGGAGGCCACCTGGTACACGGGGAGCGAACCGGCGGGCGGCGGGCCCTCCGCAATGCCGCGGCCGGCCACGGTGATGATGGCGGCGGCGACCAGGTCGACCGGAATGACGTCGATCACTCCCTCGGGGATGCCGGGAAACTCCCGGAGCAATCCCCGCGCGTAGGAGATGATCACCGGCTCGGCCATCCGGAATCCCCGGATCCAGCCGGGGCGCGGCTCGGCGAAGGCCGACTCGATGATCGAAGGACGCACGATAGAGGTGGGGACCGGGCCGTGCTGTTCGGAGAGAGCCAGCTCGCCGAGCGCCTTGGTGTAGGCGTATGCGTCCGGCCATCCGAGTCCCTGGGCACGCGATTTGCCTGCTTGCACCATGCGGTCGGAGACCCAGTCTGCTCTCAGGCGTTCGGCCCGGCGAGCGAGGAGGGGGGAGCCGGCCGCTCCAAGTTCGCGGCGCGCATCGGCGTCGAAACGGGCGAGCATCTCGGGAGTTCGGCTTGCGGCGTCGGCATCGGATCGGGTGCGTGTAGAGGCGGACACCTCGGCGCGCCAGGACGCCTCGGTGGGGAAGAACGCTTCGGACATGAGACGCTCGGGGGAGTCGCCTCTCCGGTTGCCGGCCACATAGGCGGTGGAAACTGCGATGAGATGGGGAAAAGGTCGATCCACGGCGTACGAATCGTGTGCCGAGATGATTGCCTGTGCAACACGGGATGGCCCGAGCAGGTTGACCTGCACCGCCTGGTCAAGCGGGGAGTCGAAACTAACCGCGGCTGCCGAGTGGATCACCACGTCGCATGTGGCCAGACGCCGGGCGTCCTCCTCGGAGAGGCCGAGGCCGTCGGTGGTTACGTCACCGGCGAGAGCTGTTACTCGTCGGGACAACTCCTCGCCGAAGCTCTCTCCTCGCTCGCTACGGAGGCGATCGAAACAGTCGTTGCGGAAGATCTCTCTTCGGATCCGCTCGTCGGCGCCCTTTCGTCCGGGGCGCACCAGAAGGAACAGCTCGCAACCGGGAACCGAGCGCAGGAGTCGTTCGGTGAGGGCGGTGCCCAGGAATCCGGTGGCTCCGGTGATGGCGATCCGCTTACCGGCGAGCTTTTCGGCGATCACGAAAATTGTCTACCACATGGTAGGGGTTCTCGTCTACCATCTGGTAGGTGGATTCTTCGACATCTTTGCCGGCCCGGCCAATCGGTCCGGGGGATTCGGCAGCCTCGGTGCGGGAGCCGCGCAGCGGCAGGGCGGACAGTGCCACTGCCGGGCGGATCCTGGACGCCGCCCTTGATTCCTTCGCCACCCGCGGATACGAAGCGACATCCCTTGACGCTCTGGCCAAGGGGCTCGGGCTCCGGAAGCAGTCGATCCTCTACTGGTTCCCCTCCAAGGAGGAGTTACTGGGAGCGGTGATAGACCGGAGTGCCGGCCAGCTCGCGGCCGCTCTCGAATCCGCTCTGGCGGTTGCCGGGCTCGGCTGGGCGCGGGTGGAGGCGGTGGTGCGATCGGTGTTCCGGGTGGCCGCTGCCCGTCCCGAACTGCTCGGGCTGGTTCGGGAGGTCTCCCGCCTCGGTCCTCCCGCCGCAACCCGGCTAATCGCCGATCTGGAGCCACTCATCGTGCGCGCCTCGGAATTCCTGGCAGCCGAGATGGAGGCGGGGACCATGCGGTCCCACGATCCCCGACTGGTCCTGCTCACCGCCTACTCCGCAGTGATCGGTATGGTGACGGAAGTGGAACTGCTGCGTGCTCTCGGCGAGGAACCCACCCCGCGCTCAATGGTGAAGCGGCGTGCGGAACTTCTCAACCTCTTGCGTTCTGCTCTTGTCGGCGACGCCGGTAGCCCCGGGGAGGGCCAGTGAAACTACCCTCGGTTATGGATTGCCTGTATTACCTGGCGAGGAGTCGTTGATGCCCCGGTCCCGGCTCATCATGCTCGCAGTGATCACCGCGGTCGCTCTGGGTGTGTTCGCCATCGGCGCCTTGATCGGCGCCCTGGCACACTGAGCGACCCTCAGTCCTCGGCGGAGGCTTCCTCTTCCTTGACCTTCTTCCTGCCCTCGAAGACGCGCATGATCTTGCTCTGTTCTTCGTCGATACCACCGGGCTTCTTCCCGAGGTCGCCGCGGATCACTCCTCCGCGACCGATTCCCACCCCGGCAGGGCCGGCTTGCGGCTTACTCTTCTTCTTGGCGGGCGGCGTATAGCGTTTGGAGGCGGCTGGGGTTGGAGAGGCTCCTTTTTCCACTTCTTTGGCCTTGGCGCGCAGGCTGCGGGGGTCTTGGCCGGCGGCGGCCATCTGGCGGGTACGGCGGCTCGCCCGGAGCATGAGCCAGACCCCGAAGATGACGAAGGGGAGGGGGATGAAGGCGTCGAACTGGCTGCCGAAGCTGACCAGCATCAGACCCTCGAAGATGGTCACGATCGCCAAAAGCTGCCTCTTGTTCAGATAGACAGCGAATATCATCCCGATTGCCAGTGCCACCCCGATCCAGAACTCGGGGACCAGGTTGAGATGTTGGAGCTTGAAGTGGCCCTTGTGATTGGGGACGGCCACCCGGACGATCAGGTGGAGGCCGATCGCCTCCAGGAAGTAGATGAGGATCGCAACTCCGAGCAGTCCGCCGAGCAGGCCGCCGCGCGCTTCCCACTTTTCCAAGTCGGCGGGAATGGGAGGAGCATCCGGATTGTCGAAGAGTCGCCGCCGTGGCGGACGTGCGCCACCCCGGCTGGGTTGCTTGCTCACCGCTTCAGGCTAGTCGGTGCCTGAACGGGTGGGTAACCCCTATCGTCCCGCCACACGGCGGCGTAAGATCTCAGGATATGGACCTGCGGCGACACAGCTTGTCCGGGTTGGGAGCGATGGTGGCGGGCCGGGAGATCTCCGCCGTCGAGCTGGTGGGGCACTCATTGAAGAGGATCGAGGCGGTCAACGGGCAGATCAATGCTTTTGTGGCGGTGGACGCCGAACGGGCTCTGGGGCGCGCGTCGGCGATCGACCGAGCGGTGGCCGCCGGCCAGGCAGTCGGGCCGCTCGCCGGGGTGCCTATCGGGGTCAAGGACCTGGAGGACGCAGCCGGATTCGTCACCAGCCATGGTTCGGCCGCCATGTGCGACCGGGAGCCGGCCGTGGCGGACTCGGCACTGGTGGCTCGGCTGGTAGCGGCGGGATGTGTGGTGGTGGGCAAGACCAACACTCCCGAGCTCGGATGGGTGCCCGAGACGATCAATCCTCTCTACGGGGCCACACTCAATCCGTGGGACACCAGCCGCTCGCCGGGAGGATCGTCGGGTGGCTCGGCGGCGGCGATCGCGTCCGGCATGGTACCCCTGGCCACCGGTTCCGATGGGGGAGGGTCGATACGCATTCCGGCTTCGGTGTGCGGTCTTTCGGGGTTCAAGCCGTCGTTGGGGCGGGTTGTGTCGGCTGACTCCCGACCTCCGGACTGGCCTCTCTTGTGTACCAGCTCGGTGATGGCACGGAAGATGGCCGATACGGTCACCGCCCTTGGTGCAGCGGTGGGCCCAGATCCCCGCTATCTGGACTCCCTTCCCATGCCCGATTCCTCGTGGCTCGATGCACTGGCCGATCCTCACGTTCCCCTCAAAGTGGCCTGGTCGCCCACCCTCGGCTATGCACCGGTGGATGCCGAGGTGCGGTCGGTGTGTGAGGGCGCCCTCAAGGTACTGGAGGGGTTGGGGGCGGAGATCATTGAGGTAGAGACCGTCTTCGACGAGGATCCGGTGGCCTCATGGCTGACCCTCACCGCCGCGTACAATCTCCGGACGATAGAAGATCGGCTGGGGCCGGGTCCCTGGCCGGGGATCGACCCGGCGCTGGCGACGATGGTGGAATGGGCGGGGACCTTTTCGGCGGTGGAAGTGGTTCGCGCCTTGGACTTCTGCCATCGGATGAACCTCAGGCTGGTCGAGGTGTTTCACCAGGCTCGGTTGTTGGTGACTCCCACCTGCGCGGCCATTGCCCCCGAGTCGGGGGCGCCCGGTATGGTCAACGGAGTGCCCGAAGTCGACTGGGTCCGTTTCACCTATCCATTCAACATGACCCGCTCGCCGGCTGCGTCGGTCTGCGCGGGTCTTTCGGTGGAGCGGATGCCCGTGGGGATCCAGCTTGTCGGCCCCCAACACGGGGACCAGGTGGTGCTCCGGGCTGCCGCCGCCCTGGAGGCGGCCCTGGGGATCGACGACCTGCCTCCGCTGGAGTAGCCCGGCTCCGGTTCGCTGCTGGGGGTCACCTGGCGCTCCCCCTCACGAAACGTTTGCAGAGAGTTTGCCGGGTGTTCATGTAACGTTCATCTGCGTGTCGGACTAGGTTCACCCATCCGCGCGAGGCTGCTCCTGATGCGACCAGCCACACCAGCGGAGGACCGGGCGGTCAGCCGGGCCATGGACGAGACGTCCCTGGGGATGTTCCATTACCGGGCAGCGGTGATATCGGGCATGGGCTTCTTCACCGACGCCTACGACCTTTTCATCATCGGGACCGCCATGGTCCTGCTCAAGCCGGAATGGCACTTGACGGCCACTCAGGTGTCCATGGTCAGCTCAGCGACCCTTATCGCAGCATTTTTCGGGGCGATGGTGTTCGGGCGGATCGCCGACGTGGTCGGAAGGCGGCGCGTCTACTGGCTGGTGTCGGCGATCGAGGTGGCGGGTGCTCTGGCCTCGTGTGTCTCGCCGAATCTCGCCTGGCTGGTGGTCTCGCGGTTCGTTCTCGGGATGGGAGTGGGGGGTGACTACCCCCTCAGCGCGGTGATGATGAGCGAGTATGCCAACAGCCGCGACCGCGGGCGCTTGGTGGGGCTGGTCTTCTCCATGCAGGCGCTGGGGCTGGTAGTTGGGCCGATCGTTGGACTCACTCTGGTGGCTTCGGGCATTTCCCACGACGTTGCCTGGCGGATCATGCTAGGGGTCGGCGCTCTGCCTGCTGCGGCGGTGGTCTACCTGCGGGTGAAGATGCCGGAGTCACCGCGCTATTCAGAAGGGGTGCTGGGCCAGGGGGGCATCGCTGCCCTCCAAGTGAAGGCATTCTCGAAGGGCGCGGTGAACGTTGCCGACTCCGGTTCGCGGTCGAGTCCGCGTGCGGCCGAGGGTCGCTACGGGCTCAAACACCTATTGACCAATCGCCGGCTCCTTACCACCCTGATCGGTACGGCGGGGACCTGGTTCATCTTCGACTACGCCTACTACGGAAACACAATCTCCACGCCGCTCATCATGAAGGACGTCGCCCCCCACGCTGCCCTTGTCACCACCTTGGCGTGGACACTGATCGTCTTCGCCATATTCGCTGTTCCAGGGTACGTGCTGGCTCTCGCGACGATGGACAGGATCGGCCACCGGCGGCTCCAGGTGATCGGCTTCGCCTGCATGGGGGTCGCTTTTCTCGCTATCGGCGGAGCACCCGGGCTCGTCCACGACACTGCTCCGTTCCTTCTGCTCTACGGGGTCAGCTACTTCTTCGCAGAGTTCGGACCTAACACCACAACCTTTGTATTGCCGGCCGAACTTTTTCCGGTATCGGTGCGCACCACTGGCCACGGCATTTCAGCGGGTGTGGCCAAACTGGGCGCTTTCATCGGGGTGTTCGCTTTTCCGGTGATTTCGAAGTCACTTGGCCTTCGGGGTACGCTCCTCATGACCGGAGCGTTATCGATGGCTGGCCTGGCGCTTACCCGGTTGCTTCCCGAGCCCGCCGGGCGCAGTCTGGATGAGATCGCGGACGACCACCTGGATCGCCCCACTGGGACTACTCCTTCTCCGGCTGTTCCGGTCGACGCGGGGATGGATTCGACTTCGCTCTCGCCAGCCGGAGTGCCAGCGGGCACTGCGAGGATGTTGGCGCCCACGGCGCGCCGCGGGTCCCGCCGGAGTGCCGAGAGCGCCGCATAGGGCGCGCGGGGCCCTTCCGACCGAGGGCCTCCCGGGCCGCGCCCGGCGTATGCATCGCGCGATCGCCCCTTTTGGGTAGTCTCTCCGGCTATGCCCAAGATTCCCTTGCTAGCTGGCGCCGCGACGGTGGCCATCGTCCTCGCCTCCTGCAGCTCGAACTCCCATCCGGCTGCCTCCACCACCTCTGCCGCCGCTTCGGCGACGACGGGGGCCCAGGCCGGCCCGCCGGTTCCCTCATCGACCACGACGACCGCTGCAGCAACCGGCGGGGCCATCGCTCCCATCCCGGCCGCCGACATTTCCCCGGCCGGGACCTGGGGTCAACAGCCGACCGTCACCGTTCCCTCCGGGCAGCCTCCCACCGTTTTGGAGTCGGCCGATCTAATCACCGGTTCCGGGCAGGCGGTGGTCGCTCACGATACGGTGACCGTCCAGTACGCCGGATATTCGTGGGTAAATAAGGCGGAGTTCGACTCCTCGTGGAGCCGGGGGCAACCCACGTCATTCAGCCTCGACCAGGTGATCAAGGGCTGGTCGGAAGGCATTGTGGGGATGAAGGTCGGAGGGCGTCGTGAGCTGATCATCCCGCCCGGTCTGGGGTACGGGGCCAATCCCCCCACCCCGAAGATCGCCCCTAACGACACCCTCATCTTCATCGTCGATCTCCTGAAGATCGGGAGCTGAGGGTCGGGCGTCGGGCGTCACCCCGGCACAGGCCGCGGGTTCTCGGCCGGCCACTGTCATCGCGCCGGCGTGGTCGGGTGTGGGGCGTCACGGCTACGATCGAGCTTGGCCGCATCTCGCGGCCGGGCAGTCCCGGGCGGTTAGCTCAGTTGGTTAGAGCGCAGCCTTCACACGGCTGAGGCCGGAGGTTCGAGTCCTCTACCGCCCACTGCGTTCGAGAACAAACGCGGCCATTCGAACCCAGGGTGCTGGTCGCCATCGGGTGTGGTGTGCTCCCGTGGGTAGGTCTCGGCACCTGACCGGTAGAGTTTCCCGATGCCGCCGGAGAGGACCCCGCGATTTCGCCTCGATGTCGTCGCCAATCAGGCACAGCTCGTGATCCGTGGCGACGAACTCGATATTGCCAACCTCCGGGCGGATGCAACCCGGTTCTTCCGGCGCTTCCCCGACTGGGGCCGCTACGGGATCTCCGGATTCCTCGCGGACGATGACGATGAAATTGCCTCGCTCTGCGAGACTCGGCTCACCCGATTCGCGACCGTGGTGACTTTCCGACGAGAGGATCTGGAAGCCGCCGACATAGAAGTAGTTGCCACCTTCCGGACCCCACATGTCACCCTTGCCCACAGAAGCCTGGAGGCACTTGTCGACGGTCTTGCGACCTGCGATCATGTGGAGAGGCCAAACCCCTATTTCCAAGCATGACGACGATGAACGATCTGGACGAGATTGACCTGGTGGTAGACCTGAACTCCGAGGACGAGTCGGGCCTTCCCTGGACTTTCCTGAATGAAGCTCGACACCCCGAACTCATCCGCGAAGGGGCGTGGATCGTGGTCGGAGAAGGGTCCGCACGGGCGGTGGCGCAGGTGGTGGAGATAGACGAGGACATCGTCAGGGTGCGTCCGCTTCCCGGCCCGGTGTCCCGATACCGGGGCCTTCTCGGTCGGCCCGGAGCAGCCTGAACCGGTTCAACTCCCGACGCTTCTCATCCGTTCCCGCAGCTCCTGGCGGTTCGAATAAGCGCGACTACCGCCCACAGCCCAGGATTGCTATCACGCGTGTATATTGATATCATCGGAGTATGCGGCAAGTGCTCTTGCGGGTTCCCGACGAGATCCATCGCCGTCTGGCGGCCCGTGCCGCCCGATCGGGACAGAGCGTGAATGCGATCGCGACTCAGATCCTCGACGCTGTGGTTGACGCTGATGAAGGTGATCGCCGTAGTCGACTGCAAGCCCGGGCGACAGCATTGGGTGTCATCCGAACCGGACGCGTAGCTCCCGTCGATCCGGTACGTCGGCGCCGGATCATCGCTTCCACATCGGGCACCGGCCCGGTTCTTGACCACATTCTTGTCGCCGAGCGCGAGCGAGTGTGATCGTCTATCTCGACTCGTCGGTGCTGGCACGCGCCTATCTCCACGATGAGGCAGGTCACGACGAGGCGGTGGCTCTTCTCAATAACGAGGAGATCGGTCTCATCACGGGCACTTGGACGCGCATCGAAGTGTCGGGCGCACTGATCCGGGTGGCCAAGGCGGGGAGAGGTGATGTCAAGGGCCTCCTCCAGCTCCTGGACGCGGATCTGGCGATGGACGGATTGGTCACTGTCGTTGCAGCCGAACAAGCCCAGATTGAGGAACACTCGCTCGCGATGGTTCGGAAACACGGGATCCGGGCCATGGACGCGTGGCACCTGGCCGTCGCGGCGATCACGCTTCCCGATTTGGCCGAGCCGAGGGAAGACGTCGGCTTCGCAACAAGGGACGCAGCGCAGGCAACGGTCGCCAAGACCCTCGGACTAGCGCTCGTCTGACGTGGAAGCCAGCGTTTGAAGCCGTCCCCGCAACTCCTGCCAGTTCGAATAGGCGCGACTACGGCCCACTGCCATCACATCACGTTTCATCGTGGAGCCGGTTCACATTTGGTTTCATCATGCCACGAGGGTGTGACGTGTGGGAAGAGCGGAGACGTCCGTTACTACCTGCATCGCAGACCGTCGGGTCCATCAATCCGCCCCGAGGGGACTGGCGGC
>JAKAWH010000166.1 GCA_021817065.1 Actinomycetes bacterium
ATCTCGCCGAGGGCGGGGCCCCGGCAAGCACCTGGGTCCTCAGTGACTGCCGGACGTCGGCCTCAGTCACCACGACCGGTAGCCCGGGAATGCCGGCACCAGGCGTCCCGGCGCAGCCATCGGCAGGAGCGTGCGAGAGGACCGATCTCGTATTGCTGACTTGTTACCCCGTCGGCCAATTACGAACATATGTTTGATAGTACGGAAGGGGTGTGACGGGTGCCTGTCGGCTGGCAGCGCATCTGATGACGGTAGTCCGGCGGAGGCAAGCGGGCCAGGCTTAGGAGTCCACGAAGATGTCGCACGTGGGCGCGGATCTTGACTGCCGAGCCGCGCCCGGCTCACCTTGTCTGTGAGATCGAAGTTGCCACGGTCACCGAAGCAAGGGGGGAAACGGCGTGGGTACGGGAGTAGCAACCGGCGTCTTCTCGAGCGACCTTGTTCCCGTCAGTGATCCTTGCACTCACAAGCGTTATCGGCGGTCCGACGTTCGATGCCACTAGAGAGTCGTCGTGCGCCGGGGACTGCCCCTCTGATGTCCGGGTCGCTCACCGGCTTCGCAACCGCGATAGGCATATCGCGAGCGACAATGCGCAATATCCGCCAGAACCTTTCGCTGGCATTCGGCTACAACACCAACAGCATTCCCATGGCCGCCGGGCTGCTCTATTCGTTCTTCGGAATCGTTCTCTTCCCAGTTATCGACGCGGTGGCGATGGCAGCATCGTCGTTGTCGGTAGTGACGAACGCGAATCGGCTGCGACGAGTTCGCCTTCGGAGCGCGCCAGCTGCGGTGCTCCACGGCAACGATGAGCCAGGATGATTCTGCGTCGTCACAGTTACACCGACTTCCTCCGGTAAGGATGTTTCCAATTTGAGCTTGGGTCGTTCTCGTCGAAGCTGCACTTCTTCATTCCGCCTGATCGATCGCCTCATCCACCGTTCCTCCGGGTCGTGGAATTACTTCCCTTGTTGTGGCTTGCTACGTCTTTCTGTCCTTGAGTCGGGGAGCCAGGGGGAAGAGGCGAATCCAACCTCACGCGGCAGTTATGTGACGCAGTGGGGTCTTCCTTCTCGGGAGGAAGACCCCACGGTAGACCCCACAGCAGATCTCAGTTCGGGTGAGGTGCTCCGTGAGAAGAACGATCACGGTGGTCCACGTTCTTCGACGACGTACGCGGAGATTAGGACAATGGCCCGAATGAGGAAGTATTCCGAGCAAGAGCCCGTTCAACCCACCAAACCGACTGCAATGGTTGGGGAAGGCCACCAATGACCGACGTCGAGTCGAAGGAAGGTGGCGACCAGAGCGAGCAATGCTGCCCCAAAGGCGTATCCGCCCAACGCGTCGGTCAACCAGTGCGCTCCCAGATAGAGCCGAGGGATTCCGACAGCGAACCCCACGAAACCGGAGGAGCAATGTGCGCGGTCGACTTCCAACGGATTAACCGGAATCTGATGGACGTGGAGTTAGAAACTTCTCTGGAAGTGTCCGTCCGCTCGTTCCATCAGATCTCCATCACTTGTCCATCAGCTTGCGCGCAGCGGTCATCCACATCAACGATCCAGGGCACTGACCATGCCATCTACCTGCGGTGGAGTAATCGGGAGTAAGCTACAGTGGGTTACATCGGTAGTCGTGGCAGCTCAAGCCCGAAATCGGGAACAGCGATGTCTTTGGCGCGACGTTGGAGTCGAGTGCAGTCTGCCGGGGAAGTAGCCGAAAAAAGTTTCTGACTCCACGTCCATCACAGTCCGGTATGGGAGATGGCACCGCTGCAGCCTGAGGGCATCCACCATGGCTGTGCAACGAAACACTCATCACGAATGCCGCCCTGTGCGAGGCGACGGTCCGAGAACCTGCCCGGAGCGACCGCCTCGACGGCGATTCCGTGAAGCCGCCCTCCGCCTTGACCCACCTGAATTCGTCGATCTCGACTCGGCCCAGGAGCGACAGGTCATCGCCCTCTTGGGCGATCTGCTGGCCGCTGAAGGTCGGGAGAGACCCGGCGAGCCCGCCCACTGCCAAGGAGCTTGACTTCTCCTCGCCACCGAGGTCTCATCGACGCTCCGGCCGACCACGGCGAAGGAGGAAGCCCGAGAATGAGAGTGGCCATCTACACCCGGATCTCCACCGACGAGGAGCACCAGCCCTATTCTCTGGAAGCCCAGAGCCAGAAACTGGCTGCCTATATCGCCTCCCAGGACGGCTGGGAGCTGGTCAAGACATTTTCCGACCAGGCCTCGGGGGCCACGGCGGAGCGCCCGGCTCTTTCTGCCGCCTTGACGGCAGCGAAGGCTCGCCGATTCGACCTCCTGCTCGTCTACCGGGTGGACCGATTCTCCCGGTCGGTGCGCGGGCTCGCCCAGCTCCTCGAAGAACTCGATTCGGAGGGGTGGGCTTCCGCTCGGCGACCGAGCCCTTCGACACCACCACGCCTGCGGGTCGAATGATGGTCCAGATGCTCGGCGTCTTCGCCGAGTTCGAGCGGGCCACCATCATCGACCGGGTGATCTCTGGCATGGAGCGCAAGGCGGCGCGGGGCGAATGGACGGCCGGATCTCCTCCCTACGGCTACGTGGTCGACCCGGCGACCAAGTGCTTTGTTGTCGACGAGGCGACCGCGGCCCTCGTGCCCGTCGTCTTTGATCTCTACGTCACCAAACACATCGGCGCGCGCTCCATCGCCGCCTGGCTCAACGATCGGGGCCATCGGACTCGGGCGGGACGGCCGTTCAGCCACATGGCAGTCCTGACCATTCTGCGCAACCGGGCCTATGTCGGCGAGATCTACTTCCGCGGCAGCTACCACGCTGCCTCGCACCCAACCCTCGTCGATCCCGAGGTGTTCTCCCAGGCTCAAGAGCTCCTCGTCGCCCGCGGCGAGGACTATTCCAAGCGCGCCTCGAACTCATCGGACTACCTGCTGTCAGGTTTTATCGTCTGCGCGTCATGCGGCAAGCACTTCGTCGGCACGGCGGCCAAAGGGAACAAGTACCGCTACCGCTACTACACCTGCTTCTCCCGCCAGCGCTACGGGGTCGACACCTGCAAGGCAGAACGCCTACCGGCGGACGAATCGGACGACGCAATCCTCGCCGCCCTGCTCGACCTCTACGAGAGTTCCGACATTTTCGACAAG
>JAKAWH010000064.1 GCA_021817065.1 Actinomycetes bacterium
TTCAGAGAATGGTATATCGATCACGTACCCATACCCGAGATCCGCCGGGTACGAATCGTTGAGACCTGAATTCACCGCATGGAACGTGGATCCGCCGTCGGTGCTCTCGAAGATCCCACCCCCCTGAGCAAAATCAAGTGAGGTTCCCAGGTAGATCGTCGATGGGTTTGCGGGATCAACAGACAAAGCAGTGAGATTGCCGTAGATACCTGCGATGCTGGCCTGCGACCATGTAGAGCCGCCGTTATGGCTCACCTCAAGGGTGCCGGGTGTCGAGCAACAACCTCCAACAGGAAGCATACCCACGAAGATCGTCTGGTCATTGGTCGGATCAACCACCACGAGGCTGGGATTTGCAAAGCCCCAGTTCGTGTTCTGCCAGTCAGCGCCGTGATCGGTACTTATGAAGATGCCATCCTTCGCTACCGCATACAGCTTGCCCGGGACGCTCATGTCGAAAGACAGGTAGTCCTCGTCGCCGTTGAACGTCCACTCACTCCCCGGCAGAGAGGGCGACTTCGTGAAACTCTGTCCGCCATCCGTCGAGTACTGGAATCCGCATCCATTCCAGACGTACTGAAAACTGCTAGATAGTGGATCAATCGCAGCTACACCATCTTCACATGAAGGTGCACCACTGCTGGAGAGCTGCTCCCAGGTGTTCCCGCCATCGAAGCTTTGCTCAGGGCTGAAGTCCTGCACCGGGGTCAGGATCTCTGAACCGCTCACGGCAACACCAGTCTGGAGACCGGTATATGCATTACCGTTGAGGCTGGTCCAGGAGCTTCCTTGATTGGTGCTCTCGTATATACCCTGGTCCCCGCCGACGACAAGGTACTCGGTCGAACCGGCTACGAAGACTTGGATCATATTGAGGTCTTCCATGAGATGGACGAAGCTCCACGTCGAGCCCCCGTTGGTCGACACATATAACCCGCCGCCCGATCCCGAGTAGATGACATTGGAGTTCTCCGGATCGAAGAGCAGAACCTTTGCCGGACCTCCGGAGTTGGCATACCCACCAGAAGGTGGCGACGACCACGTCGACCATGTGACACCTCCGTCATGTGTGACGAGATTCACGTCGCCAGCACCGCATGGTTGTTGGGCTACGACCGCCGTATTGGCATCGCTCGGGTCTGCAGCCACATCCCAGGTCTGACCACAGGAGGGCGCCGCGATCGCCGTCTGCCAGGAACCGTTCGGAGACGTGCGAGCGATCACCGCTCCGTTGTCGAGGCCCGCCCATATCGACCCCGGACCGGCCGACACCGTCCGCACGGCGCTGGGAGTGGAGTCGAGTATCGACCAAGAGACCCCATCGTTGGTCGAACTCACAATACCTTGCTCCACTCCTGCATACAGTGTGGTTCCCGAGGAAACGATGCTGGTTGCTGAGCCTTGCCAGACCTGGCTCCAAGAGGAGCCTCCGTCGGTGCTACGAAAGATGCCGGAGAAGAAGGTCGATGCCAGGATGACATTCGGATTGCCGGGATCGAGCCACAACGCGTCGATCATCGGGTCAGTCAGGCCGGTCATCGACCGAGACCAGGTGGTTCCACCATCGGTAGAACGCAGAAAACCCGCTTGGCTCGCCGGGCCAGAGTTGCCCGTCCCAACACCTCCACCCGCATACATGAGCTGCGGATTGCCTGGGTCCATGGTAAAAGCCTGAATCCGGCCTGATGCGATGAGACTGGCTTCGGACGCATCGCCCACGTGGGCATTCGGTATGCGAACCGGACCGACCGGCGTCCACGTGATAGACGAAGTACGTGGGCTGATCAACTTGCGGGCGTTTCCGGTGCCGGAATGCTGCGTACCAACGGCTCCCGTCTTCGCATCAACTGGAGCAGGGGCAACCATCGACGCTACTCCCGCCACCACGAGCGTCACGCCGAGAATAGATATCCAGTGGGGCGTTCCTCTACCCGTCAACACATTCGCCTCCTTCCGTGCGCGAACACCCAGGCGGGGCCATCAGCACTGTCTACCCTGAAATATAGGTGAACCGGTCGCCTGGTGTCGGAGCCGAGTCACCCGAAGGAGTGACGACGTACACGTCGACGGTTCCACCCTCCGAAGAGTACGACGGTGATGTCACCGTGATCGAGGTGGGGGAATTCACCGTAACCGAAGTTCCCGGTGCGCGACCGAAATTGACACCTGTGGCACTGGCCAGATTGGTGCCGGTGATGGTGACTGTCGTACCGCCCGAAGACGGTCCAGAACTTGGAGAAACCGACGTCACTGTTGGTGCACCCGAGGAAACCACGTTGACCGAGTCGAACGTAGTCTGATGGAAGCTTCCAGTGGAACTCGTCGCCTCAACCTCGAAATTCCACTCTCCCAGTGCAGTACCCGGAGTGGTGGCAAAGGTGTAACTGCTTGAAGTCGCGCCGCTGATCGGGGTGAACGAACTCGCGGTGACAGGCGTTCCGGCTGGAGACTCGAGCCATTGGAAGCTATAGAGGCTGGCGCTGCCTAAGACGTCCGCGCTAAAGGTGACGCTCTGCCCCGCCACTATTTCAGCATTTGTATAGCTGCAGACACCGACGTAATCCGTTAAACAGATCGCCCAATCGCCCATTGTCGGCTCCGTGGAGAATGCGACACCCACCACTGCGCTCGCCACCGATGCCCCACTGGTTCCAGGCACAGGAAGCATTGCGGCAGGAGCGTCGCCGAAGGGCGTAACGGTGCCGTCGGAGGCGACCAACCAGTAACCCTTGCCGTCACTTGTCGCGGCCATCGTGACGATCGGAGCCATCTGAGGCTTGGAGAAACTGAGCGAACCAAACGTGGCGGCGTCGCCGAAGGCCGTCACCTGACCTGCTTGCGTGGTGAGCCAATACCCTTTGCCGTCCGGCGTCGCTGCCATCGCGACGACGATTTCCTTGCCAGTGAGTGTGCCAGCCGATGAGCCGTAGAAACTCGCATCGCCGATGGTGAAGACGCCGCCGTCGGACGCGACCAACCAGTACCCCTTGCCAACCGGCGTGGCTGCCATCCCGACAACCGGTTTGTTGAGGGGCGTGCCCCCCATCGACCCGTAGAAACTCGCATCGCCGAACGTGAAGATGCCCCCGTCGGAGGCCACTTCCCAGTAGCCCTTGCCGTCGGGAGTGGCGGCGGTGCCGACGACGGGCTGGTCGAGTTGGGATGGAGGCGAACCCAGGCTTGTCACCGCACCAGAGGGATACGCCGTCCCGTTCGACGAGATGAGCCAGTAACCGGACGCGTTCGGTGCCGAAGCCGGTGGCGAGGTGGCCGGCGCAAAGTCCGACGACGTCCAGACGTTCAGGCTGTAGTTTCCCGGCATCGGGGAGGGCAGGCTCACCGAGGACACATCGACGACGACCTCGTCGTCAGCACCCACGGCACTTGCGTTCACCGTCGATGGAAGTGTGAGAGTCACCACCCCATTCGACACGTTGACAATCGCCTCCACACCATCGATGGTGTAGTCGGACGCGTTCTGGGGAAAGACCGTGCCAACCCCACCTGTGGAGGAATCCAGAGTGATCGTAGAGGTTCCCGGAGTCAGCGCCCCTGTGGAAGACGTGGTGAAGTAAACCGTCAACGAGGTCACTGGTCCCGCTTGCGGCGGCCAGGGATTGAGCGACAATGAGTCGACGTAGACAGACGTCCCCACCGGCGCGGAACCGCCCGTACCCGCCCCAAAGACGGTCCCGGAGAGCTGGGCGATCGACGGCGAGGAGGTCGACGACACGGTGACACTCAGGCACCCGTTCGAAAAGGACCCCGCTGGCGTCACCGCGCTCCAGGCACCCTTGCCGCCGTTGGCGGTAGGGTCGTACCAGTCCATGGTGGCGTTCTCCGCGGTTGCCGTCCCCAGGTTGCACACCTGTACGACCACCTGGGAAAAGGCGTTTCCCTGGTTGGCCGCCACATCGAAATAGGTCGGGCTGGAAACGGAGTTGGGGGATGCCGATTCTGGATCGCCGGAATAGATGGCCACGGTGATCCCTCCGACTCCGGTTGCCGTACCGGTTATTCCGCCCGAGGAGGCCGTCGCCGTGCCGCTTGCCGAGGTGGAACTCCCCGAGTTGGAACTTGTCGCCCCGGAAGGTGGTGGGGGTGGGGTCGAAGAGGTGCCCGTTCCACCCGACGACGAGTAGGTAAAGGGGACGCCCGTGCTCGCGCCTGTCGGGCCGAGCACGGTGACGTTGACTGTGCCGGTGCCCGGCGGGGTGGTGCCAGTGATCTCGGTAGAGGAGACCACTGTCACCCCGGTCGCCGATCCCACCGTGCCAAAGGACACCCCGTCACCGGAGACGAAGTTGGACCCGGTAATGGTAAAAGGGGTCCCGCCGGCTGCCGGACCTGTGCTAGGGGAGATCGAGCTGACAGTGGGTCCAGGGGTGGGGTTCGACACCGGATTGGCGATGTCGGTCACCACTACGTCGTGCCCCGAGGTGCCACCTACGTAGGTGATCTTGTAGATAGACCCGTCCACGGCGAACGTCCCGCCCTCCGGAACGGAAGTTCCACTGACCGAGAAGGTACCCGTGATCGGCGACCCCCCATTGTTGACCAGGATGTCGAAGCTCGTTCCGGCAGGCGGCATCACAGATTGGGTGACATTCAACGAGGCGCCCGTGACGTTGACGGTCGAGCCTCCACCACTCACCACAAGCTGCGAATAGCCCGAGCCCGGTGTTGTGCCAGCAATGTCGATGTTGAGCGCGGATGTGACCGCCGAGAGATTCACATTACCTGCAACGGTAAACGTACCGGGACTCGGAGCGGTTGTGCCTGGCGTAACTTCAACGGCTCCGCCTCCCGCCGAAGACGTAACAGAGCCAGTGACGCTTCCTGACCCCTCTAGGTTCGCGCCACCGGTTTGAATGGTGACGTTCCCCGTGACGGACCCAGTGAGGTCCAGGGTTCCGGTCGTATCCACGGTGACATTGCTGGTGATCGAACCGGTGATGTCGTCAACACCATTGTCAACCGTCGTGGTGCCCGAGTACGTGTCGGTGCCCGACAGCGTCGCCGAGGGTCCAAAGAGAAGGACGGTGCCGGTCCCTGAGATAGCGCCCGATTCTGTCGACGATCCCCCCACCTGCACTTGCCCGTTATCGGTGACGGAGTTGGGCACCGTTGCGGCGGACGGCAGCAAGCCCAGGGTCGCTCCCGAGGCAACGCTCGCCGAAGCAGAGCCAAGTCCTGAGGGATCGTTGATAGCCAAGATCCCCGTAGTCACCGTAGCCCCGCCGGAGTACGTGTTGCCCGTACCGTAGAGCGTGAGCTCGCCGGACCCATCCATGTTGAGCGCAACCGCGCCGGTGATGTTGCCGTAGAACGCGGTAGCAGTCGTCTGGGTGTCGGTGAGGACAGCCGCAGCTCCCGAGTCGGTGATCGTTCCACTTCCTGTAAGGGAAGTGATCGAGTCTGCATTTCCCGCGAGATCGAAAGTGCAGAACGTCCCCATCCCGCAATACGGTCCAAGAACTAACGGGCCTGGGACTGCATTTGCCGCACCCAACGACAAAGTACCCGTAACTGTAGTTCCACCGCTATAGGTGTTCGCTCCAGAGAGGATTACGTTCCCGCCCTCGGCGAAGAAAGTCCCGGTTCCAGATATGGCTCCCGAGAGAGTCAGTGTGCTCGCCGACTGGCCAGACACGAAGCCAAGGTCGTTAATCGCATTTGTCACAGTTCCCGATAGGTTGAATTCGAGATTCACAATTGAACCGGAATCAACGGTCACTGCTCCAGTGCCGAGTCCTGCTGAGTTGTCAATCTTCAGTACACCAGATTGGATGGTCGTTCCACCCGAGTAGGTATTAGTTGCGCTCAACGTAATGGTACCGGCACCGGAACTCGTCACCAGCGCTCCACTCCCTTAGATCACGCCGCTCACGGTCAGAGGGTTAGCCGTGCCCAGCGTGTCTGAGGTTCCGACCAGAGTGACCGAGCCATTCCAAGTGCTGTCAAAGGTGTTAGAGAGAGTTGCTCCCCCGGCGCTCGAGCCAAGAGTTAGGGCATTGGGGAATGTCCCTCCAATACCCCCACCGATTCCCAACGTTGCGTTGTCATCCACTGTGATCGCACCCGTGCCGAAGCCATCAGCAGGAGCACCATCCATAAGCTCTCCCGCTGTCACAGTGGTACCTCCAGTGTACGAGTCAGCGCTCCCTCCAAGGATGTAAAGTTCGCCACCGCTCCCATCCATGTTGAGCGCAACTGCGCCAGTGATGTTTCCAGAGAACGTGGTCGAGGTCGTCTGCGTGTCGGTGAGGGTGGCTGCAGCGCCCGAGTCGGTGATCGTGCCCGCTCCGGAGATGGAGGTCACGGAGTCGGCGTAACCGGCCAGATCGAAGGCGGCACCCGAATCAACATTGAGAGCGCCGGGAACTGAATTGGCGGCACCAAGCACGAGAGTTCCTGACGAGACTGTGGTGCCGCCAGCATAGGAATTGGCGCCGGACAGCGACAACGAATTGGCAACACCGGATTCGGATTTCAGGGGAGCAGCATCCAGGAGAGCAGTACCAGATATCGCGCCGGTGATGCTGAGGCCACCATCTAAGCCGTTGATCGTGTTGGATATTCCCCCAATTAATGAGACATTTCCCGACCACGTAACAAGGAAAGGGGACCCGTTTTCCATTGTTGCCCCCCCATGTGAGCTTCCCATGGTCAGTGTGTTGGAAAAGGTTGTCGCAGAGGGGGTTTCGAATTCCAGTGTCGCTCCATCCGATATTGACACCGCGCCAGACGATAGGGATCCTCCTCCGACTTGAAGGGTGCCCGCCTGTGCAGTTGTAGAGCCCGTGAAGGTGTTCACTGCGGAAAGGTTCACGATTCCGGTGCCCGTCCCGGGAGTACCCGCCGTCAACGAGAAGCCCCCGGAGATGACGCCAGTTACGGCCAAGTCTCCGCCGCCATACGCTTGCCAGACCTGAGAATTGCCAAGAGCAACTGGCGATTGGACTACCGAATTGGCATTATCAGTAAGTCCATATCCTCCAGATGGCGTCAGCGTGAGCGTCCCGCCGCCAGCCCCGATCGTGTAGCCGTTATCGAAGACGACATCATCGACACTCTCGCTCTGATCGAGCGACGGCGACCCACCACCAGTCGGAATCGTCGCCGGAAAGACGAGCTGTGCACCCGATAGCGTCGCAGTACCAGTCGAGGTAGACGTACCACCGCAGGACTGGCCCGCGTTGGGACTCCAATTGTCGGCGATTGAGATGTCAGGAGTGCCACTGGCGTTGGTCCATGTGCAAACCACCGTCGGGGTAGCCTGCGCTACACCGGTGCTTCCGAGCAAGATTGCCGCAGTAGACGTCGAAATGAGCGAAACGACCGTTGCGAGTCGAACTGCACTCATCCCAGCACGCGACTTCGTGATTCCCCAGTGCCATACCTTCATCGTTTCTTCTCCCTCTCTACTCGGTAGAATTGCCAGACTTTTCAGATGCAACGCCGACAGATTTCGAGGTGCGCGCTGCCCCGGACACTGGGACCCGGTGCTTCCCGTTCGCGGTGGCGGTTTCGATCCCGGTAGGATCGTCGCTAACCAGCGCAAGCACTGGTACCTTCAGCGTTGCGGCAAGGCCCACGATCAATCGCTCGGAGGCGGTGCGCCTGCCGAGTTCGACGTTGTTTAGGTGTGCCCGCCCTCGGAGCCCGACTCGCCGTGCGAGTTCTGCCTGGGAGAGTCCCGAGCGTTGGCGGATGGCTCGGAGGGAATGGGGGTTCAGGCGCATCGGTCGACGATTCTATATGCTCCTATGTTGACCTGCTCATGTGTATTCGGTGAATACAATAGGACATCGTTAGTCCTATGGTGACCAGGCATGACGCGCATAGAATGTCTGCCTATGACTTCACAGTGAACCGATAATGTCGGCTTCGCTATGGTTGACCCCGCCGCAATGGCACGCCTCGCCCTGTACGTCCGCAGGCGCCGTACGCAATTGGAGCTGAGCGGGGCCGCCGCGGCCAAGAGGGCAGGCGTGTCCATAGCCACCTGGACGAACGTGGAGGGCGAGAAATCCTGGCCCAAGCCGGTGACGGCGGCAAGGATCTGCAAGTGCCTCGACTGGACCGCGGACTCGATCGACCGCGTTCTTGACGGAAACGAGCCAGTACTCATCGACACCGGCCAGGCCGTCCCGGCTCCTGCGGAGGGGGATCCCTGGACGAGAGATCTGGAGAAGGCGGCCGGCGACCTCGAACAGGCGGCACGGGAGATTCGATCGGCGCTCGAGACCATGCGGCGGTCTCCCCCTCCGGGGCGGTGATCCTGCGGAGGTTCTCGGCCACCTCAGTGATAAGGCGGTAGCATCGTTCCAGTACTAGCCTGACTTCCTCTGGCATCACCTGGTAAGACAAGGGTTCGTTCATCCCTGGTACCTGCATCGAATTATCATGCAACATTTCCAAAAGTAGCGAGTATATGTGCGAATTGCCAGATATATCGCCATAAACTCTAGCAATCCCTAGCGCACACCGATCTGCTAGACTCTGTGCTAGAAATGACCCATGGTCGCACACGGCTTTGCACAGCGCATCGAGGCCGAGCTCGCCAAGAACCGAATAGAGCTGCGCAAGCCCTGGACCAAGGCCCAGCTCGCCAAAGCGGTCAAACTCCACCCATGGCAGCTCTCCCGGGTTCTCGGGTCTGGCAGTCTCGCAACCGACTGGATCGCAAGAGCCGTCGATGAGATCGCCAGAGAACTCGGACTTCCCGTGGACGAGTGCCGGGAGCTGGCCAGCGGGCGTAGGAGAGCGGCGCCCGAGGAGATCCTCTTCGAGGCGGTGAGCCAGCCCGATAACCCGGAAGGCTCTTATGCAACCGGCATGTCAGCCCCAGAGCCAACCGGCACTGAACAAGTCATCTCCGCGCGTGCGCCCGGAATCGCCGAACCGGCCGCGTCCTTGGACGGGAAGCCCCTGAACGGACTCCTGGAATTGATCGAACGCCTCGATATCGCGCGCGATACGACCCGTAAATACGCGACCACCTATGTCGCCGGCGAGCGATTACCCGCGGGAGTCACCGCAATGATCCATAACATCCTCAAGCGCGGTGGTGCGGTGGTGCGCTACTTTCCCGATGAGGTGCGTGACCCCGAAGTATGGAGAGCCGAATTGCGTTCCATGATCGGTCACGTCGGATCGATCTACGAGGTGCGTAGCATGCCTCTCAACTTCGTCGCTCCCGGGTTCGGGTTCCTCCTGGCCCCCGTGCTCCCCGGAGGCGTGTTCTGGTGGACTTCTCCCGACGGTGCGATATCGTCGACGCGCATTTACGATCCCGGTCTCGTAGAAGACCTCCTATCTCAAACGGCAACGTCGAGTGTGGACAACCTTCTCCTCGACGTGTTCTCCACCGGTTCCGCTTTGAAAAGAGACTACGAACGTATCGTCGACTTCAACAGGGAGCTGATGAAGTACGAGGCCGATGCTGGCGAGATCCTCCTCGTCAAGGATGGCCCGAGCTCATCGTGGGATGGACCCAAGACAATTGACCAGCGGGTACCCATCCTCCTCGACAAGTTGAGGCCGGAGCTCAAGGATCCGTCCAGCCCCCAGTACGGTGCCTTTCAGACGCTCCTCGATCAGCATCGCAAGCGCCATGAGAACTTCGATTCGAAGAACTGGGGCACCCTACGACGCCGCCAGATCCTCACCAGGGCCGGGCTACGCTCCTTCGTTGAATCGGGTGTCCCCCCTATCGACGACCCATTCGGAGGGGAGGGGAACCTCTACACCGTGGAGCAGCGCGCCGATACCCTCGGGCGTGTACGGCGACTCCTTGGGGAAAAGGGGGACAGCTTCCAGATCCGTCTCGTGGAGACCACATCGAACCTGCCGCGCGTAACCCATCGGCGACCTGCTCTCTGGGAGCTGATCCTGGACCACCACCAGCTCCCCGTCGCGTTGTTCGTAGAGAGCTACACCCGGGCACGCAACCGCTCCGATCGTGGAGAAGTCCGGGGTATCTCCACCTACCCGCCCTTGCTTCAGTTGATGCACCACCAGTTCGAAACGGCATGGGAGAAGGTCACTACCGAGAATCGCGAGATCACCAACTTCATCGACGACTTGCTCAGCTCCACGAGGTAAGCACCCTCGTCAGCTCCCCACCCTCGAACCCTTGCCATCGCCCCCGAGCTTACGGCTGGGGTGTCACGCCGGGGGGGTACTTGCCTGCCGGCACGCCGGCAGGCCCGCCCATCCGCATGTGCGCTGGGAGGCGAAGGCTCAGGCGGCGACCGTGACGGAAAGGAGCTGCGGCACCGCTTTTTCTTCGGGAACGGCTTCGCCGTCAGCCAGCAATCCGGCGATGTGAACCTCGATGGCTTCGGCAGCGCGTTCTCGGCACTCCTCGACGGACTTGCCATGGGTAAGGCAGCCCGGCAGGGCCGGGACGGAGACGACCAGGTCTCCGGTCTCGTCGGGTTCCACCACGATGGTGTAAGTCCGCACGGGGTCTATCTTTTCACAAGACGGCCCGGAACTCCTCGGTAGTGGCTCCGGCCTGGGCGAGTATCGACCGGAGCAGGCCCGGACCCACGGTCTCGCCCGCGTGGAGCGGAACGGTAACCCTTCCGCCGCGCGCCGGATGCCTGAGCTGAGCGTGGGAGCCCCTTTGCACGACGACGACCCAACCGAGCCTCCCGAGGGCTCGAACGACGTCGGCTCCGGTGACCCGTGGCAACGGCGGCATGTCCGACAAAGTAGACGGCATCTGCGACATCCACCGTGTTCCCCTCCACCTTGGTCGGCTCCACCATGCCATCGCTTACGGCCGGACGGGCAGGTGGCCGGAACCGGGCCGGAGGCGCTGCGCCCCAGAAGCAGCCCTCCCGCCGGTGTTCGATCACCGACCTGGAGACCGGGTTCTCCTCCACCGGTCCCAGCGGCCACCGGGAGATGAGATCGTGCCGGCCGGCGATGGTGCGTACTGCGACGCCTTTTCCGGCGGGGACGGTGGTGGCGAAATGTCGGAGCGCGTGGAAGCTGACGTGCTTGAGCCCGGTGGCCTCCCGGAGATCGCGGAAAGTCGCGCTGACGTGGGTCGGCCGGTAGGGTTCGGAGAAGTCCGGCGACTGCGACCACACGAATGACTTGCCGGTAATTGACGCTTCCACGGAAGCTGCAGTTGCCTTGCAGTGTTCCCTGTGCAGGCGCAGTACCTCAACCGTCGACGGATCGAGGGACAACTTGCGGGACTGGAGGGTCTTGGTGTCCTTAACCTGGACGCCGGCCGGCGAGTCGGCGATCGATCGGGACATCATGACGGTGGCGTCCTCCAAGTCGATGTCGCCCCACAGGAGACCGCATAGCTCGCCTCGACGGCAGCCTGTGGTGGCAGCAACGTAGATCATTGGTGCCAGTTCCGGGCGCCGCTCCTCGCACTCCTTGAGAAACTTGGCGACCTCCTCCACCGACGGTGGGACGAGTTCCCGGTAGCGCACCGACGGCGGTGACGCTCTCTCGACGGGGCTGCGCTCGATCCATCCCCACTTGACCGCCTGGCGCAGGGACGCCGAGAGGACCGCATGATACTTGCGGACGGTGAGCGGGTTGAGCCCCTCTCCGATCAGCGCGGCATAGAAGGTGTCCAGATCCGAAGCCCGCAACTTCGCAACCTCGACGTGGCCGAGAGCCGGGCGAAGGTGAGATGCTATGACGGTCCTGTAGCGCCACAGCGTGTAGGGAGACCGGCCCTGCGCCTCGATGTGGGCCACGCGTCCAAGAGTTGCCGACCTCTGTGACTTTACGGACAGATTATGGACAAGGCTCCAATTTTACCCCACCCAATATCAAGGAATAGTTCTTCTACCAGCGGAGGGAGTGGGATTCGAACCCACGGACCCTTGCGGGTCGCAGCTTTTCAAGAGCTGTGCATTCGTCCGCTCTGCCATCCCTCCAGGTCCCGACACGAGGACCGGGAGCCAGGAACAAGCGTAGATGGTCGTGGGCTCCTCCCCTCTCCGAAGACCGGTGCGCTGCGGAGCACGGGCAGCAGCCACGAGGTTCGTCTCTGCACGTAGAGTTTCCCGATGGGACGCGCCTACGAAGAGATCGACGGGAAGTTGGCCGAGTTCATGCTCTCCCAACCGGTCTTTTTCGTGGCGACCGCGCCGCTCGATGCCGGTGGGCACCTCAACCTATCCCCCAAGGGCTTGTCCGGCACCTTCCAGGTTCTCGATCCCGGCACCGTCGCCTACCTGGACCTGACCGGAAGCGGCGTCGAGACCATCGCCCATCTGCGGGAGAACCGCCGCATCGTCCTCATGTTCTGTGCGTTTGCCGGCCCGCCCCGCATCGTCCGCATTCACGGAACCGGCGAGGTGGTCGATCGTAGTGACCCGAAGTTCACCAACCTCATTGGGCACTTTCCATCGGTCGAGGGCACCCGGAGCGTCATCGTGGCCGGAGTCGAGCGTGTCTCGGATTCCTGCGGCTTCGGCGTGCCGCTCATGGACTACCGGGGCGATCGGGAGATGCTTCCCCAATGGGCTGCACGGAAGGGTGAGGCCGGCCTGGACGACTACCGCCGGGAAAAGAACGCCACCAGCATCGACGGCCTGCCGGGGCTGGGGTGAAGCGGGGCCTGCCGGGGCTGGGGTGAAGCGGGGCCTGCCGGGGCTGGGGTGAAGCGGGGCCTGCCGGGGCTGGGGTGAAGAAGGGAGTGCCGGGGCTGGGTCTTACGGGACTTGGCGCACCCGGGATCTCAACGAGGAAACCCAGGACTCCGCCGATGCCCAGGCCGCCCCTGCCGCCTCCCTGATAGCCAGTCCGTGCTCACCGGCCGCAGGATAGGAGCCCAGGAACTTCACATCCCGTAGCTCGGCGTGCAACTCCTTGAGGCAGTCGGCCACCAGCTCGTCGGAGATGTGCCCCTCCAGGTCGATCACGAAGCAGTACTCGCCCAAGCCCTTCTTGGTGGGACGGGATTCGAGTTTGGTGAGGTTGATGCCCCGTGCGGCGAACTGGCCCAAGATCATATGAAGATTGCCCGGCCGGTCGGCGTCCTGGAAGCACACGATGCTGGTCTTGTCGTGACCGGTGGGCGGGGGGACGCTGGATCGTGCCACCGCCACGAAGCGGGTCTCGTTGCTGTCGTGATCCTCGATGTCGGAAGCCACCACCTCCAGGCCGTACAGCTTGGCGCACAGAGCAGGGGCGATAGCAGCCGCGCTTTGCACGGCACCTTCGCCCACGAGGCGGGCAGCTTCGGCGGTGGAGTTGGCAGCAAGCACCTCCGCGCCAGGCAGGTTCCTTGCGAGATAACGGCGGCACTGTGCACTTGCCACCGGAAAAGACATCACCGTGCGAATGTCGGAGATCCGGGAGCCCGATGGCGCGAGAAGGTGAAGGTGAACCCCCATTACCACCTCGCGCTGGATGAAAAGGTCGTGGTCGAAGACGAGGTGGTCCAACGTAACGGTCACCGACCCTTCGATGGAGTTCTCCAGCGGCACGAAACCGACACCGACTTCTCCGGATTGCGCCGCGGCGAGAACCTCGGTCACCGTCGGGTAGGGCACCAGCCGGTGCTCGGCCAGGTCGGCCTGGCTGAGGAGAGCCTCCTCGGTGAAGGTGCCTGGCGGACCGAAATACCCCACCGCTTCCACCGGCGGCATCGTGCGGGCCGAGTGAGGGTCCATGGCGTGCAATTCTGTCACCTGTGGACGAACCAGCCCTCACCCGACTCCTCTGCAGCGTTGCCACCGGCGAGACTTCTCCCGATCAGGCGGTGAGACAGCTCGAACGGATGCCCTATTCCGACCTTGGTTTTGCCCGGGTCGACCATCACCGGCCGCTTCGCCAAAGGCTGGCCGAAGCGGTCTACGCCCCGGGGAAGACCCCCGGACAGTGCGCGGCCATCGTCACCGAACTCCTCGCCGAACCCGCCGAGGTCCCCGTCTTGCTCACCCGGGCCGATCCGGCCCAGGCCGGCGCGGCGGTCGCTTCCAACCCGGGAGCATGCCGAACTCCCGAGGACCCCGACGCACCCCTCTCGACTCTCTCGTGGCGTCACTCCCCGGCGCGTACCGCGCAGGTCGTGGTGATCACAGCCGGGACCGCCGACCTCCCGGTGGCGGCGGAGTGCATCGCCACCCTCACCGCCTACGGCTTTTCTCCGACCCGGATCGTCGACTGCGGCGTGGCCGGCGTCCACCGGATCGTGGACGAGATCGACACCCTGGCCCGGGCCGACACGGTGGTGGTGGTGGCTGGAATGGAGGGTGCCTTGGCGAGCCTGGTGGCCGGGCTCACGCCCGCCCCTGTGGTCGCTGTCCCCACCAGTGCCGGGTACGGAGCCAGTCTCGAAGGAGTGACCGCGCTCCTAGCCATGCACGCGAGCTGCGCGGCAGGGCTGGTAGTCGTCGGGATCGACAATGGTTTCGGCGCTGCGTGCGCGGTTGCCCGGATGCTCTGGTGACCGGCACTTCCGGTGCGGACCGGGCAGGAGGACGAGGGTGACGGTCGCCGCCTGGTTCCACTGTTTCGCCGGGATCGCGGGCGACATGGCCCTTGCAAGCCTCATCGATGCGGGCGCAGATCTCAGCGCCATCAACGACGGTCTCGACCGGCTCGGGATCGATGGGCTGGCCGTGCAAGCAACTGCCACCTCCCGGTGCGGGATCGCGGCTACTTCGGTCTCCGTGGTCAGCAACGAGGAAAAGGGCTCCCTCGGGGAACGCCCGGCTCGCACCTACGCCGACATCGAGGCTCTCCTCGAAAAGGCGCCCCTCCCCGACCGGGTTCACCGGCGCTCCCGAGATGTGTTCGCGGCACTGGCCGAGGTCGAGGGCGAACTCCACGGAGTGGACCCCCACGACGTGCATTTCCACGAAGTCGGCGGCCACGATGCGATCGGCGACGTGGTGGGAACCTGCCTCGCGCTCGAACATCTCGGCGTCGACGAGATTCACGCCAGCCCGGTAGCTCTCGGTCGCGGCACGACCAACTCCCTCCACGGAGTGATCCCCCACCCGGCTCCGGCCACCCTCCGGCTGCTCCGCGGAATGCCGGTAGTGGGTACCGACCTCGACATCGAGATGACCACTCCGACCGGTGCCGCTCTCCTCGCCGGAATGGGTGCCGCATTCGGAGGGCTTCCCCCCATGGTGGTGGATGCATCCGGCTACGGGGCCGGACGCGCGGAGCTGACCCATCTCCCCAATTGCGTCCAGGTGGTGATCGGGACCCTCAGTGTTCCCCCTCGCGGGCCCGGCCAGCCCCTCGACATCATCGAGGCCAACCTGGACGACGCCACCGGCGAAGTCCTCGGCCACGCTGTCGGGGCTCTCATGGAAGCCGGTGCGCTGGACGCCTGGGTCGCGCCCGCGACCGGGAAGAAGGGCCGGCCCTCCCACACGCTCTCGGTGCTCTCCGATCCGACCCGCTCCGAATCGCTCGCCGCCCTACTGGTTGCAGAGACCGGAACCCTTGGTACCCGTCGATGGCCGGTCACTCGCTGGGCAGAGGCCCGCAGGACAGAGGAGGTGGCGGTGGCGGGGATCACCGTCCGGTTCAAGGTGAGCGATACCAGTGCCAAGCCCGAGTACGACGATCTCGCCGAACTGGCTCGGCGAAGTGGCCTATCGCTACGCGAGGCAACCCGGCAGGCGGAGGAGGCCCGGCGTGGGCAAGAGGGCAACGCCGCGCCCTAGCCCGCGCAGGAAGCCGGCAGGCCGGGCACGATCCGGGTCGAGAGCATTCCGAACGCTCCGCGGGCAGCTCACGATTCCACTGAGAACGTCCGGGTCAGCGAGGTACCTGCCGCACTGGCCTGACCGGTGGGTGGCGCGATCGATGCGGTCATCGTGTAGGTATGCCCCGGTATCAGGAGCATTCGTGTGAATTCCATACTCCGATGCCCCCCGGGTTCGATGTCCACGCTTTGGCGTCGCGAGAGAGACGAGGCGACCGGCGCGCCGGGAGCCGGGGTGCCGACGGGGGAAAAGGAGACTGTGACGGTGACCCCGGTGGCGTCCACATTGCCCTGATTGGCGACCACGAGGATAACGGTGATCGCTCCAGTGCCCACGATGGTGGGGACACCGCCGGCTCCCTGAGCAGGGATGGGGCTGGGATCGAGCGAGGCGATGTCGAGGGCCACCTGGTTAACCGGTGCCAAGGTTTCAGACGAGGCGAGACCTTGCTCGAAAGCCGCAAGGTCACTGGTCGACCATCCCAGAGAATCGGGATCCCACCGGACATCGGTCAGAACGCCCCCTTTTCCCAAGATCCGGTGGGCCGCGGCGACCGAACCGGAAAAGCGCCGGTATGCGGCATCGCCAGCCGACATCGCAGCACCCGCACTGGCGAGAGTGCTCACCGCCCGGCCTTCCCCGGCTACAGCCTCAACCTGCGCCCACAATTCGTTCCCCTCGGCCGGAGGCGTGATCATTCCCGGACCTTGATTCGGGGACGTCCGTCCCGGTCCGATCGAGGCCAGCACCCCCACCTCGAAGAGCCTTGCTCCTCGGGACCAATCTTCTGCGGCGGTGACCAATGCTGGGATGTCGAAGGAAACGCGCCCCACCGGGCTGATCGACGCAATGGTGGTCGCCTCGCGCTGGGCGGTCTCGTCCAGTTCCACTAGGTCTGCTACCAACTGGGCCCGCTGGAAGGAATTTCCTCCTGTACGCACCTGGTCCACCACCCCGGCTAGTTGCTCCTCCTGCGCGAGCGGCCCCCCCACCTCGGCCACATAGGTCAGCTCAGACTGCGCCTCCCGACCCGCAGGTTGCGGCGCGGAAGCAGAAGCCCACACAGCGGCCGCAACCGCGGTAACGCCCAACGCGGCGCCGATTGCCGCACGCCGGAACCGGCCCGGGCGGGCACTCCTTGCCCGCGGCTGAGTGATGACCATTCAGGTCGACCATAATCGCCCTCGGATTTCCCGGGGTAGTCCTAAACTGATCGTGTGCCCAGGTTGACGGCATCCGGGGAGGGGTTCTCCCTGCGTGGATATCTCCGCGCTCAAGGCCTGAAGGAACGTGCTGCCAGACCGGGGGTTGGCGGGTGATCGGCCCGGGCCGTTCGAAAGATCAGCAGAAGGCCCAGAAATCTAAGACTTTCCATCACTGGGCCTCGCATGGCACCCAGCATCGCCGGGACGACCGCGCTTGGCCGGACGAAGGCAACGACCTGGTTATCCTCCGCCTTCACAAGAAGAAGGACCAGTACACCACCCGTCTCAAGGCCTCCGACCCGCAACGCGGCCTCCTGGTCATCAAGGCCGCTGCAGCCAAGAGCGGGACCATTGTCGAAGCGAAGGCTGGCGACAAGCTGATGCTCGCCTGGCGCGACGAGTACGGTGAGCACGTCCTCCCGGCCGTCATCGCCAAAGTCATCCCCGAGGAACCCTCCTGGGTGCTCAAGCAGGTCGGCATTCCCATCACCAAACAGCTCCGCCGCTTCGCACGTGTGCGCGATGTGTCCCACATCTACCTTTCCCAGGGTTCCCAGAGTTCCAGTTTCGTCGAGGCACTGCGCCTCGACATCTCCGAGGGGGGGATGAAGGTCAAGATCCCATCCCACGTCGAGTACATGGAAGGCGAAGAGATCAACGTCAAGACCCGGATCGGGCGCCGCGGCAACCAGAGAGAGATCGCAGGCAAGGCTAAAGTGATGAAGGTGTTCAAGATC
>JAKAWH010000001.1:0-77055 GCA_021817065.1 Actinomycetes bacterium
ACATTGAAGGTTGCGGCAGCCGTCGCCCCGAAGTCCACTGCAGTCGCCCCGGTGAAGCCGGTGCCGGTCAGCGTGACAGGGGTTCCCCCGGCAACCACGCCGAAGGGGGGCGAGATCGATGTGACCGTAGGCGCGGGCGCGGGCGCCGTCGCGGGGGTGATGGCAATTGCATCCGGTTCGTTCCCGACCGTGATCGTGGTCCCTGCCTTACCCGTGGCGACAGTGATCGGTGTGACGGTGCCGTCACCATAATTAGCCACATAGGCGGTCGCCCCATTGGGGGTGATGGCGATTGCTTGCGGTTCGTTCCCGACCGTGATCGTGGTCCCTGCCTGACCCGTGGCGACAGAGATGGGGGTGACGGTGTTGTCACCTTTATTGGCCACATAGGCGGTTGCCCCATCGGGGGTGATAGCGATTGCTTGCGGGAAGTTCCCGACCGTGATCGGGGTCCCTGCCTGACCCGTGGCGACAGAGATGGGGGTGACGGTGTTGCCACCAGCATTGGCTACATAGGCGGTTGCCCCATTGGGGGTTATGGCAATTGCAGCCGGGAAGTTCCCGACCGTGATCGTGGTCCCTGCCTGACCCGTAGCGACAGTGATCGGTGTGACGGTGCCGTCAGAATAATTGGCTACATAGGCGGTTGCCCCATTGGGGGTGATAGCGATTGCTTGCGGGTAGTTCCCGACGTTGATCGGGGTCCCTGCCTTACCCGTGGCGACAGTGATCGGTGTGACGGTGTTGTCGTTCCTATTGGCTACATAGGCGGTTGCCCCATTGGGGGTTATGGCAATAGCATCCGGGCTGCTTCCGACCGGGATCGTGGCCCCTGCCTTACCCGTGGCGACAGAGATGGGGGTGACGGTGTTGTCAGCAGAATTGACTACATAGGCGGTTGCCCCGTCGGGGGTGATCGCGATTGCATCCGGGGCGTTGCCGACCGGGATCGGGGTCCCGGTCTGACCCGTGGCGACAGAGATGGGGGTGACGGTGCCGTCAAAATAATTGGCTATATAGCCAATCGAGGTGTAGGTGAACTGATCGGCACTCGTCTTCACACTCGTCCCGCCTGGGGCTACCACCGTCACGTCGACGGGAGTTCCGGAAACACAAGGCGAGGTGCACGCCGGAGATGTGGCGGTGATTGACGTGTCGGAATTGACTTTGAAGGTTGCGGCAGCCGTCGCCCCGAAGTCCACTGCAGTCGCCCCGGTGAAGCCGGTGCCGGTCAGCGTGACAGGGGTTCCCCCGGCAACCACGCCGAAAGTCGGAGCCACTGCAGTCACTACAGGCGGCGGGGCGCTCTGAACCGTTACGACCAACGCTGTGCTAGTCGATGGGGAAAAGAAGCTGGTGCCGTTGAAGGACGCGGTGAGCGAATACGAGCCGGCGGTGGCGAAGCTGGCCTTGCACGAGGTAGTCCCGCCGTTGAGAGGTATATCGGTGCACGAGGAGATAGCAGTTCCGTTGGAAGAGATGGTGACCGTGCCCTGGAGAGTCTCGGCAGACGACGAGACGATCGCGGTCAAGGTGACCGTAGCGCCTGGCGCCACTGTCGTCGTCGATGAGGTCAGTTGCGTCGTGGTGGGAGTCGCAGCCGGCGGCGGTGGGCTCTGGAAGGTGAACTTGTCGTTGGCCGATGTGGCGGAGATCCCGCTGGCAGTGGTCACCGTCACATCGACCGTGCCAGCCGATTCAGCCGGAGAGGTGACGGTGATCTGGCTGGCCGTCGCAGCAAACACGGTACCTGCCGTTGTGCCGAACGTGACCGTGTCGTTCGAGGCAATCGGGTCGAAGTTGGTGCCGCAGACCGTGACCGTGGTGCCGCCTGCTGCCGGACCCGAAGGGGTTGTGGCAGGACAGGCACCGTTGGTGCCCACGCTCGTCACGGTGGGCATCGGCGACGCCAGGTAAAAGGCACCCATATCGCAGTTGATCAAGGAAGTTGGTAGCGTGCCGCGCTGGTCGGTTACCCCGCAGACAGTCGTTCCCGCTTGGTTGGGCTCCGGGGAGGCACCGGCGAGCAGATTGACCGAAGTGGGAACCACACCGAGGGCAGGATCGGCCAATGTGGTAGGGGACCTTGGGGTTGTAAGCAAGGCCAAAGTCTGAGTCGGACCGCCATTGGAGGCCAGTGTCGTACTCAGGTAGTCGTCCAGAACTGTTCCATAGGTAGAGGTACCGTCAACGGCGGTGCCGCTGTGGCTTCCGGTACCCGAAAACGCGCAGGTTCCGTCGTCATCGATGTTGTAACCCGAATCTGTGATGGTGCCGGCGCAGTCGCCACCCCCCGGGCCGGGTGGGGAGAGATTGAGGATGCTCGCCAGGACGGTCGCCGTGCCACCCGTCTTGTCGATCCCCCCTCCGGCACCGGTACCCACCGAACCGTTTCCGGGCATGAAAACGCCTCCTAGAAATCCGCTACCTGCGGCACCGGCGGAGGCCATATTGTTGGAGATTGTCGAGTTTTCGACCTTGAGGGTTCCACTGCTGTAGATGGCCGCTCCAAAACCGTTCCCGCTAGTACCCGCCGTGCTTGTACCTGAACCCGTAGAACCACCGTTGCCACCAGTACCTCCGACAACTGCATTTTGCGTAACCGTTGAGTCCTCGACATTGAGGGTCCCGGTGTTGTAGATACCCCCTCCGTCACCGTCACCTCCGGCACCGCCGTTGCCAGGTCCTGCACCGCCATCGGATCCACCCGCACCCCCGGTTCCGCCGATAGCCGAGTTCAAGGTAATCAGGGAGTCGACCAGGGTGAGGGTTCCGGCATTCCATATGCCGCCCCCCGCCTCTGTTGGACCTGGAGTCCCGACTCCGCCTGGCGTACCTGCCGCACCGGGCGCACCTACCGCACCGGGCGCACCTACCAATGTTCCGTTGGACACGGTGACGTTGATCAACGTAAGCGCCGAGGTTGCCGGGACCGTGACGACCGATACCCCCCCGTTACCGGTCCCGTCCAAGGTGGCAGCGGCGCCCGAGGTGTTGTCGAAGGTGAGGGTGAATCCTGCGGGGATCGAGATCGTCGTGCCGTACCGGTAGTCGCCGGCCGCACCGCCCGCCAGGTCAATGGTGTCGCCGCTTGCGGCGGCGGCGATCGCTGTGGCCAGAGTGCAGGCGTCGGCCGCATCGTGGCAGTTTCCGGCTCCAACGGCTGCCGAGGCGGCGAACAACGTCGCCGCCGCCGAGGCCACCCCCGGGGTGAGAGCGAGCAGCCCCACCGTCGCCGCCAGCGCCGAGATCGCCCCCGCCGCGGCCCGCAGCCTGCCGTGCGCCCGGGTTGATTCCAATGCGGTCCAACCTGTTGCCCGTGTCATCGTACAGAACACTTCCTTTTCTCCGAGACTCGCTTGAAACCACTCAGCGTACTCGAAACGAGAACGTCTGCCGCCGGCCGGCCCTGAACCTAGACGAGTAGTCGTGATCGGTAGGGGGCCAGAGCTATCGAAGCAGCCGTACAGCGCAAGCAGGAACTCGCCGAAGCGAGCTGAGAGTCACACCGAAGAGCTATGCTTACCATCAAGGATCATACGAAAATCCGGCTCTCCTGACATATCCGTGGGTCCATTACGCAGCCTGACGGCCTGGTAGCGGTGGGCAGTAGCCACCCATGTCGAGCAGGCATAGCGCTATGAGGTTGTCGGTCGACTTGAATCCGTAGGCCATGCGGGTGATGAGACGCAGCTTCGTATTTGTCGATTCGATCAACCCGTTCGACAATCCGTACTTCAAGGTATTGATGATCGTGTCACGGTGCGCAACGATCTTGTAGTAGAGATCGACGAAGGAGGGAATGCGACATCGCCGTGCCCATGACAACCACGCATCGAGTTCGGTGACCGCACTCTTGGATGTATGGGTCACCAGCCAGGCCACCTGGTCGTCGAAGACTCGGGTTCGGGTATGGCCGGCACCATGACGAGCCCAGGGGACCTGGACAACCGTCGGTCCGTGCTCGGGGCAGTTCACCCTCGGAGCCTCGGCCTCGAGGAATGCCTTCATCACGCCGAGGTCCAGAGTCCGCCACCGTCGTAGTCCCTCACCGCGGTCATAGCGCCCACAGCGACGGGCACAGATCCCGCATCGGAGCTTTCCGGCCCCTTTCCGGGCACGAACCGCTGCCACCAGACAGTCGGCGTCCTCGTCGAAAAAGACCTGCTCGATCACAGCCCGCTCGATTCCGAGCAGCCTTTGCCATCTTGGCCTCAAGTGGTGATCGCGACATCTCCTGATTCGGAGGTACGGGCGATCCAGATTTCAAGTGTTCGGATGCCAACTCTGGCGAATTGCTCATCGAAGTGAAGACTCGTAGCAGAGACGACGTCAGTTTGCTCCATGATGAGTTGATAGCTGCCTTGGCTGGTCAATCCGTGGTCGTCAATATTCAATTGCCTCGCCGTCTTGCGATTCCGCAAGGACAACATATCGACATTGTGAATCGGACCTTGAAGCAGGCGGCGTTGGTGTCCGAAAAGAGTAACCATGCGGTCGCTTTGCCCGAGATCGACGGACAGGTGTCGATCTCACCGTCCTAGGTTCCCCACCCGAGCTGGAGAACAGACGGGGTCTGCGGTGCTCGGGGTGCTCGATCGACGAAAGGACCCAGTGGACGTCCGTGGTAGGTTCGGCTCGAAAGTTCGGCACGACCAAGGGGAATCCTGTGGCACTAGACGACACCGTCCGGCAGCATAAATTCGTTCTCGACGAGAGCCAGATCCCTACGACCTGGTACAACGTGATACCGGACCTGCCTTCGCCGCCACCACCGCCCTTGCACCCGGGCACCCTGGAGCCGGTTGGTCCCGACGACCTGGCTCCGCTCTTCCCGATGGACCTGATCCTCCAGGAGGTATCCGCCGACCGGTACATCGACATCCCCGGAGGCGTGCTCGACGCCTACCGCCACTGGCGTCCCTCGCCCCTCTTCCGGGCGCACCGTCTCGAGCAGGCACTCGGAACACCCGCCCGCATTTACTACAAATACGAAGGCGTGTCGCCCGCTGGGTCGCACAAACCCAACACGGCTGTTCCCCAGGCCTATTACAACGCCAAGGCCGGCGTGACCAAGCTGACGACCGAGACCGGCGCCGGGCAGTGGGGAACGGCTCTCGCTTATGCGTGCTCCCTCTATGGGCTCGAGTGCGAGGTCTGGCAGGTCGGCGCGTCTTATGACCAGAAGCCGTACCGGCGAATCATGATGGAGGTTTTTGGCGGTACGGTACACCGCTCTCCCAGCCCGGAAACAGCATCGGGTCGGGCAGCGCTGGCCCAGAACGCTGACCACCCCGGTTCCCTCGGCATTGCAATATCGGAGGCTGTCGAAGTGGCTGCCGCTCATCCTGAATATCGTTACGCGCTGGGCAGCGTCCTCAATCATGTTCTGCTCCACCAGACGGTCATCGGCGAGGAGGCTATTCTCCAACTGCGCATGGCAGGGGAGGGGGGACCGGACTTGCTGGTCGGGTGTACTGGCGGGGGATCGAACTTCGGTGGACTGTCTTTTCCCTTCCTTCGGGAGAAGTTGGCCGGCACCATGAACCCCGTTATACGTGCCGTCGAGCCGGCATCGTGCCCATCGCTTACCCGTGGACTATACGCCTATGACTTCGGCGACACTGCCGGACTCACTCCGCTGGTGAAGATGCACACACTGGGCCACGACTTCATTCCCGACCCCATTCACGCGGGAGGTCTGCGTTACCACGGCATGGCTCCGCTCATCTCCCATATTTACGAGCTTGGCCTGATGGAGGCCATCGCCATCCCCCAAATCGAGTGTTTCAATGCCGCTATCCTTTTTGCTCGATCCGAGGGAATCGTGCCTGCGCCGGAGCCGACCCATGCTATTGCCGCGGCCATTCGGGAAGCTCTAGCCTGCAAGGAGGCCGGTGAAGAGAAGGTCATCCTCACGGCGCTGTGCGGACACGGTCACCTTGACTTGGCCGCCTACGATTCATTCTTGTCGGGATCGATGCGGGATGAAGATGTTACCGACGAACGGTTCGCTGCCGCCTTGGACACCGTCCCGGCGGTGTCCAAGGTGGGCTGACGATTCGGAGCTTCGACGAGATGTCGCGCATTCAAGGATGGCGCCGGCGTTTCAACCACCCGGCATACTTGAAGCCCATCGCCACCCATTGGACCGGACGATGATTTTCGAGTCCCGTTCGCCACGACCTGCGATCCTTGCAAGGATTGGCCAGCATGCCCGACGACACCCGTACCCCCGAAGGACTGGTTATTCCCACCGAGGCGCTCGAGTGGCGTTTCTCCCGCAATAGCGGGCCCGGTGGCCAGCACGTCAATGCGTCTGACACCCGGGTGGAGCTCATCTGCGATCTCACGTTGCTCGAAGGGGATGCCGGAGCCATTAGTCGTGCGCGGGCCACACTAGGCGACTCGGTCCGGATCGTCGCAGCCGACGCGCGGTCGCAATATGCAAACCGTGTCGCTGCATTGCAGAGGCTTGCTGATCGCCTCGACGCAGCAGCACGACCGGTGAGGCGGCGGCGACCCACCCGTCCGTCGCGTGGCGCTGTCGAGGCGCGCCTCCAGGAGAAGAGAGAACTATCGCAGAGAAAGAGCGAGAGGCGGCGGCGCGCCGAGGAGTAAGCCGGACTATCTATTGTTCTGATCTTGGCTGCGATTGATCTCGACGCTAAACGCGATCCGGGAAGCGAGATCCTTTCGGAGGGGGAGTCCTGGTTCAGCCCGAAGTTTCGGTACCGCTCCTGGCCCGGTCGATAATTGCCTTGGTGTCAACCCCGGTGGGGAGAGTGCCGAAGGCGATTCCCCAATCGTCTGCGAAGCGGGAGGCACAGAATGCGTCGGCGACGGAGGGATCCCCGAAGCGGACCAGCAGCGAGCCTTGCAAGACGAGCGCAAAGGTCTCGACAAGTCTCCGTGCTCGGTACTCGATGTCGTCCAGGCTGGTGAGCTCCTTGCGGAGACGGCCGATGGCGTCGTCCAAGCGGGGTTCGGCACCGGCGGCCTGCTCCACCTCGGTGAAGAACGCGTCGATCGACTCGGGCATCTTGGCCATGGCACGCAGCGTGTCCAGGGCTGCCACGTTCCCCGAACCTTCCCAGATCGAGTTCACCGGCGCTTCCCGGTACAGCCGGGGTAGCCCGGATTCCTCGATATAGCCGTTTCCCCCGAGGCACTCCATCGCCTCGGCAGCGTGGGTCGGGGCTCGCTTGCAGAGCCAGTACTTGCCGATCGGGAGCGCAAGGCGGCGGAATACCTGCTCGTTCCGGTCCCCGGTGGCGGCTCGGTCGGCCGCCCCGGCGAGCCGCATGCCCATCGACACCGCTGCTTCGGACTCCACGATCAGGTCAGCCAGGACGTTGGTCATCAACGGCTGGTCGACCAGTGCGGCACCGAAGGCCCGCCGGTGGCGGGCGTGGTGTACCGCCTGGACAGCGCCCCAGCGCATGCCGGTGGCGGCGCCGATCGAACAGTCCAGCCGGGTGTTGTCGACCATCTCCATGATGGTGGCCACTCCGCGGCCCTCGTCGCCCACCAACCAGCCCAGCGCCCCGGCGAACTCGATCTCCGCCGACGCGTTGGAGCGGTTGCCCAGCTTTTCTTTCAGTCTCTGCAGGTGGATCGGGTTGCGCGATCCATCGGGAAGCACCCGGGGGACGAAGAAGCACGACAGCCCGCCCGGAGCTTGTGCCGTAGTGAGGAAAAGGTCCGACATCGGTGCGGAGGTGAACCACTTGTGGCCGACGATCGACCAACTTCCATCAGCGTTGGGAGTTGCCTGGGTGGTGTTGGCGCGCACGTCCGAGCCTCCCTGCTTCTCCGTCATCGCCATGCCGGCGATCAGGCCACGCTTGGTCGAAGGCTCGTGCAGCCCGAATTGGTAGTCAGGCGAGGCCAGCAACGGCTCGTAGATCGCGGCAATGGCGGAGTTGTGGCGCAGCGCGGGTACCACCGCGTAGGTCATCGAGATCGGGCAGAGGTGCCCGGCCTCGGCCTGACCCCACACGTAGAACTTCGCCGCCCGGGCGACGTGGGATCCCGGTCTGTCCTGCCGCCATGGCGCAGCGTGAAGCCCGTGAGCCACCGCGGTGCGCATCAGCTCGTGCCAGGAGGGGTGGTATTCCACCTCGTCGATCCGGTTGCCGAAGCGGTCGTGGGAGCGAAGGATCGGGGAATTCTCGTTTGCCAGGCGGCCCAGCTCCTGGGCGTGCATGCTCCCTGCTAGCTGCCCAAGCCCGTGCAACTCGCTTTCCGCCCACCCTGCTCCTTCACGGTGCAGCGCCTCGATCAGAGCGGGATCGTCGGCCACGTCGTAGCCGGACAGCGGGGGTACTTGGTTGGTCACCTCGTGGGTCGCCATGGCGAATTCCTCCAAACATAACGTATTTATGTTACGTATAATGTCAGCATGCCACGACCTCCTCTCGGCCGTCAACAACTTCTCGACGCCGCCCGGGCCGAGCTGGTGGCCGGTGGCGGGCGGGCCGATCTCGCCTCGCTGGTCCGGCGTGCCGGGGTGAGCACAGGTGCGCTTTACCACCATTTCGGTTCTCGCACCGGGTTGCTCGCCGCGATCTTCTGCGAGTTCTACGACGGGCTCGACGAAGCGATCTCCGATGCCCACCTCCCCGGCGAGGCCACCTGGACCGATCGCGAGCTCCGGCGCACACGCCACCTGGTGGCCTACTGCCAGGCCAACCCGCTGTCTCCGTTGCTGCTCGACCGAGGAGGGCGGGAGCCGGCCCTGGCGGAGCTGGAAGCTGCCTATCTGGAGCGCCTCATCGATATGTCCGCGCGCAACATTCGGCACGGGCAGCAGCTCGGCGAGGTCGACTCCTCCCTCGTTCCCGAGACCGCCGCCGCCTTCGTAATTGGTGGGGTGTGGCGAAGCATCGTTCGCCAACTCCGCAGGACCCCACCTCCCGGCGTCGACGAGGCTACCGAGGAACTGTGGCACCTGGTGGCTGCCACCTTCGGCATCCGCAGCGCCGGTTAGGTTGTGCCATCACGGCGAACGGTCCGGGAGCGATGAGCGAGCCCGCAGCGATCCGGGGGTCTGGGAGCGAGGGAGAAACCCAGAACGCCGCCGGGCAGTGACGGATCAGTCCGGCGGCGCTACGGACCTGGGCTCGGGGAAGCTCAGTGGGAGTGCTCGCCACCTCGCGCATCGTTGGGCGATCCGGCGTGGGATGGCATGCCGCCACCGGGGTGGTTGAAGGCCGGTTCGTAGGTGGTGCTCGGCGTGTGTTCGCCGTGGGAGTCTGACGAGGAGCCGAAGTCCGACGACCGGTCGTTCGGAAGGCTGGACGGGGGACCCCCTTCACTGTCGGTCGGGGAGCCGTCATTCGATGGAACGTGCCCAGATCCGCGGTTGGAGTCGCCGTAGCCCGGATGCTCCACGTCGGTGCAGTACTGGGTCACCGACTCTCCTTTGGCACGTGCTTCCGCGGCAAGCTCCTGGAACGCGGTCGCGTTGCCAGGACCGGAACCACCGCTTGCCGCGGTAGTGGTGGCGCCTCCGGAACCCGGAAGGGTGGACGTGGTCGTGGTGGCTGCCAAGGTTGTCGTGGTTCTCGCGTCGCCGGTGGTTCCCGTGGCCGCGCCGGAACTACTCGCATTACGATTGGGATCCAGGTAGGCGGTGCACAGACCGAAGAGGTTCTTGCCTGAGGCGAATCCGGCAGGCAACGAGATGCTCGTCGTCGTGGACGTGGAGGCTTCCGTGGTGCTGGTGGCGGAGGAGGCGTCGGGATCGGGAATCGGGATCCCGACGTGCGAGGCCGCGCTGGAGATCGCCGACTGGACCGGTGAGGGAAATGATCCGGTTGCCGCTGCGGCGACTCCTCCCCCGACGGCCATTGTGGCCGCGACCGCCGCCGCTTTGGCCGAAAGCAATTTGCCTAGCATTGTCTTCCTTTCTGCTCCTGGGAGGGCACCCGAATGGGCGCCGGACGCGATGCCGGAGGAAGTGTGAACAGCAGCGACAAAGGCGGAGACCACTGCTGCTTCGGAAGTGAGTTCCCCGAAGGTGGCCGGGCCCTGGGCGGCATGGATGAGGTGTGCCAAACGTTGAGCCCCCCCGGGGGCATCGTCGGCATCCATCCGGCCTGCCAAGAGGGAGTCCGCGGTGTCACTGTCGAATGGGTTCCACGACATCTCACCATGAAGATCGCCGGCGGGTCTCATCGCGTTATGGGTCCCTCCTGCCACATCTTGCTGAGCCTCCTCATGGCCCGGAACTGAAGGATCCGGATCGCGCCGGGACTGCGGCCGGTCACCTGGGCGACTTGGGCCACATCGAGGTCGGCGAGCACCCGCAGTAGTGCGACATCGGCCTGCTCGGCGGTGAGGTCCTTCACCAGCCGGTCGACTGCCTCCTGGGCGGAAAGGGCTGCGATGGCTAGGTCCTCGACGTCGCCGGCTATCCAATCGGCAGTACCGGCCGAGCCGTGTTGCTCCTCGGTTGCGTCCAGGCTCACCGTTGCGATGCGTCGGCCAACGGAGCGGTAGTGGTCCGCCACCCGCCTGCGGGCGATCGTGAAAAGCCATCCCCGAAAGTCGTCCCCGTCTCCCTCGAACCGGGCCAGACCGCGAGCTACCGAAAGCCAGGTCTCCGAGGCGATGTCGTCTGCAGCATCCGGCGCCCGGTTCCGCAGGTACCGGAGAAGGCGCGGCTGCAGATTACGGAAAAGTTTGCTCACCGACTCCTCGTCCCCCATGCGAGCTCGGTCGAGTGCTTCGGAAAGGTCAGGGATCTCCATTGGCTTCCGGACCCTTAACGACCGGAAAATCCGCAATACGCCGGCCGGGTTGGCGATGGCGAAGCATTCGAATTCGCGAAAGAAGGCATCCACATGGTTTTCGAGGAAACCGCCGTCCGGGACAGACCTTTCGGCGAGGTGGTTCCCACCCCCCGATCAGGGGCCGGGCGGCCGGGTCGGTCCGCGTGGCAAGATTCCAAAATGGATCCATTTGCTCCTGCCCGGCTCGGCCCGATCGAGCTGCGCAATCGTTTCGTCAAGGCGGCCACTTTCGAGGGGATGACCCCCGATCACATCGTTTCCGACCGGCTGATCGAATTTCACCAGGCGATGGCCGCGGGGGGCGTCGGTCTGACCACCGTCGCCTACTGCGCGGTTTCTAGAGAAGGGTGTGGCACCCCCAACGAGATCGTGCTGGGACCCGAGGCGGTGCCCGGGTTCGCTCGGTTGGCGGAGGCGGTTCACGCCGAAGGCGCCGCCCTGTCCGTCCAGATCGGACACGCCGGCGCGGTGGCAGCCGCCACCGGACATCGGGGGCGTTCGCCGTCGCCCATCTTCAGCCCGCTCGCCATGCGCCGCACTCGTTCAGTCGACGATTCCGATATCGACCGGATCACCGGCGAGTTTGGTGGTGCGGCGAAGCTTCTGGTCGACGCGGGGGTCGACGCGGTGGAAGTTCACCTGGGGCACGGGTACTTGCTTTCGGAATTCCTCAGCCCCAAGCTCAACCGGCGCCAGGACCGGTGGGGCGGACCGCTCGCCAACCGGTCGCGATTCCCCCGGCAAGTCCTCGACGCGGTGCGGTCCTCCACCTCCGGCCGCCTGGCGGTCATCGCCAAGGTGAACATGAGCGACGGGGTACCGGGCGGCTTCTGGCTGGACGAGAGCGTCGAATTCGCGCGGATGCTGGAATCGGACGGGAGCGTGGATGCCATCGAGCTCACTGCGGGCAGCTCGCTGGAGAACCCGATGTATCTTTTCCGTGGGGAACCGCCGATCCGTGAGATGTCCGCCGCTTTCCGGTTTCCAATGAATATTGGGTTACGACTTGTCGGAAAGAAGTTCCTCCATACCTACCCTTTCGAGGAGGCCTATCTTCTTCCCTTCGCGCGGCAGTTCCGCCAGGCGGTGTCGTTGCCGTTGATACTGCTGGGCGGGATCAACCGGGCGGACACTGTCCAGAGCGCTCTCGACGAGGGCTTCGACTTCGTCGCGCTCGGCCGCTCGTTATTGCGAGAGCCGGACCTCGTCAACAAGCTCCGGGAGGGCTCGTCTCGCGCGTCGCTGTGCATTCACTGCAATAAGTGCATGCCGACCATCTACCGGGGCACCCACTGCGTGCTGGTGCCCGAGGCCGAGAGGCCCGGGCGGCGCCGGGCGAGCTGAACGTCACAGCAGCGCGAATCAACAGGGAGTTGCGAGGCCCGGGCGGCGCCGGGCGAGCTGATTCAGGACGGCGCAAAGGCGACGATCGGATCCTGGGGCGGTTTGTTGCCGAGTGAGCCCACGAAACCGGCGTCCCCGAAGGCAAATACCCCTCCATCACCGGCCACCATCCAGTATCCCGCGCCGTCCCCGGTGACGACGATCCCGTTGACAGGTTTGGCCAGGGCGCTGACGATCGAGTTGGAGCCGCCGGGTGCTCGCGCCGGGTTCAGCTGGCCGGTAGATCCGTAGAAAGTCGCGTCCCCGAAGGTGAACAATCCTCCATCAGCGGCCACGATCCAGTAGCCCTTGCCGTCGGCGGTCGGGGCCATCGCGACCGCCGGCTTCACCAGATGGATGGAACCGGTCGACCCGTAAAAAGTAGCGTCCCCGAAGGTGAAGATTCCCCCGTCGCCAGCTAGCAGCCAGTATCCCCGACCGTCAGGGGTGGGGACCATGTTGACCACCGGCTTGTTGAGCTTCGCTCCTGCCATCGACCCGAAGCCCTGCGCGTCGCCGGCGGTGATCACCTGACCCGTTGCCGTCGCCAGCCAGTAACCACCCCCGTCGGGGGTGGAGGCGATGGTTACCACGTTCGAGCCGGGCTGTCCGGAGAGTGTGTGGGCTCGTGCCGACCCGAATGCGTCGACGAATCCGGCCGCGTTGACCACCCAATACCCGCCTCCCCCTGGTACTGGAGACATGGCGACCGCCGATCCGAGGTCAGTGGCAGAACCGAACGCGGTGGCCGACCCGAAGGGGTACACAGTTCCCCCAGAATCGAGCATCCAGTAGCCGGCGGTGGTCCCGGTCGATGGCGGAGGCGGTGGGGGGGGAGCGGAGGAATAGACCACTTCGTCCACCCTCCCGTTGGCATCGGTATAGCCGAAGCCGCTCCGTGCGGCGTACTCTCCGACATAGACATTCCCCGAGCCATCGACCGCGATCCCGACCGGCACCGCGAGTTCTGCGCCGGTGGCGGGTCCGCCCTCCCCGGCGATCCCGTTCTGCCCGGTTCCCACCGCCGTCGAGATGGTGCCGCTCCCCGCAGCGACCTCACGCACCCGGTGGTTGGCCGAATCGGCGATCCACAGGTTTCCCGCGGCATCCATCGCCACGCCTGCCGGTGTATCGAGTTCCGCGCCGGATGCAGGACCCCCGTCGCCAGAGAAACCAGCGGTACCGTCCCCAGCGATGGTATATATATCGTTGGCAGACATGACAATGCCGTACTGGTTGGTGCTGGACGCGGGCACCTCTCGGACGCTGTCGTTGCCGCGGTCGGCGACAAGGAGGTCCCCGGCAGGATCGGTCGCCACTCCCGAGGGATCGTTCAGCGTAGAAGCAGTTGCCGGCCCTCCGTCTCCCGAGTAGCCGGCATTGCCGTCTCCGGCAACTGAGTAGATGTTTCCGGCGGCCATGGCGATCCCGAAATGGGACCCGGAAGCAGCCGGGATTTCGAGTACCCGGTTGCCCTTCCCGTCGGCTATGAAGAGATCGCCCGCGGAGTCGACCGCGACGGCGGTGGGGTCGGACAGGCCCGCTGAACCAGCCGGCCCTGCAAATCCGGAATCGACGTTCTGCCCATTACCGGCCACGGTAGAGATGGTGTCCGAGCTTACGGCGATCTTGCGGATCCGGTAGTTGTGGCTGTCGGCGATGTACACGTTACCGGTCGCATCGACAGCGACGCCGATGGGCATGGACAGCTCGGCGCCGGTTGCCGTCCCCCCGTCCCCCGAATATCCGCCTGCCGCGTAGATTCCCCCGACACCGTGACCTAGTCCGGCCACAGTGGAGATGGTGCCGTCCGGGGCGATTTTTCGCACAACGTTGTTCACCGCGTCGGTGACGAAGAGGTCTCCGGAGCGGTCGAAAGCTACTCCGACCGGTGCGCCGAATTGGGCGTCGGATGCCGGACCGCCATCGCCGGAGAAGCTGAAAGTTCCATTGCCGGCGATCTGCTCGATTATCCCGGTGGCAGGATCGATCGTCCGGATGGTGGAGGAGTCGCTGACCATGAGATCGCCACCCGTGCCGACTCCCAACCCGGTCGGCAGGCTGAGGTTGGCATCGGCGGCCGGGCCTCCGTTGCCGCTGTCGCCCCCGGTCCCGTTCCCCGCGTATGTCGCGATCGCTCCGGTGGCCGTGTTCACCACCCGGACACGGTCGTGGTAGTAGTCGGTGATGTAGAGATTGCCATCGGCTCCAGTCATGGCGTCGACCGGGTCAGAGAGCGTGGCCTGGGTCGCCGGGCATCCGTCGCCGACGGTGTCCGTCGCGGCGGCGCACACCGAGGTCGAGGTCCCGCCCGCCACCGTGTAAATGTCCCCTGCTTTCATCGCGATGCCGAAGAAAGTACCCGATTGCGCCGGGATCTCCCGCACCGGAGCCGCCTGGCGGAAGAAGTCCTCGGTCACGAACAGGTTGCCCGACGGATCGACGGACACACCCTGGGGTGTTCCGATCTCCGCAGAGGTGGCCGGCCCGCCGTCCCCGGAGTCGGCGAGGATCCCGCCGGTACCGTCGCCCGCGATTGTGTAGATGTCCCCCGCCGTCATAGCGATGCCGAAGGCGGTGTGATCGGTCGCTGCGATCGCGCGCACACGTCCGTTGTAGGAGTCGGCCACCACCACGTCGCCTTCGGTATCGAGGCTCAACCCTTCGGGGAGGGAGAGCTTCGCAGAGGTGGCCGGCCCACCGTCGCCTGAGAACCCCGCCATGCCCGATCCCGCCACCGTGTAGATGTCCCCTGCATTCATCGGGATGCCGAAGAAGGTGCCCGAGTGAGAGGGGATCTCGCGAATCCTTTCGTTGTTCTGATCGGTCACGAAGACGTCCCCGGCAGAATCGGTGGCGATGCCGGCCGGTTGGTTGAGCTCGGCGGAGCTCGACGGCCCCCCGTCGCCCCCGTAGCCGAAGAAGCCAGTCCCAGCCAGGGTCGTCTCTGCCCCGGTGGCGGTGTCGATCGTCCGAACCGCGTTGCCGGTGAGGTCGGACACGTAAACCTCCGAGCCGGATACCGAGAAGTAGTAGGGACTCTGGCCCACGCCAAGTGCCTGGCCCGAACCGGTGCCGCCGGCAGCAGTGATCAGTGAGGGCGAAACACCGTCAGCCGGCGCGGGTGCGTTGCCTACGATCGGGAGCAAGGCGACCGCCACCATCGCCAGGGCGGTCACCGTTGTTCGTGTGAGCATCCGAGCGCTCTTCGTGCATTCCATCCGCAATATCATTCCGCGGATTCGCCCTGCCCGCCGGCCCATCCGCCGACAAACCCGGGTCCGCCGACAAACCAGAGTCCGCCGACAAACCAGAGTCCGCCGCCTGTCCCGGGTCCGGTGCGGAGAACACCATCGCAGGGTCGTCGATCCGCCGGAGCTTCATGGCGATGAAGTCGGAGAGGTAGCTCTGGTGGACCTGCCATGGGTAGGCGGAGCCCTGCTTGGGGAAGCGGTCCGCCGAACGGAGCACATACCCGGCGGAGAGGGGAAGGAGGGGCTGGGCCACTACCGTGGGGTCGGAGTTGGTCGGGGTGCATTGGGGGGTTCCCTTCGCGCGCATCCGGTTGAGGAGGCGTGCCACGTAGTCACAGGTCAACTCGCATTTGAGGGTCCACGACGCATTGGTGTAGCCGACAGCCACAGCGAAGTTCGGCACACCTTCGAGCATCATGCCCTTGTAGGTGAGCTTGCCGGCGATGTCGACCGCCTCCCCGTCGACGGAGAGTTCCATGCCTCCGACGAATAGAAGCTCCAACCCGGTGGCGGTGACGATAATGTCAGCTTCCAATTCCCCCCCCGATGCAAGGAGCAGGCCATTGGGGGAAAAGGTGTCGACGTGATCGGTGACCACTGTCACCGTGCCCGCTCGGATCGCCCGGAAGAGGTCCCCGTCGGGGACGATGCACAATCTCTGGTCCCAGGGATTGTAGGAGGGGGTGAAATGGGTGTCGATGTCGTAGCCGGCGGGCAGCATCGCCCGGAGCTGGCGGCGGAGCAGGCGCTTGACCAATGTGGGACGGTGGCGGCTCAGCCGGTAGAAGGCCTGGGTGGTAAGGGCCTTGAACCACCGGGCCCCTGGGCCGGACAGACGGTGCGGGAGCAGCCGCCGCAGCACGTTGACCACCGGGTCATTCGCCGGCAGCGACGCGATATAAGTGGGGGAGCGCTGCAGCATGGTGACGTGATCCGCACGAGCGGCGAGGGAGGGAACCAGGGTGACGGCGGTGGCGCCGCTGCCGATCACCACCACCCGCTTGCCGGTGTAATCGAGGTCCTCCGGCCAGTTCTGGGGATGCACGATGGTGCCCGCGAAAGTGTCCATGCCTGCGAACTCGGGCAGGTAGCCGCGGTCGTAGCGGTAGTAGCCGCTGCAGGAGAAAAGGAACCCGCAGGTGATCTCGACCGTCTCCCCGGTGTCGGACCTCATCGCGATGACGTGCCAGCGGGCTTCCGCGCGGTGCCAGTCTGCCTGGATGACCCTGTGGTGGAAGCGGATGCTTCGGTCGATACCCGATTCGGAGGCGGTGTCGACGATGTAGCGCAGGATCGAGTCGCCGTCGGCGATCGACGCGGCCCCGTCCCACGGCCGGAAGGAGTAGCCGAGGGTGAACATGTCGGAGTCCGAGCGGATCCCCGGGTACCGGAAAAGGTCCCAGGTGCCGCCGATCGCACCCCGCGCCTCGAAGATCGCATAGCGCGCCCACGGACACGTGGTCTGGATGTGGTGCCCGGCGCCGATTCCCGACAGCCCGGCTCCCACGATGAGGACGTCGAGGTGCTCCACGGGAGGCGTGGTCCCCGATGCCTCGGATCGCGAGGCAGGAGCGCCCGCACCGGATGCCTCAGTCAACTGCGGTCACCAGCTTGTCGTTCAACGTTCCGGCCTCGCCGAAGAGCTGGGTGCGCCAGGTCTCTTCCAGCTCGGAGGTGTCGAAGTCGTCCGGGTGGAACCCCGGCCGGTTGTAGGCGCGCAGCTTCTTCCACACGTCGCGCCGCACCAGGGACGATTGGCGGAAGGTGCGCCAGCTCTGGAGGAGGACGCCGCGCCGGTAGGTGTCGCGGTCGAGGAGGAGCGACAGTCCGATCTGGAAGGCCATCCCGATCAGGAACACCGCTGTGATCGCGTTCATGGTCCATCGCCGGGTTCGCTCGGTGCCGCCCACCGTCCGGAATACGTCGAAGGCGACCGCCTTGTGCTCCGATTCCTCCAGCGCATGCCACGTGAAGAGATCCCGCACCCCCTGGTGCCCGATCGAGTTCCGGACCTCCTCGTCGGTGAGCACCATCGCGGCCAGAGTGGCGGTGAAATGTTCGAGGGCGGCGGTCGTCCCCAGGTTGGAGATGGGACTGAGGAGCCGCTCGCGGAGTTTCAGGGCGCGCCGGACGATCCGGTCGACCAGGGTGGTCGGATAGCCGAGTTCGGCCAGCCGGTTGTTGAAGGCGCGGTGGGCGCGGCCGTGCATCGACTCCTGACCGATGAAGCCGGCGATCTGCCTCTTGAGGGCGGGGTCGGTCACCTGGTCCCGGTAGTGGCGCACCGAGCGGACGAAGTACTCTTCGCCTTCGGGGAAGACTGCCGAAAGTGCGGCGACTACGTGGCTGGAGATGAGATCGCCGCTTCCGGCGCTGTACCCCTGATCGCCGCTGCCGGCGAAGTGACGGGGAAGTTCGCGGAGCGATTCTTCGAAGGAGATCCGCCGGGTGGGGATCGTGCGGTGGGGGGCGGGCTTGGTCATCGAGGAGTGCCTCTCTTTCGGCATGCAGAGCGATCAGGATGACGAGAGCGTGTTACTAACAGTACGTTAGAGGATTTTATGAAATTAGTCAACCCCTCAAAAATTATCTGCTATTCTAGGTACCGTGACTTCTCTGACGGCTGAAGCCACCAGTCCCCTTGGGGCTTTCTGATGGGACGCTCGGGCACGGGTGTGCAGCCCAACGGGCAGTCTGCCGATCGGCGGACCCACGCAGAGGGAACCTTCCCCGTGGGCGCTACGACGGCACCGGATGCACTTCCCGCCCGGCGGCAGCGGGTGCCTACCAAGGGTGCGCAGACCCGGCAAGCCATCCTCCGGGCGGCCATTGCCCGGTTCGGGCGCGACGGCTATAGGGCCTCCTCGGTCGCCGATATAGCACGCGACGCCGGAGTGGGGGGCACGCTGGTGTACGCCTACTTTTCCAGCAAGGAGGCGCTCTTCCTGGCTGCTCTCGACGACGACGCCGCCGCGCTGATCGGTGAGGGATTGTCTCATCTCGATGAGGTGGTCGACGTCTCGGAGTGGCGAATGAGCCTCTTTTTCACCCTGGTGGCGGCGGTCGAGCAGCATCCTCTCGCCAAGAGGGTGCTGGGAGGGCTGGAGCCGGGGGTCACCGACCGGGTTCATGAGATTCCCTCGCTGGCCGAGCTTCAGAAGGCTCTCGCCGATCGCCTCCGTTCCGATCAGATCGCCGGTACGGTGCGCGACGACATCGCTCCCGACCGGATTGCCACCGGGGTGGTGGCGATCGTCCTCTCCCTACTCATGTCGGTGGTCCAGTTGGGGCCGCAGGTGGCCGACGTCTACGGGGACGATGTCGAAGCCGTGTTCGCAGCGGCTGTCGATCGATTACCAGCACAGGGCTGATCATGAGCAGCGATCGTTTGTTGGCACAGGGCATGGTCAACGACTCTCATATATTTGTATGAGAGCAGAAGAATTTCTCTGATGCATTTGCAGGGGGACCGTGCTATTATTCGGAGAGGCTCGGAACCCGGTGCCTGGTGAGGTGGAGAACGAGGAGGAATGGGGTGATGCAGAAATTCGATGACGACCCGTTGGATGAGGGAACTTCCGGGTCGATCGCGGTGCGTACCGCGGGTCGCGTATGGAGGTCCCGGTGGTGGCACCCGAGTATTCCGAGCTTGCGGATTGTCTATCTGGCTGCGGAGCAGGAATCCAGGGGAATCTGGGCAGGTGAGGCGGAGGCGGGTGGTGCGTCCCGGTGGGAGCCGGTCTGGGGGCCGGTCGGGCGCACCCACCGGCCGACCCTTACGGTGAGCTAGCGGGCGCGTTCCACCCCTCCAACGCACCCGCTATGCCCGCCGCACGCGGGCTGACGATACAGCGGCGATCAACTCTGCCTCGGTGAACGGCTTGCCGATCAGGGTGTAGTCGCCAGAACCGCTCGGCAGTTCGTCTAGGAGCTGTCGCGTGTAGCCGGACATGAAGACGATCCGAGATTCCGGATGGTCGGCACCGATCTGCCGTGCCACTTCGACACCAGAGATGCCCGGCATAACCATGTCGGTCAGGAGAACGTCGATCGGCTCGCGAAAAGTACGCGCCAGGGCGATCGCTTCACGGGGATCAGGGGTGGCGATCACCGTGTATCCATGGTCCACCAAAGTACGCCGGACGACTTCCAGTAATGCGGGCTCGTCTTCGACGACGAGCGTGGTAGGACCCGCGCCACCAACGTTGCCCGTATCGCCGGGAGGCACCGCTATTGCCGACGCGGGAGTCGCTGGTCCGTCTGCTGCCGGCACGGAGGTAGATGAATCGGGAGACGATGAGCTAGTGGCGAACCCGTCAGGCAAGGCGTGTACCGGACTGTCTCGGCTTTCCGCCAGGGGGAGCAGTACCGACACGGTTGTCCCCTCTCCCGGCTCCGAATCGATCCAGACCCTGCCTCCGGCGTTGGTGACGATCCCGTACACGGTGGACAGCCCGAGCCCGGTGCCTTGGCCGATTGGCTTGGTGGAGAAGAACGGATCGAAGGCGCGCTCGATCACCTCGCGGCTCATCCCGAATCCTCCGTCGGCGACCGTTAACAACGCGTACTTGCCGGTGGGCTTGTCCGAGGTCACATCGTCGGCAGCGAATGGTCTGGTGCTGATGGTGAGCTCGCCGCCATCGGGCATTGCATCACGCGCGTTCACCACCAGGTTGACCAGGACCTGCTCGATCTGTCCCGGATCGGCGCGTATATCGAGCGGCATCGCGCTGGGAACAACCACGAAGGCGATGTGCTCGCCCAAGGTCCGTCGCAGTAGCTCGATGATGCCGTGGACGATGCTGTTCAGCTCGACCACTACCGGTGTGGCCGCTTCCTGGCGGGCGAACGCGAGGAGCCGGTGGGTGAGGCGAGCTGCCTTCTCCGCGGCAATGACGATCTGGTCGACGTCGCCAGAAAGCGATACCTGTGTTTCCCTGCGCACCGCCTCCGATTCATCGGGATCGATCGTGGCAAGCAGTTTCTTGCGGACGTAGGTGGCGTAGTTGATGATAACCGCGAGGAGGTTGTTGAAATCGTGAGCAATTCCCCCGCTCAGTTGGCCGAGGCTTTCCAGCCGGAGCGACTGGTTCAATTGGGCTTGGAGACGGTCGTGCTCCCGTTGAGTCTGCTCGCGCTCGCGTGCGGACTGCTCTCCCATCTTGCCGATCAACTCGATGTGCTGCTCGAGTGCGTCGTTGTCGTTGAGGATCTGCCGATCGGCGCGCAGCCGGGTGTTGGTGGCGGCAGCGAGGACGAATACCATAACAGCGAAGGATCCCCGGTAGGTTTGGAGATCCAGCAGGCGCGAGCTCAGCGGGTCCAACCGGAACGGCCCGTGTCCGTGGGTGGTGCCGAGCTCGGCGATCACCGATATCACCGCGTTGGCGGCGCACGCCCCGGTGGTGCGGTACCGGATGGCGATCAGGATCCCGATGGCGAAGAGGATGTATGTGACCCGAATGCCGTTGAAGAATGCGAACCAGCTCATTCCGGCGAATCCGGCAACCACCAGGAAGAACTCCCAGGAAAGGGGACCGACTGCGTCCGAGTCGACGAGTAGCTCTCGACCGACCAGCAAGATCGGTGTAGCGATCAGGATTCCCGTGCCGTCCCCCAGCCAGTAGGTCGACCAGATCAGGGCGAGCGAATGATGGCGGGTGACACCTCCGAGCCATTCGCTCAGGAGCCCGATGCTGGCGGCGATCAGGGGGCTTGCCAGTGCGGCCAGGCCGATCAACCCGACCGCGTCCCGGATGCGGCTGAGGGCGGGGTCGAAGCGGAAGTGCCGGAGGAGAGCACTGGCGACGATGTACTCGGCAGAATTGCCCGCAGCGAGGCCGGCGGCGACCGGGATCGGAAGGTGGACTGCGGTCAAGTTGAAGATGAGCGAGGCAACCACCGTTCCCGGAAGCACCTCCCAACCCCAGGCGAAGAGCGCGGCGACCGCCAGACCCGATGGTGGCCACTCTGGGGTGATCCCGGTGTGAGGAACCGCCAGGTGGGCAGTGGAACGGGCGAGCAGGTAGTAGCCGGCGAGAGTGACTGCGTTCCGGGTCAGGGTGCGACGACCGGCGTACGAAAGCAGCGGGAACCCCCGGTGGCGCGGAGGGTCACCGCCAGACGTCAACGAGACCTTCCCGGGCGGCGATCGTCACCGCCAGACGTCAACGAGACCTTCCCGGGCGGCGATCGTCACCGCCTCCAGCTTCGAGTGGGCTCGCAGCTTGCCGATCACGTTCTGGACGTGGGTGCGGACCGTGTGCACCGAGAGGTCCAACTCTTTGGCGATCCCCTGTGTGGTCATGCCGCGAGCGAGGAAGCCGAGAACCTCCTTTTCCCGATTGGTGAGCGATTCCCCCGCCCCGGAAGCCGGCACCGGTCGGGTGGAGCGCGCGGGGAGGAGACTTTTCAGGAGGCCGGGGGGAATGTGGATCTCCCCTTGCGCCAGCTCCCGTACCGCCTGCACGAGGTCGGAAGCAGCCTGATCCTTGGTGAGGAAGCCGGAGCATCCGGCGTCGATGGCGCTGGCCAATACCCTGGAATCCCCGAACCCGGTTAGTACCAGCACCCGAGAGCGGGGGGCTGCTGCGAGGATCGCCGAAATGGCCGATGCCCCTTCAGAATCCGGGAGCATGTAATCGAGAATCACCACATCGGGATTGGTACGGCGAACCAGTTCCAGCCCTTCGGCGACCGTGGAGGATATTCCCTCCAGAACGATGCCCTTTTCGGTTTCGAGAAGGCGGGCCAGGCTCTCGGCGAACATGGCGTGGTCGTCCACCACGACCACGGCGATCGCTCCGTCCGTCCCGATCTTGGCGCTCCCTCGGGTTACCACCACTCACTCCTTCCGTGCGTGGCGCTGAGATTACAATCGAGGTCCACGGGGCGCCCTTCCCCCCCCAGGTGTCGTTCGAGAGTGTAGCCTCTCTCATGCAAATGTACTAGCTCTGCCGGGGGTTTCGTGCCCGGAACATCGAGCGAGCCCCTCCCCGACCAGGTCGCTCGCACCCCGGCTCGCCTGGATTGGCCGCGTGGCCGCGTGGCCGCGTTCCGACCGGTCAGCCGTGATCCAGGTACCAGCTCCCCAGGTGGTCGAGGAACCAATCGCGAGCCAGCCGGGCAGCGGCCCGTAGCGTTCCCGGTTCTTCGAAAAGGTGGGTTGCTCCGGGGATCACCTCCAGCCGGTACTCGCATCGCAGCTCGGCACACGCGTGGCGATTCAACCCGAGTACTGATATGTCGTCTCCCCCCACGATGAACAAGGTAGGCGCCCTTACCGCTCCTAGGCGCTTCCCAGCTAGATCGGGGCGCCCGCCCCGGGATACCACTGCCACGATCTCGGCGTCCAGATCTGCCGCAGCCCACAAGGCTGCCGCGGCCCCTGTGGATGCTCCGAAATAGCCTATGGGGAGGGCACCGAGGTGCTCCTCGCTCCGGACCCACTCGGTGGCTACGGCCAGACGTGAGGCGAGAAGGGGTATATCAAAGACGCTCGACCGGTCGTCTTCCTCGTCGCCGGTAAGTAGGTCGAAGAGGAGTGTGGCAAGGCCGGCCTGATTGAGGATCGCCGCCACGTACCGGTTCCGGGGACTGTGACGGCTGGAGCCACTGCCGTGGGCAAAGATCACCACTCCGGTCGCCCGGCTGGGCACGCTCAGGTGTCCCCCGACCGACACTCCCCCAACCGCGATGTACACCTCTGCCTCGTGCGCCGGAGGGTTGCCAGCCGTGTCGGCCGAACCGTCCAGCAGGCGGGCGACTTCGCCGTCGTCCACCTGGGTGAAGTCGTCGTAGAAAGGCCCGATACTGAAAAAGGGCTGCGGGGTGGCCACGCACACGCACTCGTCCGCCGCTCCCGCAAGGCGTGCCTGCCAGCCCTCCGGGGCCACCGGAACGGCGACGACGATCCGCCGGGCCCCTTCTTTGCGCGCCACTTCGCAGGCTGCTCGGACGGTCGAACCGGTGGCGATGCCGTCGTCCACGATAACCACGACCCGACCGGCGAGGGGGACCCGGACCCGGCCGCGCCGGAATCGGATGGCACGGTCGGCTACCTCGGCAGCCTCTCGTTTCTCGGCCTGGGCGAATTCGGCGGAGTCGATTCCCGCCAGGCGGACCACGTCGTCGTTGACCGTTCGCACCCCGTCCTCGCCCACCGCGCCCATACCCAACTCGGGTTGTGACGGCACGCCCAACTTGCGCACCACGATCACATCGAGGGGAGCGTTCAAGCGCCGAGCCACTTCGTATGCGACCGGTACCCCCCCTCGCGGCAGGCCCACGACAACCGGATCGTCTCCAGAGAGATGGTCGAGCTTCCCGGCGAGCCGCCGGCCGGCGTCGGTACGGTCGATGAACACCGCGCGATTCAACTCGATCCAGGCAAGAAAGAAAAGGGCCGTTCGGCCCGGGCATAGATTCGCTCGACAGAGTGTTTTAATAAATGAACACGGAGGTGGCCAGGGAATGTGATCGGAGAATTGGCCTCCTCGCCCGGAGAACGGGGCGCGGAAGATTGCCCGGCACCCGGAACTGTCGGGCTGGCCTCAGGTTTGAAGCGGCAAGCGGCTTGACGGAGAAGCGTTGCAGCGGCAAGGGGCCCGAGGGCTCGCTGTGGCCACTCTTTTCGACGGCTCGTTCTCCGGGTCACACGAAGAAGTGAAGCGCCCGATCCCTCGGAAACGGTGGGACGGGCGCTTTCGCGCGTCGAAGGCGGTACTCAGCCGCCAGTGATCTCGAATCCCGATCCGTTGGTAGCCGGCTCCAACGAGCTAGGGGGAGCGGCGGCCGGGTCCCGACCGGGGAGGTGAACCCGGGGGGTGGCGGGGGGACAGCCTTCCCGTCTCGCAGCGCGTGTCGCAGCACACCCGGGCTCGGCTCGGCTCGCCCCCCGGCAAACGTGCAAGCATCGTGCAGTGAGCGCACTGCTTCCCGAACGTCTTCTTTCGGCCTTCGAGCAGATCGTCGGGCGTGACCACGTGATCTTCGATCCCGATCGGCTGGTTTCCTACGACACCGATTGGACCGGGCGATATCGGGGGCACACACCAGCGGTGGTACGCCCCGCGTCGAATGCCGAGGTAGCTGCTGTCGTTGCCCTGTGCTCCGGGGAGGGGATCGCCCTGTGTCTCCGGGGAGGAAACACTGGACTAGTGGGAGGGAGCGTGCCCCTGGCGGGGGAGTGCGTCCTTCACCTGGGTCGCCTCCGCCGCCTCGAGATCGACGCGGATGCTGGTAGGGCATGTGCGGAGGCCGGAGTGAGCCTAGGCGACCTGCAGGATGCTGCCCGGAGAGCGGGGTGGGAGTATGCAGTCGACTTTTCCAGCCGGGACAGCGCGACGTTGGGCGGGAGCATCGCCACCAATGCGGGTGGGTTCCGGGCCTTGCGCCACGGCACCACCCGTGCCCAGATTCTCGGGGTCGAGGCGGTCTTTGGTGACGGGCGGGTGGTGTCCCACCTCGCCGGATTGCCCAAGGAGGTGACCGGTTATGACGTGGCCGCCTTGCTGTGCGGGAGCGAGGGCACGTTGGGGGTAGTGACCGCCGCTTCCCTGCGTCTGGTGCCGCCGTCGTCCGAGAAGGTGGCGGCGCTACTCGGGTTCTCGTCTACTGACGTCGCCTTTTCCGCCGCCGGTGCACTGCGCCGATGCCTTCCGCATCTGGAAGCGATGGAGATCTTTTTCGGAAAAGAGATGTCGCTGGTGAGTACCCGGTTCGAGTTGCCTCAGCCATTGGCGCATTCTTACTCGGCCTACCTTCTGATCGAAGTGGCCGACACGACCGATCCGGCGCCGCGGGTGTCGGAGGCGATCGACGGGCTCGCAGGAGTGGGCGAGGTGGCGGTGGCCGTCGGCGCCGAAAGAAGGTCGGCGCTGTGGCGCTACCGCGAGACGATCCCCGAGGCGATCGCATCGGTGGGGGTGCCCCACAAGCTGGACGTCTCGCTCCCCTCCCGGTCGATCCACTCGTTCGTGGAGGAGGTGCCGGAAGTGGTCAGAGCGATTGCCCCGGGAGCCGAAACCTGGATCTTCGGCCACGCGGGAGAGGGGAACCTCCACGTCAACGTGTGCCGCGTGGCAGGGGACGGCGAGACTGTAGACGAGGCGGTCCTCACACTGGTGACGGATATGGGTGGCAGCATCAGTGGCGAGCACGGCATCGGGGTGGCCAAGAAGCGCTGGTTGCACCTCAACCGGTCCGAGACCGAGATCGCCGTGTTCCGCTCCCTCAAACGCGCTCTCGATCCTGCCGGGGTGCTCAACCCGAACGTGCTCTTGCCGTAGGGGCGCGTGGAGGCGCTCCCGGCGCGTGCTTCTAGGTGTCGACCAACCGTTCCCGGAGGAAAGCGAGTACCTGGTCGAGTGCATCTCGGGTCGGTTGTCCGACCTCGTCGATGAGGTCTTCGGTGAGAACCGAGTGCGCCAACGCGCGGTGGCCCCACGGGTTGCCCGGCGAGGAGTCGATCTCGACACCGATGAAGCGGTCGCCCAGTTCGGAGCGGAGGCGTTCGAAACGCTCGGGTGGCACCAACCGGTCTCCCGTGAATCGCAGGCCGAGCACGCAGACTCCGCCTTCAGCGCGCTCCTTGACCCGGACGAGATCGGCATCGCAGAGGTGTACGTCCGACTTGGCTGCGCGTATGCCCGGCAGCGAGATTGGGAGCGAGGGCTGGCTGAGAACCGGTGCAATCATCTCGTCGTCGACCATCATGGCCAGCGCGAACCCGCCTGCCATACACATCCCGACCGCTCCGACCCCGGGCCCCCCGCAGCGCTCCTTCTCGTTCCGGGCGAGAGCGCGGAGCCACCGGGTGACCGGGGCGGTCGAGCGGGTGGAAAAGGCCCGGAACTCGCGGGAGATGCAGGTGGGTACCAGTGAGGTGATCGCATAGGGAATGGTCGGATCCCGTCCCGGTGTGCCGTAGAGGTCGGGCAGGACCGCAGTACACCCGATCCCGGTCACGCGACGGGCGAATTCGGCGACCTTCGGTGTGATGCCGGGGATCTCGGTCATCACGATCACCGCAGGGCCCTCACCGATCCGGTACACGTCGCGGGTCTTGCTGTCGTGGGTATAGACGTCGCGGGAGAAGTCGGTGAGGGGGTCCACCGGATTGTGTCTTCAGACACGCACCATCACGACAATGGTCTTGGCGATCTTGTCGTGGAGCGCTTGATGCTTCTTGTTGAAGAGGGGCCAAAGAAAGTCGAGAATTATCGCGAGAACGGCCATGATGAAGATGACGCCCGGGATTGCGCCGCTTATCGCCGGATGTGTGGCGATTGTCAGGTAGGGAACTAGAACCAAACAGAAGATGACGGCCATGGTGAAGTATCGGAGCATTCCTTTTGCGAGCCCGGCTTTGCCCCCCGATTCCGCGTCGCGCACGGCGATGCCGGTTGCTCGCATTCCAAGTGTCTGACCCCGCTTGGTGCACCAGAACAACCCGTAATACATCGCCGGCGGAAAGAACGGCGCGATGAAGTCCACGAGAATATCGAAAGCGGTAAGACCTCCGTAGGAGAAGTGACCGTTCTTGCTGAAGATATTGGCCGATGAACCGCTGTTCTCAATGAGCGGTGAATGGTGATGGAGCAGGAAGAGCACAATGAACAGATCCACCGCGAGTTCCAGAGCAACCACGATCAGCCAATCGAGGACAAAGGCGGCGACGCGGAGCCACCAGCCCGACGGCTTCTGATCCGGGCCCCGGCTGTTGATTCGGGAGCGGATCGCCCTTCTGACGTCGGAAGGGGCCAAGGACACGAAAGTGATCCCCGGTACGTCGACAACTTTGCCCTTACCGTTCTTCCTGAGTAACCGGCCATCGGGGGTCTGCCAGGCAGGCTTGCCGTCCGAGGCTTGTACCAGCCGTCCCTGAGGAGGAGCCACGTAGGGTGATGATACCAGCGCCGAGCGGGTTATGCAGGAGGCGCTTAGCCCTCGCATGCAATCCGGCGAGATGGCGTCGAGGACTGCATAACCCCTGGTAGAGAAGGTAGTGTTGTCCCGTGGCGCCACCGCTGGAGGGGAAATGGGTTACCGCACCGGATGGTCGCCGCGCATTCCGCACCTCCGACGGTCGCCTATGGCGGAAGGGACCGGATGGGCGACCTCGCCCGGTCTCGGCGGGGGTCGGTGGGCCCCCTCTCCGGGGAGATGGGGGGAAATCGCGTTCGAGCGCTCCTAACCTCACTAAGGGCAAGAAGGGTGCGAAGCGCAAGCCGATGCCCGCGGGGGTGAAGCTCTTCGTCGCTCTGGTGATTCTGGCAGTGCTGGTTCTTGGACCGACCGTCATCTTGAACCTCGTCTATTCGACCGGGCATGTGCGCAGCCTCCTGATCGGCAAGGAAGTACCGGGATTTCTACCTGCGCGCGCCACCGGCCCCACCGTTCCTTGTTCCACGTCCGTGAACGGCCAGTCCGATGGTTTGCCATACGTATGTTTTGCCTCGTCAACTTCGTCCGAGTTGTTCGCGTCCCCGGTGTTGCCGACGTCGGAACCAACCTACGGAGGCGGGCCTCTGCAGAAGAGCCCGATTGTCTACATGGTCGACTGGGGGGCCGATCCTCAGCTCTACGCGTCGATGGTCGAGTTTGCCCGTGCAGGGATCAATTCCCCGTGGTCGGAAGCTCTTGGTGCATACGGCATCGGTCCGGGGAAAGTGGGAGGAGAATTCAGGGATCCCGACAGTCCGAATCACCTGTTCAGCCAGACCGAAGATCCAAAAGCAGATTATTCGCAGGACATCCTCACGATCGCGTCCCGGGCAGGCTGGAGTCTTGGTCCGAATACCGAAGTGTGGATTGCCGTTACCTATCCGCTCTATTCGGTCGGATTGGCGGCTATTTGCGGGTTTCATGACGTTGTCAACAGTCCCAACGGTGCCTTCGACGGGACCTTTGCCGTAGTAACCGACTCGGGGATCTGCCCGGAGGACAGTGCTGCCGTCGCCCACGAGTATGCGGAGTCGGTGACCGACCCGAACACGCAAGACGGGTATCGGGGCGGCGGCTCCATCCTCGATCCGGAAACCGAAATCGGTGACGTCTGTGTCCAAGCCGGCAACGCGGTATCGCCGGCCGGAGTGGTCCCGATGATATACGTGCCGAAGTTCGGGTGCACCTGGGGAACGTGGGCTCCTGCGGAAGTCCTCAAGGGAAGTCCTCCTCCCCCCAGCCTTCCGGCTGCGTGGAATACCTGCTCGGCGAGCGTCCGGTGCGATGGCTGGCTCTACTATCCGCCGTCGGAGCCGAGACCGGCTGGAAACCCGTTCTGGCGTGATCCCTCAGGGGGTAGCTGGGTCATGGTGGCGGGGAGCTGAGCTACACCTGAATCGCCCTGTCCTTGTAGCGGCGAACCTCACTCACCTCCATCTCCATCGCTCGACGGTCGGCGTCGGTGAGGTCGTCGCCGGTAAGCGACCTCGGCCACAGGTGGCGTATCCGTACCACGTTGATCTCGGCCGCGTAGAGAGTGAGCTGGGCGCCCAGGTGGATCCAGGCGAGCAGCCCGATCACCACCGCAAGAGTCCCGTATAGGTGCGAGGCGTGGGCGATCTGGTGGCGAACGAAATAGTTGCCCGCTATCTGGAGCGCGGTCCAGGAGAGCGCCCCGAGGATCGCGCCGGGGAGTACGTCCCGCCAGGTGAGGTGAATCGAGGTCAGTACCCGAAAGGCGACCGCGTACAGCCCCGCATTGACCAGGACCGGTCCCGCCAAGCCAGCCACCCAGAACAGGGGTGCCAGAGGCCCGTGTATGCCCCGAAGCACCGACAGGGCGGTGGAAACCAGCAGGGCGGACCCGAGGGTGGCCAGCAACCCGAGCGCCCGGACACGGGAGGCGGCGAAACTGCCGCGCTCGAAGAAGGGCACGTCCCATACTGAGTTCATCGCATTACCGGCTGTCCGGGCCACCCCCAAGCCGGCCCACAGCGCGCCGGCCAAACCGAGGGTGAGGGCCACCCCGCTCCCGTGGATGGATCCGGTCTTCAGGTAGTCCGAGAGGGAGGGAAACTCCTTCTTCGCCGAGGAGATTATCCGTTCCTGGAGTCCCAGGTCCCCGTGGAGGACGAATCCCAGGATGGTGACAAGGACGAGGAGGAGGGGGAAGAGCGACAGGAACCCGTAATAGGCGATCAGCGCCGCGCCCGCACCGGCGCGGTCCTGCCCGAACTTCTTGGCTACACCGAACGGGAAGCCAAGGAACGGGTGGGATCGCTGGTAGCGATCCAGCCGTGCAAGGAGGGAACGGATACCTTTCACGGGCGCTGGGTCAGGATATTGGTCAGTTCCTCTGCAGTGCCGCAGTCGGGCTGAACTCTACAGGCATCGACTCGAATCCCGAGACGAAATTCGCCCAGCGGCGAGGAGGTTCTCCCTCGCCTGCAGGGGACATATCGGGAAGTCGGGCGAGAAGACGCTCGAACATCACCCGAATCTCCAGCCGTGCGAGTTGGTTCCCGAGGCAGAAGTGAGCGCCGAATCCGAAGGCGATGTGGTCATTGGGTCGCCTCGCGATGTCGAAGATGTCGGGTTGGTCGAAGACCCGCTCGTCACGGTTCGCGGAGGGATAGAGAAGGAGGAGCTTGTCTCCTTCCGGGATGGTCTCGCCGTGAACCTGCACGTCCCGGCTCACTTGGCGGGCCATGTTCTTGATCGGTGTCACCCAGCGAAGGCACTCTTCCACCGCGCCGTTCAACAGTCCCGGGTCGGCGGCGAGCTTCGCCATCTGGTCGGGATGGGTCATCAGCTCGTAGAAGCCGCCGGAGATCACGTGCCGGGTGGTTTCGTCGCCGCCGATCAGGATAAGGAGGCTCTCGTGGATGAGTGAAGACTCGTCGAGAGTGTCGCCGTCGATCTCGGCGTGTACCAGCGTGCCGGTGAGGTCACTCGCTGTGCCGGTGGCCCGTCGCTCCTCGATGACCCGGGTGATGTAGCCGGTGTAGTCGATGAATGCCTGGGCCGCGCCGACCATCGCGTCGGGCTCGGGGGAACCCAGCGCGCGCAACATCTGGTCGGACCAGGTCAGAAGGTCGCCCCTGTCCTCCGGCGCCACTCCGAGCATGTCGCCGATCACGATCATCGGGAGAGGTGCAGCGATGTCGCGCACGAAGTCGCACGACCCCTCCTCGCACACGGCGTCGAGAATGGTGTCACAGATGGATCGGACGTGAGCCTCCTGGGTCCGGATGTGCTTGGGAGTGAAGCCGGAACTCACCAGTTTGCGACGGCGTGCGTGCTCGGGATCGTCCATGTCGATCATCATCGGTAGCGCTCCGGTATCGGGCCTGATCCCGCCGGCATTGGAAAAGGTCAACGGGTCCCGTGACATCGCCTTGACGTCGTCGTAGCGGGTGATACCCCACACGCCGCTCGACTCGTCGAAATAGGCGGGCGCATTGTCGCGCATCCATCGGAAGGCGGGAAAAGGGTCTCTGCCGTAGAAGGTACCGTCTGCGAGGCCGATCTCCATGTCGACAGGTGGCTTCATCGCCTCACGCTATCCCGGCGGGCGAGCCCCCGGGCTGAGGGCAATACCGGCCTGGCCCGCTGAGGGCGGCGTTGCGATGGTGGGAGCAGAACTCGCAGGCGATGGGCTGCCCGCGGGGTCAGCCCGCGGTCTTGCGTTCCTGCTGGTGGGCAGCCTGCTTCTCCTGCTTTGCGACCCGTTTCTCTTTCAGGCTGCGACCAGGCTTCTTCTTCTCCCCCACCGGCTTCGATCGGTTTCCTTTGCCTGCCATGCAATGATTGTAGGCATGCCCATCTACGAGTACCGGTGCAATACCTGCCAGGCGTCCTTCGAGGCACGCCGCACCATGTCGGAAGCGTCGGCCGGGGTGAACTGTCCCCGGGGGCACGATGACGTGGTCAAGCTCTTTTCTCTCTTCGCCGCCACCGGCAGAGCAGAGACATCGCCGATGTCCAACTGTGGCTCTCCGGTTCCGGGGAGTTGCGGCGGCGCCTGCGCCTGCCACTGACGGCTTTCCAACCATCACCCTCAACCAGAAGTTGAGGGTGGAATCGTCCCAGGTCAGCGCTATGGGGATTCTCTGTTTGGCGCCGAGCGCGACCCGAGGCGGTTATTAGTGCTCGGGTCATGGGTGAGGCTCGAGCCAACGCCCCTATGGACAGGCCGGCTGACCCCGAGGGATGTTCGGTTTGGCATAGAGGTATTGCTTCGCGCCGTTGCAGGCGAGGAAGACGCCGCGCCCGTTATTGATGGGCGTGACCGGGGTGCCTGGGATATCAGCGCTGTTCAGCGGGCTCACCCGGTCGGAATACCAGCGCAGTACCTGGAAGCTCGCCGCAGGGCTAGTCGACCCCGCTGTGAATTTCCATGCTCCGAACATTCCCGAGGTCGGCCCACCCGGGAGGGAGGCCAAGCCCCGGGCGAAGTTGGTAGGGGTCAACCAGGGGCCCGCCGCCTGAAGTCCGGAATAGATCATCAGGACTGTGGAGTAGGCGAGCCCCATGGAGAAGGGGGGCAACGGATTGTCGCACGAGGTGGCAGGAGGGAGCCTGCAGCCCATCTCGAACACTTTGTAAGCCTCTTCGGTTGCGTAGGAGCGATCGGCGATCCCGATCGAGAATGCGTGTTCCATCTCGTCCTGCGGGGGGAGGGTCCCCCAGGCATCGGCATCCCTCCCCGCATTGGAGAAGAACGGAAGGAGAACCCACTCGGGGAAGTAACCTGCCTGCTTTGCGGCGTTCATGAAGAATGCGGGGAAGAGCAGATCGGAATTGAGGAACACCGTGGTTATACCCGCCGATTTGAGTCTTTCCACGATAGAGGCGGTCTGGCTCATATACGAAGCCATGTCGAACGAATAGACGAAGGGCATGAAACGTCCCGCGCCGTACTTACCGAAATCGCGGGCGAACTCCTGCTCGCAGACGCTGTCGTTGGGGTCTCCCGGATAGACCACCGCGATCCTCCGTGTTTCGCTCGACGTGGCCGGGCCGGCAAGAGACGCCGGGAGTCCGCTGAGCGATAAGGCAAAGGCGGCCGCTGCCGCTGACTGCTTGGCGCAGTTCGGCCCGGTCGAGTAGATGTAGGGCGAATGGGCGGTCATCCACGGTTCCGACGGAGGCCATACAGTGACCTAGACGATGCCATTCGACGCGAGATCGTTTGCATATATCTGGGTTGCGTCGTACACCGAGTCGTCGATGAACGTGCCCATCGATTTCTCCGTAGCGGCGTCGGCGACGGCGCCCTCCTGGCCTCCCCCCATCAGCTCGGACATGAAGTTTCCCTGGCCATCGAAGGGCTTGCCCACCACGTGGCGGCCGTAGAGCTCGAACGAACGGTTGAATACCTTGGTGAGGGCGGAGAGCACCGAGAGCGCCTCATCGTTGGTGCCAAGCATGGTCTTGGGGAAAAGTGCGTAGATCTCGGTCATGAGAGTCGACGCGGCGAGCCGGTACGCGAGGGAGATGGTCGTGCGGGTGACGCCGGGTGAGGAAGCTCCCCCGTTATCGCCGTGATAAGCAGGCACGCACTCCGGGGCGTACTGACTCCAGGAAACCTGGCGCACTCCCGGTTTGCAGGCGACTCCTCCAACGGTGGTGCCGGCGGAACCCGCTGCGGCCGGCGGCGTTACTCCGGCAGGGATGAAGACGCCCGCCTTCGAAAGGTGACCGAGCCGCCCTGGATTCCATAGAGGCTCGGTTAATTGGATTCCAACCGGGATTCGGTCGGCCTCATGGGCAGCATAGAACGCATCCTCGAAATCCGCTGGAGGGATTTCGCAGTTCACACGCGTCGGAACCACGGTCCGTCCTCTGCCGGTTGGATCCCTCCATCTGTCCCTACACCTCCTCAAAACCGGTCCCTCCGAAGTTGTAGGGACACATGGCATTGGAGCTCAGTGTCTGATAGAAAACCCATCTACCTGTACTTATCGCCCAGTCGGGCTGCCGGGATTTGAACCCGGGACCTCCTGCTCCCAAAGCAGGCGCGCTAACCAAGCTGCGCTACAGCCCGTGACTGCACTCCGCCCGCCCGCTGGCACCGGTGGGCACGATCCATCATAAGAGCCGGTGGTACCGCCCGGTATTCCGGGCGGCGACCTCCTTTTCCCGGGGTCTATGCCTTCCCCATCTCGGTGCCGGGTTCGGCCTCGTCGACGACCGCCGGAGCGGTGAGTCCCTGGTGGTAGCGACGGTGGCGGATCAGGGTGACCGCCGAGGCGAGAACGGTGGCCCCTGCCCCGACCACGAGGGCGACCCGAGGGCTGGCGTCCTGGGATATCCACCCGATTAGGGGACTACCGATCGGGGTGCTACCCAGGAATCCGATCGCGTAGAGCGACATGACACGTCCACGCATGGACTGCTGGGTGCGGAGTTGGAGGGTGGTGTTGGCGGTCGAGATGAACCAGATCGACGCCGCTCCCATCGGCACGATTGCCACCAGCGCGACCGCGAGCACGGGGGAGAGTGCCACCGCCAGGATGAGGACACCGAAGACAATGCCGATCACCGCGAGGCGTTGAATGGTGGGCCGGTTCCTCGACGCGGCGATGAGCCCACCCGCCACCGCGCCGCCTCCCATGAGCGAGGTCAGGGCCGAGTAGGTTCCCGCGCCCCGGTGGAAGGTGAACTTGGCCAGTAGCGCCAGGACAACCTGGAAGTTGTAGGCGAAGGTTCCCACTATCGCAACCAGAAGAAGGGTGTCCCGGATCGCCGGGGTACCCCATGCGTATCGCAGCCCCGCGCGCAATTGCCCCTTGGCGCGGGGCACCAGATCGGACGGGTGTAGCTCGCTCGTGCGCATGAGCCAGAGTGCCCCGATCACCGCCAGGTACGAAGCAGCATTCGCTTCGAAGCACACCGCCAGTCCGACGAAGGCGATCAATGCCCCGGCAATAGCGGGCCCGATGACCCGGGCCGAGTTCATCACCACACTATTCAGAGTGATCGCATTGGGGAGATCGTCACGCCCCACCAATTCGAGGACAAAAGTCTGCCGGCTGGGATTGTCGATCATGTTGACCGTACCCAACATGATCGCTAAAAGATAGACATGCCACAGTCGCACCGCGTGGAGGGTGGTGAGCAGGCCCAAGGTCAGCGCAAGGATTCCTGCCGCAGTCTGGGTCGCATAGAGGAGCCGGCGCTTGTCGGCGCGGTCGGCTACCAGGCCGCCCCACGTCCCGAAGGCCAACATGGGGAGGAATTGCAGGGCGGTGACCAGACCGAGATCGACGCCCGCTTGGTTCCGGGGAGCTAGCCGAAGCACCAGCCACGCCTGGGCTACCGACTGCATCCACGTCCCGCTGACCGAGACGATCTGTGCTACGAAGTAGAGCCGGTAATTGCGGGTGCGGAGGGACCGGAAGGTGGTGGACACACCCCTTTGTTACCGTCCCATGTGTGAACGTGTCGAATGCCCATCCCGGCCGGGCGAAGGTGGCCGTGGTGCCCTACGGCCCCGAGGCCCTCCGGGCGCTGAACCGTTTCATCTCGGAGGCCAAGATCACCGATCCGCTCGCCCCGGTCACCGTGGTGGTCGAACGGGGGGTGGTCGGGCTGGCGGTGCGGCGTCTCCTGGCATCCGGATGGGCCGGCGGCGGGAGCCAAGGCGGTGCCTGCGGTGGCGCCGGGGCCGGTATCGCCAACGTGTCCTTCGTCCCCCCTGCTCACCTTGCCGAGCAATTGGCCGGTCCGGCCATGTCGCTTTCTGGCAGGGTGCCCCTTGACGATGTGATCCTCCAGGGCGTGGTCCGTTCGGTGCTCGGAGAACGAAGGGGGGGACGGTTGGCCGGCTCAGCCCATCACACCGCTACGGTCCGCTCGGTCGCAGCCACATATCGCGATCTCCGTGACGTGCCCGGTGGGGCGCTCGACAGGCTCGCCGGCCATGGATCACGAGCATCCGAAGTGGCCGAGGTGGTTCGAGCGATCCGGGAGCAGGTGGAGCCCCACTTCTACGACCAACGGGACCTTTTCGACCTTGCACGCGAGGTCGTCGATGGCACGCCCGACCTTGCTGCCGCGGTGGGGGCGGTCGCCTGGTACCTGCCGACCTCCCTCCCCCCGCACGAGAGGGAATTGCTGGAGGCTTTGGCCGCTAAGAGGTCATGTGTCGTCTTCATCGGATCGACCGGCGATCCCCGTGCCGACCGGGAGGGACTGGACCTCGCGAACAAGCTGGCCGGCGGTGACTCGCCTTTTTCGATCTCTCTTCCCGAGCGGGTCGTCGCTGCGAGCTCGGTGGTGAGCGCTCCGTCAGCCGATGCAGAAGTACACCACGCGGTGCGGACGGCCGTGGAGCACAATGGCGCGGGAGTTCCTCTCGAACGGATCGCGATCGCTTATTCGACCGATGATCCCTACGGGCGTCTCCTGCGTGATCGGCTGCACGGGGCCGGCATTCCTTTCCACGGTGGTCCCCGGTCGCCCTTGGGGGGCAGTGTTGCCGGGCGGACCTTGCTAGGACTTGTGACCTTGCTGGAGGAGGGGTGGGAAGAGCCGGCCGCCTCCTCCTGGGCTTCGGTCAATCCCGTCCGGTTCGATCTGCTCGCCTCCCTCCCAGAGGTGGCTTCCCGCCAGACTGCTCGGTGCGCCGAACTGGATCGTGAGCGTCGGTGGGGTGGATGGTCACGGTGGGCGACAGGGGTACTCCACGAGTACCTGGGCAACGACGCGGAACGACTCGACTGGCCGGTCGAGGAGACCGAGGCGTTCAACTCGGTGGTTCAGTTGCTCGCGACCATGGCGAGGCTGGACGGCATGGAAGGAGGACCCGGTCTGGGGGAGTTCCGGGTGGCACTCGGGACGGCCTTGGAGGATCCCGCTCCTCCGGTTTCCCGATTCGGCCATGGCGTATTCATAGGCACGATCTCCCAGTTGATCGGATTGCATTTCGAGGTGTGCTTGATGCTCGGGTTGCATGAAGGGGCATGGGGTGGTCGGCCCGGCGATGACCCCGTTCTCCCCGATCGCATTCGCGCGGCCGCTGATCTTCCCCTGCGAGGTACTCAGCCCGGGGACCGGGCGCGCCAGTTTCTCGCTGCACTCGCCGCGGCAGCCGAGTGCACGGTCTCTTTCTCTCGCGGAGACCAGCGCAGGGGACGCCTTCAGCGGCCATCGCGATTCTGGCTCGATTCGCTCGGAGCGGTTTCCGATTCGGATCGGCGTCTCTACAGCAGGGATATCGACTCAGTTCTTCCCTCCGGGAAGTACCGGGTGATCCACTCGCTGGTCGACTCGGTGGGGAGGAGAGGCCAAGCGATCGATCCCTCCGATTACGACACGCGGAGCCTCCTGTCATGGGTCGGGTCGGGTACAAAGATCGATCGTCACCCGTTGTGGAGTTCGGATCCGGTACTTGTCTCTGTAGTGGAGACGCGGCGCGCTCGGCGATCGTTGAGATTCACCCGTTTCGACGGCTTTGCAGATTCGCTCGGGATACCTACTCCGTCGGGAGGTGTGGCACAGTCGGCAACCCGCCTTCAGGAATATGCGCAGTGCCCTCGCCGGTACCTGTTCTCCACGGTGCTGGGGCTCCAGGAGCCGGAGGAGTCCGGTGCCGCTTATCGGATGAGCCCGCGCGACCGGGGGACCGTCGTGCATCGCATCCTGGAAGAGTTCCTCCGAGACCAGGTCCGTCTGCCGGTCGGGGAGCGGATCGCCCCCACCCGGCCGTGGGCGGACGCCGATCGGGAGCGCCTCCTCGCCATAGCCAGGCGGGTGTTCGCCGCGTGCGAACGGGAGGGTCTTACTGGTCGGCATGTCTTCTGGCAGGTGGATCGGGCGGGGATCGAATGGGACCTGGTCGCGTTCCTCCGCAGCGACTCGGAGTACCGTGCCGCCCGGGGCGTCGTTCCCGACGCGGTGGAGCTTGCTTTCGGCCCGGAGCACCACCTACCAGTGGGGGTCGCTATGCCGGACGGCTCGTCGGTCATCTTGCGAGGTGTAATCGACCGGGTCGATCGGGGGGCGGATGGATCAACGGTAGTCATCGACTACAAGTCAGGGCGTCCGCGGGAGATGGAAGAGCTGGCCACCGATCCTGTTGTGCGCGGGACCCAACTCCAGCTTCCGCTCTACGCGATGGCGGCGCGCCGGCGGGCCGGCGCCTCGACGATTCACGCCTTCTACTGGTTCGTTACCGAAGCCGGCGGATTCCGGATGTTCGGCTATCCGATCGACGAGGAGAGGATGGACCGGTTCACCGGAGTATTGGGTTCGATCGTCGGCGGGATCGAGGCGGGACTTTTCCCGGCCCGTCCAGGGGCCGAAATGGGCAACTGCACCCACTGCCCGTTCGATACTCTGTGCCCCCCCGACCGGGTCCGCCAGTGGGAGGGCAAGCGGGACGACCCTCGCCTGGCGGGCTACCTGAATCTGGCCGAACCTCCAGCGCCCGAGGAAACCCCGTGACGGTCTCGCGCCGGCCCGAGGAGGTCGCGTGAGTAGAGGTGACATCCCTTCGGCGGGGATCGCGGATGCGGGTTCCGACGTGACCGTTCGGCAGCGCATCGTGGAATCTCTCGACGAGACCCTTTTCGTCGAGGCGGGTGCAGGTACCGGTAAGACCACCCAACTGGTCGGGCGTATCGTCGCCCTAATCGTCTCAGGTCGTGCCCGGATCGAGAACATCGCTGCGATCACGTTCACCGAGGCCGCGGCCTCGGAGCTTTCCGACCGAGTGTCCGAATCGCTGGAGAAGGTGGCGACCGGAGCCTTTGCACTGGATCCGGTCGCGGCGAGAGCCGGCACTTCCCACATGTCGTCCGAAATAGCAGGCGTCCACCAGGACAGAGCCGCGGCCGCACTCGAAGCGCTCGACGGCGCCACCATAACGACCCTGCACGGGTTTGCGCGCCGCATACTGTCCGAACATTCCTTCGAGGCGGGACTGCCTCCTGTATTCGAGGTCTTCGACGAGTTGCGTTCGGAAGTCGAGTTCGAACGGCGTTGGGAGCGGTTCCTGGATCGGCTTCTCGACAGCGAGCGCTTCCAGCACTCCCTTGTGCGCGCCGCTCTCTGGGGCGTGAGCGTCGACCATCTGCGAACGATCGCTCGACATTTCGATCAGGCTTTGGATCTCCTTTCCGACGTAGAGATCCGCTCGCCGGGATCGCGTTCGGTGTCGGCTCTAGGTGTTCTCGCTTCTCTCGATGAGGCTGCTGCACTCGCGGACTCGTGCACCGATGCCGAGGACCTCCTCTTCCGGCACGTGGTGAGTTTGGCGGGATACCGCGACCGCCTCCGCTCGGCTTCCGGTGACATCGAGGTTCTGATGTGCCTCGCCTCCGCCCCGAAATTGACTCACGGGCGCGGGCGGAAGGAGAACTGGTCCGGCAGGGTGACCGAGGTCCGCGAGGCGCTCGGCCGCGCCGAGGAGGAGCGCACCTCCCTTCTGCGGACGATCGGTGGGGACGCGATGGCAGAGCTGATGGGGGAGATCCGCCGTTTCACTCTCGATTCGGCTGCCGAACGAAGGAGCGAGGGACGTCTCGGGTTCCACGACCTCCTCGTGCAGGCACGCGAGCTGGTCCGCCGCTCGGCGGAGGTCCGTTCGGTGCTCCACGAGCAGTACCGCTACCTGTTGATCGACGAGTTCCAGGATACCGATCCGATCCAGGCAGAACTGGCGATGAGAATCGCTGCGGGAACCAGTGAACCGGTGGACGGGCATTGGTGGGATCTGGAGCCCGAACCGGGAAGGCTCTTTTTCGTCGGAGATCCGAAGCAGTCCATCTACCGGTTCCGCAGGGCCGACGTAGCTCTCTACCTAAGGGCCCGTGACCGATTCCGAGCAGGTTCGCAAAATCTGGTGCGGAACCACCGATCGGTTCCCGGTCTGCTTGCCTGGTTGAACGCCGTGTTCGGACAGCTCATCGGTGATGGCGATGCAGAGGGACAGCCGGCCTATGTCGGTCTCGGGGAGCACCGGACCGCACCAGGAGGAGCAATGGCGCGCCCGCCGGTAGTCCTGCTGGGCGGCCCGGTCGGGGGCTCTGCCGATGAGGTGAGGAGGGAAGAGGCCGCCTCTGTCGCTTCGACCATTGTGAGGGCCAAGCTGGAGGGCTGGCCGGTGGGGGACGATGGTCGGCCCGCCTGTTTCGGGGATATCTGTGTCCTGCTGCCCTCCCGCACCGCCCTGCCCGCGCTCGAAGAAGAGCTAGGCCGGGCTGGGATCCCCTACCGGCTGGAAGCGAGCACTCTCGTCTACAGCTCCGCCGATATCACCGAGATCCTGCTCGTCTTACGTGCCGTGGATGATCCCGGCGACGAGCGCGTGGTGGTCGGCGCGCTCCGGACCAGTATTCTCGGATGCGGCGACGACGACCTGGTGCGTTTCCGGGCTGCTGGGGGGGGATGGGACTACCGAATGACTCCCCCGGCAGTTCTCGGACCGGATGATCCGGTGGCCGTGGCGATGGGAGAGCTGGGTGCGTTGCACCGTGCCGCGTACTGGCGGGAGCCCTCCCAGCTCATCGAGACCATTCTCGATCGCCGGCGCCTGCTCGCCGCGGCCCTCGACGGTGCCCGATTCCGGGAGCGTTGGCGCCGCTTGCGATTCGTGGCCGACCAGGCCCGTTGGTACGCCGAGGCAGTCGGTGGAACCCTGCGCGACTACCTGGTGTGGGCCTCCCGGCAATCCGAAGATGGGGTCCGGGTCGACGAAGCGATACTTCCCGAATCCGACGACGATGCGGTTCGGGTGATGACCATCCACAAGTCCAAGGGAATGGAGTTCCCAATCGTCGTGCTTGCTGGGCTCAATGCTCTACCGTATGTGTCCCGTGGCCCTCGGGTCCTGTGGGGCCCCGATGGGCCGGAGGTGCGGGTGAAGGAGGGAGTCGCCACTGCCGGCTTCGAGGTGCTCGCCCTGCGCGAGAAGGAGCTCGATCGCTTCGAGAAGGTTCGTCTTCTCTATGTTGCCGCCACCCGAGCCCGCGACCATCTCGTCCTTTCCCTTTATCACCGGTCGGGGATCGACTGCCCGGCCGCATTGCTGTCGGAGGCGTGCAGGGGAGTGCCCGAGCAGTGTCTCCGGCTGGAGGATGTCCTGACGGAACCCGATTTCTCCGGGACCGAGGAAGGTAAGCCACCACCTCTCGACGCATCCGACGATGACTTCCCCGCGAGGGCCGGATGGATCGCCGAGCGCGCACGGCGCCTTGAGGACGGGTCGATTCCCGGGGTGGTCTCCGCTACCGCCATTGCCGCATTGGTCTCACGGCGGGTGTCGTCCGCTCCGGGTACATACGAGGAGCGAGCGTCCTCACCCGGGGGGGAGGCAGTCGATGCCCACGGCTACCTTTCTTCCGGAGAAGAGCAGGTGGCCGATGCCGTGCCTTGGCGGCGCGGGCGTTCTGGAACCGCCATCGGGCGTGCGGTGCATGGGGTTCTGCAGTCGGTGGACCTCGCCACCGGGGCTGGGATCGATGGGTTGTCTCGCGCCCAAGCTCTTGCCGAGGGAGTGGGTGCCAGGGTCGGGGAAGTGGATCGACTGGTGCGGGCCGCTCTCGCGTCGCCTCTCATCCGTGAGGTGTGTTCACGCCGGTTCTGGCGTGAGGTCTATGTCGGAGCTCCAGTCGGCGAGCGGGTGGTCGAGGGTTTCATCGACCTCCTGGTCGAAGATCACGACGGCTACCACGTGATCGACTACAAGACCGGCGCCGGGTGGGACGGGGGCGACCTCGATCGGGCTCTGGCCCGCTACCGGCCACAGGGTGCCGCCTATGCGCTGGCGGTCGAGGCCGCACTGGGGCGGCCGGTCAACCGCTGCACTTTTCTCTTCCTGGGAGCAGGCGACCCGGAGGGCGGGGGGGACATAGCAATCGCGCGGGAGATCATGGACCTCCCGGTGGCCAAGGAGGAGGTGCGGAGCCTGTTGGGGGCTCACCAGGGTTGGGGCTCGGTAAGCTGACCATTGCCATCCGAAGGGGTCCTCGGTTCCTTGGGTGCCTCGCTACCGGGGGGTCGCCGGAACCGATCCGGCATCGACGATGAGGAAAGGGAGATTCATATGAACATCAAGCCCGTTTCGATGGTCGCCGTCCTTGCGGTTGCTGCATCCCTGTCTGCGTGCTCATCCTCCAACCCGCCCGGGAACGGGAAGAGCAAGGCTCCCCCTGGCAACGGGACCACCGCTACTGTGGCATCTCCCTCTTCGTCTGCCCCGGTCCCTGCTCATTCCTCTTCGTCTGCCCCGGTCCCTGCTCAGACTGGTGGACCATCGGACACCTTGGTCGTCAACTCCGCCGACAAGCAGGCTACGGTCTACGTGGTCGCCGGGAAGGGAGGAGGTCTGAATTTCGACGGCGACCAGAACGGCAAGCTGACCGTCACTGTTCCCGCCGGCTGGCAGATCACCGTCGAATGCCACGACGGAGCATCGATTCCCCATAGCTGCGCGATCGTCTCCGGGGGAGATTCCACCACCCCTGCCTTTCCCGGCGCAGAGACCCTTCAGCCGTTTTCCGGGATCGCACCCGGCCAGACCGAAGCATTCGCTTTCACCGCCACTACCGTGGGGACCTACCGGTTGGTCTGCCTGGTCCCCGGTCATGAGTCCGCGGGAATGTGGGGGACATTCATAGTCTCGGCTTCTGCCTCCGCACCGACCATCACGAGCTGAACTCCTGCTCCGCGGGTCGGAGCCGGTGGCCGGTGAAACACTTGCCCGCGATACCGCATACATTCGGTGTATGCGCATTGCCCAGATCGCTCCTCCCTGGTTCCCGGTTCCCCCCACCGGCTACGGGGGGATCGAGTTGATGGTCGCCCTCCTTTCGGACGGCCTGGTGGAGCGGGGACACCAGGTGACCCTGTTCGCCTCCGGTGGCTCATCCTCGAAGGCCACGGTGTCATCCCCTTTGGACGAGCCGCCCGATCCGGCAATCCTGGGGGACGTTTGGTCCGATACCTTTCACGCCCTGTCGTCCTACCTGGCGATCCGTCATGGCGACTTCGACGTCGTGCACGACCATTCGGGGATCATCGGCCCGGCGATGGCGTCGATCCGGCCTTCTGGTCCCCCGGTGGTCCACACTTTGCACGGGCCGTGGACCGAGGCCGGTCGTCGCATGTACGGACTGATCGACTCGTACGTCCAACTGGTGGCGATCGCGGGTACACAGAGAGCCGACAATCCAGCGGTACGGTACGCCCGGACCATTCACAACGGGATTGACACGTCGACATACGAGTATCGCGAGAAGAAGGATGACTACCTCGTCTACATCGGCCGCGCCAATCCCGATAAGGGGCCGGCAACGGCGATCGAGGTCGCCAAGCGCGTGGGTCTCCCCCTCAAGATGATCGTGAAGCGTAACGAGCCGCCAGAAAGGCTCTATTGGGCCGAGAACGTCGTCCCGCTCCTCGATCATTCGATCGAGGTATTCGAGAACGTCCCGCATGCGGACAAGGTGGAGTTGCTTGCGGGAGCGCGGGCAATGGTGTTCCCCATCCAGTGGGCGGAGCCGTTCGGGCTGGTGATGGTGGAAGCGATGGCGTGTGGGACTCCGGTAGTTGCGGGGCGCTGGGGGGCTGCCGTTGAGGTCGTGTCTCACGGGGAGACCGGGTATCTGGCCGATGGAATCGAGGCGCTCCTCGACGCGATTGGCAAGGTCGACAGTATCGATCCTGCCGCCTGCCGCGATCGGGTGGAGCGCATGTTCTCGAAGGACACCATGGTCTCCGCGTACGAGGAATTGTTCCGGGAGCTGGTGCCAGGCTGACGATTGTGTCGCCCGCGATCAGTTCAGAACGATCTCGTCGCCGGTGACGTCCACCTTCACCAGGTCGCCGTCGCTGTATCGGCCCTCCAGGACGTGGAGGGCGAGAGGGTCGGCAATCTGGCGCTGGATGAGCCTCTTCAACGGCCGGGCTCCGAATGCAGGGTCGAAACCACGCCGGGCCAGCCAGTCCCGTGCCGCGTCGGTGATCTCCAGATCGAGCTTCTTCTGGGAGAGGCGAACCTTGAGGTGGATCAACTGAATGTCCACGATCTTTTCCAGGTCGCTCTCCGACAGGGAGGAAAAGCGCACGATCTCGTCCACTCGGTTGAGGAACTCCGGACGGAAGAAGTCCTTCGGCTCGCCCGGGAGGTTGGAGGTCATGATGAGCACCACGTTGGTGAAGTCGACCGTCCTGCCCTGCCCGTCGGTGAGCCGGCCGTCGTCGAGCACCTGGAGGAGGAGGTTGAACACGTCCGGATGGGCCTTCTCGATCTCGTCGAGGAGCACCACCGCATAGGGACGCCGGCGGATCGCCTCGGTGAGCTGGCCGCCTTCTTCGTAGCCGACATAGCCGGGGGGCGCCCCCACCAGGCGGGCCACCGAGTGCTTCTCCATGTACTCGCTCATGTCGATACGCACCATCGCCCGAGCGTCGTCGAAAAGAAAGTCGGCCAGCGACCGGGCCAGCTCCGTCTTGCCCACCCCTGTGGGACCGAGGAAAAGGAAGCTTCCAATAGGACGGTTCGCGTCGGACAGTCCGGCCCGTGAACGGCGGATCGCGTTGGAAACCGCGGCCACTGCTACGTCCTGGCCGACCACTCTCTCGTGGAGGACTTCCTCCATTCGGACCAGCTTGGCCACCTCGCCCTCCATCAGCCGGGTTACCGGGATGCCGGTCCACTTCGAGACCACCTCGGCGATGTCCTCTTCGTCGACCTCCTCCTTGAGCATCTTCTCGTTTGCCTGCAGGGCGGCGAGCCGACCGGTGGCCTCCTCGATCTCGCGCTCCAGAGCTGGCACCCTCCCGTAGCGGATCTCGGCGGCTCGACTGAGATCGCCGTCGCGCTCGAAACGCTCGGCCTCCGAGCGGGCACCCTCCAGGGTTTCCTTGAGCGAGCGGATGGCGGTGATCGCGTCCTTCTCGGCTTGCCAGTGGGCCTTCATCGCTGACGATCGTTCGGTGAGCTCCGACAGTTCGCGCTGAATCGTTTCGAGCTGCTCGCGGGAGGAGGGGTCCTCCTCCTTTGAGAGGGCGACCTTCTCGATCTCCAGTTGCCGCATCCGCCTCTCCACCACGTCGATCTCGGTGGGCATCGAGTCGATCTCGATCCGCAGGCGCGAACCAGCCTCGTCGACCAGGTCGATTGCCTTGTCGGGAAGAAAGCGGCCGGTCACGTACCGATCGGAGAGCACGGCCGCTGCTACCAGAGCGGCGTCCTGGATGCGGATACCGTGATGCACCTCGTAGCGTTCCTTCAGCCCGCGGAGAATCGCGATGGTGTCCTCCACGCTGGGCTGGCCCACGTAGACGGGCTGGAAGCGGCGTTCGAGGGCCGCATCGGTCTCCACCTTCTTCCGGTACTCGTCCAGAGTGGTCGCACCGATCAGGTGCAGTTCGCCCCGGGCCAGGAGGGGTTTGATCATGTTCCCCGCGTCCATTGCTCCCTCGGCGCCGCCGGCACCGACGATGGTGTGGACCTCGTCGATGAACGTGATGATCTCCCCGCTTGCGTCGATGATCTCCTTCAGCACCCCCTTGAGGCGCTCCTCGAAATCACCCCGGTAGCGGGTTCCCGCCACCATCGAACCCAGGTCGAGGGCGATCACCCGCTTGTTCTTCAGACTCTCGGGAATATCGCCTTCAACGATGCGTTGGGCAAGTCCCTCCACGATGGCCGTCTTGCCGACACCCGGCTCGCCGATCAACACCGGGTTGTTCTTGGTCCGGCGGGAAAGAACCTGGATTACCCGGCGGATCTCTTCGTCGCGGCCGATGACCGGATCGAGTTTGCCCGCCCGGGCGGCTTCGGTGAGGTCCCGCCCGAACTTCTCCAAGGCTTGGTACTGCTCCTCGGCCTCCGGGCTGGTGACCCGGTGACTGCCCCGCACTTCCTTTAGCGAATCGAGGAGCTGGCTCCGCTGTACCCCCAGACGATCCGACATGGAGAGGAGGAGGTGCTCGGTCGAGAGGTAGTCGTCTGAGAGTTCCTCCATGGCTTTGCCGGCCCGTTCCACCACTTCGCGCAGTGAGGTGGAAAAGGACGGCTCGGTTCCATAGGCCGATGGCAGCCTGGCGATCGCTTCCTCGACGCGGTTGCGGATCGGGAGGATCGGAATGCCCACCTTGTCGAGCACCGCCAGCACCACCCCCTCCTGCTGGCCGAGGAGGGCCGCGAGGAGGTGGTCGGGGGTGACCTCCGGGTTGTGGCGGGCGGACGCCATCTGGGCGGCGGCGCGAAATGCCTCCTGGGTACGGAGCGTCCAGCGGTTCGGGTCGAATGCGTTCACGATCTACACCTTACAGATTCATAAAAGTTGAGTCAAGTAATATCAAGTTAGCTTACAGCTTTATCGGGCGCCTCACCCGGATCGGTCTCCTCAGGGAAGGAGGGGTACAAGGCTTCAAGCAGAGCCCGGTGCTCGTCGAAGCCGATCTGTCCCGGCACCGCTCGCTGGGCGGCGATGCTGCCCGCATGGAAGTCGCCCCGTGCGAAGGTGAGGCGCGATCCGAGGGCAGGGAGGAGAACCCGAGACAGCGGTCCCCACGGCCCCATGGCTAGCACGATCACCCCCCAGTCGCTCCGCCGGAGGGTGAACTCGGCCAGGACTCGGATGTCCTGCAGGGAGTTGCCGCGCACTGCCACCTTCACAAGATCGGCTCCGGCTGCCCGGGCGCGCTCGTCGATCCGCTGCAATTCGTCTGGCGCCGGTGTATCCGAGAAATCGTGGTGGGAGACGATGACGGTGACACCCCCTCGGTGCGCCTCGCCGATCGCCCGCTCCAGTATGGAGTCCGAGGACAGTTCGATGTCGACCGCATCGACATGGGGAAGCAGGTCGCAAAAGAGCGACAGACGCTCCTCCTCGCTCCCACTCCACTCCCCCCCCTCCGCCCTCGATCTGATGGTTGCGATTGTCGCAAACCGATCGAAACGCCTGGCCTGGGTCACCACATGGTCGGGGTCGAACGAAGAGAACCAGTCGATCCGAAGCTCAGCCACGTCCAGGCCGGACGCGATCCAATTCTCGACCTCGACGTCAGGAAGATCGTCGGCGAAGCTCACCGCCACGGCGGGGAGGCGGTCTACCAGGAGATCTCCCAACCGCCCGTGGTGGCTGCCCATGCGCACCAGGCTAGAGCGTGCCAATGGGTCCTGGGACCCTGCCGCCCGATCCGGGTATCGGAGTATCCTTGATATGTGACCAGGATGCCGTCGTCACCACCGCCGGAGAACCGGTCACCGCCTCCTCCGCCACCGCCTCCCGCATGGCGGCACTGGTTGTGGCTCGTCGCGGTGGGGCTAGTCATCGTGCTCTTCTACCTGCTTCCCACCACGTCGACCGCCACCACGACCCTCACCTACTCCCAGTTCCTCAAGGCAGTCGACTCGCACACGGTGCAGACGGTGACTCTCGCTTCGAGCGGAACCGCCTCGGGCAAAATGACCGTTGCCGGCCGGAAGGGCGTTCCATACTCGACCGTGGTACCCACCCAGGCTGGATCCGCCCTGCTTTCCCGTCTCGAAAAGGACCACGTGGCGATCACTGCCACCTCGCCCAGCCCCTCCCTCGGCTCGGACGTTCTCACCTGGATGATCCTGCTGATTCCGTTCGTCGCGATCGGGTGGTTGTGGTGGCGGCTATCTCGTGGTGCGATGGGTCAGTTCCAGGGGGCGATGGGTGTCGGAAAAGCTCGTGCCAAAGTCTTCGACGCCGAGCACCCCCAGACGACGTTTGCCGACGTAGCCGGTTACGAAGGGGCAAAAGGGGAGATCACCGAGGTGGTCGACTTCCTACGCAATCCCGAGAAGTACCGCCGGGCGGGGGCTATCGTGCCACGAGGTGTTCTGATGGTGGGACCGCCGGGGACCGGCAAGACGCTCCTCGCCAGGGCGGTGGCGGGGGAGGCTGCGGTGCCATTCGTGTCGGTGGTGGGGTCCAGCTTCGTCGAGATGTTCGTGGGGGTGGGCGCAGCTCGGGTTCGGGACCTATTCGGCGAAGCGCGAAAGATCGCTCCAGCCATCGTATTCGTCGACGAGATCGACGCCATCGGCCAGCGCCGATCGGCCGCCGGCAGCATGGTCGCCAACGACGAGCGCGAGCAGACCCTGAACCAGTTACTCTCCGAACTGGACGGGTTCGACCCCTCGGAGGGGATCGTGGTTCTGGCGGCGACCAACCGTCCGGAAGTGCTCGACCCGGCGCTCCTGCGCCCCGGCAGGTTCGATCGCCAGGTGGTGATCCCACTCCCCACCCTTGCCGAGCGGACCTCCATCCTGGCGGTTCACTGCACGACCAAGACTCTCGGACCCGACGTGGACCTTTCGGTGGTGGCGCGGGGCACGCCGGGGTTCTCCGGCGCCGACCTTGCCAACCTCGCCAATGAAGCTGCCATTGTGGCCGTCCGAGACGGGAGGGAGGTGCTCACCGCCGCCGACTTCGACGAATCTCGGGACAGGATCCTCATTGGCCGCCGGGAGGCCTCCAACGCCCTGCTTCCCGAGGAGAAGCACGCGGTGGCGGTACACGAAGCCGGGCACGCCCTCGTCGCCGCTCTGTCCGAGCATGCTGACCCGGTTGCCAAGGTCACCATCCTGCCGGCCGGCCAGGCTCTCGGAGTGACCGAACAGCTCCCCCTGGTCGAACGTCACCTCCACGGCGAGGACTTCCTGAATGACGCGCTGGCGGTCAGGTTGGGTGGTAGGGCGGCCGAATTGGTGGAGCTGGGACAGGGGTCGACCGGCGCAGCCAATGATCTTTCCCAGGCGACCGAACTTGCTACAAAGATGGTGCGCGAGTTCGGTCTGTCCCCTGCGCTGGGACCGGTCGGCTATCCACAGGGCGGGTCCGTATTCCTGGGCGGGGGCGGGGCGGGCCTCTCCTCCCGACCTTTTGCCGAGGCGACCCAGGCGCTCATCGACGCCGAGGTATCCCGCATCCTGCGAAGCGCGGAGGAGCGGGCCACCGCGGTCCTGACCGAGCACCGCACCGAGCTTCTCGGGCTGGTCGATCTCCTCCTGGAACAGGAGACCGTCGATGGCGGAGCTGTCTATGCCCTCCTAAATCGTCCGGTTCCCTCGAATATTGGAGCAGGCAGCGGGGGTGGAGAGACGATCGGTCCCCACCGGGAGGGGGCACGGAGGGTTGCTGCCGTGGGGGACAAGGCGGCCGCCATCACCTCCCCTCGATGATCCAATACGGTTGACCTTCCTGCTCTGCTTTCGTGGACGCTACGCCGGGCACTGCTCCAGGAGCGCTGAACACCCCCGACCGTTTCGATCTCATCGTGCACGACGGCTCTACGCCGACCTATCCCTACACCGGATGATGTCGGGATAGGGATGGGTATACATCAGCTCCGTTCAGGCTCGTCCAACTCCGACAGGAGCTGCCGGTACCTGGTTGCCTTGGTTCCCAACTCTTTGCGAAAAGCACGAATGGAATCGAGTTTCCTGTCGACCGTATCGGTTAGACGGGTGTTCAGCGCAAGAGCCTCATTGAGGATCTTCTTCCGGCGCTTGCGGGCAGTGGTGCTGAGCGAAGCGACGTCGGCCTCGGTGCCGGTAGCCCGGTACTTCTCGCGCAACGATCCGAGTTGACGTTCCGTGTCGAGCAGTTCACGGATCTCGTCCAGGTTGAAACCGAAAAGCTCCTTCAGCTCACGGATTCGCTGGAGTTCCTCGATCGATTCGCGGCTGTAGCGCCGTTCCCCTCCGGGCGTATGGCCGGAGGGCGCGATGAGCCTGATTTCTTCGTAGTAGCGCAAAGTGCGGGAGGAAACTCCGGCAAGCCGGGCGGCTTCACTGATGCGGAGGGTCTCCGCCGGTTTGGTGCGCGCCCGCGATTGGGCGACCGTGCCGGTCATCATCGGTCACCCGACGATAGCGCCGCGCTGTCGCGGGGAATCGGCAATGCCTCTGGGACGGTGGTCTCCTCGTCGTGGTGGTACTTTCCGCCGCGCATCCAGGAGGCGATTGCAGCCACCACGCACGCGCCGGCGGCTACCAGGAACGCCTTGGTGAGGCCCACCCCGAAGGGCCCGCTGATGAGGTGGGGGAAGTAGCTCCGCCCGGTGAGGCGGGTCGCGTTGGCGGCGGGCAGGTGGGCGAGAATCTTGTGGCCGAGGAGGGTCTTCATCGGGTTGTAGCCGAGGAAGGCGGCGAAGAGGAGGCCCACCGGGGCCAGATGGGCGACCCGGTAGGCGGCGGCGTGGGGCACGTGCTGGGCGAGGAGCCCGTGAAGCATGGCGTCGGGCAGGCTGGAGGCAAGCCCGAGGATCATCAGGGTGAAGAACACCCCGATGGACAGGACCATCGAGGATAGCTGGAAGGTCGATGCCATGCCTCCTCCCTGGCCGCGCTGGTGGGCTGGAAGGCTGTTCATCACGCCGGTGAGATTCGGAGCGGCGAACAGCCCCATGGCGACCCCATTGAGGAGGATGAGAGCGGCGAACTCCCAGTAGGGGAAGTTAACCGGGATGGCCTGCAGGGCGACGAAGGTCGCCGCGGCACCGATCATTCCACCGGTTGCAAAGGGTCGCGCCCCGAATCGATCGGCCAACCATCCGGACCCGGGGCCGGCGATGAGGAAGCCGGCGGTGAGCGGAAGCATGTAGATCCCTGCCCACAGCGGGGTCTGGTCGAAACTGTAGCCATGCTGGGGCAGCCAGATCCCCTGCAGCCACATGATCAACATGAACATCAAACCGCCCCGAGACAATGCGGCCAGCAGTCCCGAGGCGTTACCTGCGGAGAAGGCCCGGATCCGGAAAAGGCTCAAGTTGAACATCGGGTGGGCGACCTTGGTCTCGACGAGTGCGAAGGCGACCATGAGCATCATTCCGAGGCCGAGCGATCCGTAGACGCGGGGAGAGGTCCATCCCATGGTGTGACCCCCGTAAGGCTCGATCGAGTAGACGATGCCGACCAGCAAAAGGACCAAGGCAGCGGCGAAGGCCATATTGCCCCACCAGTCGATCGACTGGCGATGGCGGACTCCCCGGTCCTCCAGCTTGAAATAGGCCCACACGGTTCCCGCCAGACCGACTGGCACCGACACCAGGAACACGTAGTGCCAGTTGACCGGGCCGAGCACTCCGCCGAGTATCAGACCGATGAAGGAACCGGCGATGCCCGCAACGTTGTTGATGCCGAGTGCGAGCCCGCGCTGGTTGGGAGGGAAGGCGTCGGTGAGGATGGCAGAGGAGTTGGCCATGAGGAATGCCGCCCCAAGACCTTGCCCGATCCGCATCACGATCAACCACATGGCCCCCGCGCCTCCCTGCATCCAGGTGAGTGCGAGCAGGATCGAGAAGAAAGTGAACACCGCGAAGCCGAGGTTGTACATCCTCACCCTGCCGAACATGTCCCCGATCCTGCCGAGGCTCACTACCAGAACGGCGGTGATTACCAGGTAGCCCATCAGCATCCAGAGCAGGTAGCTGGAGTTCCCCGGAGCGAGGGGGTTGAGGTGGATGCCGTCGAAGATGTCGGGCATGGCGATCAGGATGATCGACGAGTTGATGGTGCCCATCAACATCCCCAAGGTCGTGTTTGACAGCGCGATCCACCTGTAGCGATCCGGAAGCATCCGGGCAGCGCCGGGAGCGGGTGTGGCCCCGCCATGCTCCGGCCTCTCTCGCAGCGCCATTTATTAACGTTAACGTAAGAGTCCGCGGGAGGGCAATGTGGGGCCGCGAACGGCGGTCGGGACAGTCCTGCAGTCAGATCAAGCCGGCGGCCAGGCGGGCCGCGACCGTTGCGCCCAGCTCCCAAGCCCGGGGCCCGGACGTCCACCCGAATTGATTATGAGAATCGTTCTCGATTACGGTGATGATGTGCTCCGCGGGATCCGTTTCGCTGCCGTACCGGCCACCGTCGCATTTGTCGCCCTGCTCGCTGCATCCTGCGCCTCGACGGCGCCGTCCCGGGCAGGATCTGGCACCCGGATCACAGTGGTCGCCGCTGAGAATTTCTGGGGGTCGATCGCCGCCCAGCTCGGCGGCGCCCGTGTCCAGGTGCACTCGCTCATCACCAGTCCCAATACCGATCCCCACGCCTACGAGCCGACTCCGGCCGATGCGCGGACCATTGCGGAGGCCGATTTCGTGATCGAGAACGGGATCGGGTACGACCCCTGGGCGTCGAAAATGCTCGCGGCCGACCCTACACACGGGCGCGTTCTGGACGTCGGGCGCCTGCTAGGCGCGAGGGACGGGGGCAACCCCCATTTCTGGTACGACCCGGCCGACGTGCAACGGGTGATCGAAGCGATCACCGCTGCCTACCGACAGCTCGACCCCGCGGACCGAGCGTATTTCACCGCCCGGAGCTCGTGGTTCACGTCGGTGGCGTTGAGCCGGTATCACTCGTTGATCTCCACTATCAGAGCCGAATACGCAGGGACCCCGGTCGGTGCCTCCGAATCCATCTTCTCGATGCTCGCTCCCTCGCTCGGACTGGACCTCGTCACCCCCTCCTCTTTCCTCACGGCGATCAGCGAGGGGACCGATGTCTCGTCGGCCGACAAGCAGCTGATCGACAGCCAGATAACTACCCATCGAATCAAGATCTACATCTACAACTCCCAGAACACCACGCCAGACGTCCAGGTGCAATTGCACGAATGCCGGAATGCAGGGATTCCAACTGCGACTATCACCGAAACGCTGGACCCTGCCGGCGACACCTACCAGGCATGGCAGGTGTCGGAGCTGCTCGGCATCCAGAGGGCACTGAGGAAGGCGACCGGCCATTGAGCCCGCCGTCGCTGACACCGGGTGCGGGAGAGATTCTTTGACCCTGGATGACCGCCGCCACCAGCCGTCCGTCGTTCTTGTCAACGCGGCGGTCCGGATCGCCCGGCAGAACGTGTGGTCGGAAGTAAACCTCACTGTCGGGCACGGGGAGTTCGTCGCGATTCTCGGGCCCAACGGGACAGGTAAGTCCACCCTGGTCAAGGCGATTCTCGGGCTCCACCCGCTCGCTCAGGGGAGTGCCTCAGTTCTTGGTGCCCCGCCGGGAGTGGCCGCTAGGAGGATCGGGTACCTTCCCCAGCGGCGGAGCTTCGATCCCGGGTTGCCGGTCCGGGGCGCCGACATCGTCCGCTTCGGTTACGACGGCGATCGGTGGGGGTTCCCCCTCGGTCTGGGAAAGATGTCGCGAGCGCGGCGCGAGGCTAGGGAGAAGATCGAATGGGCCATCGAGATGGTCGGCGCCGGTTCCTACGCTCACCGCCCGATCGGTCAGGTATCGGGGGGTGAGCAGCAACGACTCCTTATCGCGCAGGCCTTGGTGCGCGACCCGGACCTTCTCCTGCTCGACGAGCCCCTCGACAGCCTGGACCTACCCAATCAGGGGTCAGTCGCCGCGCTTCTCTCCGATATCTGCCGGAAACAGGGGATGACCGTGATGCTGGTGGCCCACGATGTTAACCCCATCCTCGGGTTCCTCGACCGGGTGGTATACCTGGCGCGTGGCAGGGTAATCTCCGGAACGCCCGGCGAAGTGATCACCGCCGAAACGCTCTCGCGCCTGTACGACACCCGGATCGACGTATTCACCACCAGCGAAGGCCGGCTCTGCGTGGTTGGCCAGCCCGACGCCCCGGCTCCCCACTCCGGGCACGATCACCACGGAGGCCGTAATTGACGGGCTTCGCGGTCCTGGCGGCCACCGGTCTTACCTGGCATCTTGGATCCGACCTCCGCCAGCTCACCGCCTACCCGTTCATGGTCAACGCACTTCGGGCTGGGGCGCTGGTGGCGATGATGGCAGGAGCGGTCGGGTGGTTCATGGTCTTGCGCCGGCAGAGCTTTGCCGGCCATTCCCTTTCGATGATCGCCTTTCCGGGCGCGTCCGGGGCGATCCTTCTCGGGATCAATCCGTTGATCGGCTACTTCGGCATGACCGGTGTTGCAGCACTGGCGTTCGCTGCGTCTTCACCACGCGGCGGGCGTGCGGGGAGCCGGGAAGGCGCTGCGCTGATCGGCACTGTCCAGGCGTTCGTTCTGGCGCTCGGCTTCCTTTTCGTCAGCCTCTACAAGGGCTTGATGAGCGGCCCGATAGCTCTCCTCTTCGGGAGCATCGTCGGGATATCGAATTACGATGTTACGATACTGGCGGTGATCGGGGCGGTTACGGCGGTCGTGCTCGCGGTAATCGCCCGGCCCCTCTTCTTCGCCACCGTCGACGAGGAAGTGGCGCGGGCTCGGGGGGTCCCGGTCCGCGCCCTGTCGTTCGCGTTCTTCGTCCTCCTCGGAGTCACTGCTGCCGGCGCTGCCGAGGTGGTCGGTGCAACACTCACCTTCGCCCTCCTTGTCCTTCCCGCGGCGACCGCACAACGTCTAACCGCGCGGCCGGTCCTCAGCATGACGATTACCATCGGCCTCTCCATCGGGGTGACGTGGATCGGGATGGCTGCAGCATTCTTCTCCGTTTACCCGATCGGGTTTTTCGTCACCACCGTTGCCGTAGCCGTCTATGTCGTTGCAGCGGGAATCGAGTTCGCTGCCCGTCGCTCGGGAACCCGGGGGGCCCTCGCGGTGGGGAAATTCCAGACATGACTGCAGGGATCGATCCGTTCACCGGGCTCGCCCATATGCTTTCCCATGCCTATATGCAGCGCGCCTTTGTCGCCGGTTCTCTGGTCGCGCTCGCATGCGGCTTGTCGGGCTACCCGTTGGTGCTCCGGACCCAAGTCTTCTCGGGAGATGCGCTCTCCCACGTGGCCTTCACCGGCGCGATGTTCGCGTTGGCGGTCGGCATCGACCTCCGGGTCGGGTTGTTCGCAGGATGCACCGTCGTCGCCCTTGCCATGGCCGTCCTTGGAAGGAGGGGCCTGGCTGATGACGCGGTAATCGGAAGCATCTTCGCCTGGATCCTGGGGCTCGGGTCGCTCTTCCTCACCCTCTACACGACCCACCGGAGCGCGCACGGCGGGGGCGTTACGGGGGTCACCGCTCTCTTCGGGTCGATTTTCGGAATGACCGCATCGCAAGCGTGGGTGGCAGCCCTGGTGGCGGCGGGGGTCAGCGCGGTGCTTCTCGCGATCTCCCGCCCACTTCTCTTCGCGTCGGTCGATCCGGAAGTGGCCGTCTCACGGGGGGTGCCGGTAGCTGCGCTGGGATTCGGGTTCCTGATCCTGGTGGGGGTGACCGCCGGAGAGGCCACCCAAACAGTGGGTGCGCTCCTCATCCTGGGACTGATAGCCGCCCCAGGAGGGACGGCCCAGTACCTGAGCAACCGCCCATTCCCCGCCATGTTCCTGTCGGGAGGGTTGGCGGTGCTGAGCATCTGGATTGGGCTGTCCATCGCCTATGCAGCGCCCGCGGTGCCTCCCAGCTTCACCATCATTGCCGCCTCGACGATCGTCTTTTTCGCTTCGATGGGCGCGTCGCGGGTGAGGAACCGCTCCTCCCGTCCGGCCGGGTCGGTCGATGATGTCGCCGCCGGTGCCGTCCGGGGTCCGCGTAGCCTGGGGGTCCGATGAAGGTTGAGGAGCTCCACGCAAAGGTGGGATACCGTCTCAGCGGCCGCGCCCAGCGTTACACCGAGGTGCGCCGAAGCATCGTGGAACGCCTTTCCCGGTCCGGGCGGCCGCTCACAGTTCCCGAGATTCTCTCCTCGGCGAAGTCGGTTCCACTGTCCTCCGCCTACCGGAACCTCACCGTTCTCTTGGAGGCGGGTGTTGTGCGCAGGGTGGCCGGTACCGACGACCAAGGGCGTTTCGAACTCGCCGAAGACATCGCCGGACACCACCACCACCTGGTCTGCGAGGGGTGCGGTACGGTCGACGACGTTCCCTCTTCCACTCGCCTGGAGAGCGTGATGGACGAGGCGGCCCGGCTGGCCGCCGAGGAGCAGGGCTACGACGTGTGGAGCCACCGATTCGACCTGATCGGGCTGTGCCGCCAGTGCCAGGGGTGATCGCGCCAGCGCTTCCCAGCGGCATCGGCCGGGGATCGCGCCGAGACGGGAGTCTTGAGACGCCTCAGGCGGCTGGCTGGCTGTCCTGGCCGGCCGGCGGCCGGTCGCCCGCCCGGCGGTGCGGGTGGTGGAAGGTGAGATGACTCGCACCACGGCGTGCCGGGAGAAAAGCCAGGCTACCCAGCCCTGCTGCGACCGATACCGCCGCCCCGACTTTCAGCGATGCACTCATCCCTTCGATGAAAGCGTGGCGGGCGGCCACAGCCAAGAGGTGGCCCGCGGAGCCACCGGCGATGTGGGCCACCATGAGCGCACCCCCGAGCGAGCCGAGGATGGCTGACCGTGCCGCGGCGGGCATCGGGTGCCCGTGCAGGAGAGGGATCAGGTAGCCCTGGTACCGGGAGGCGAGTACCGAGCCGATGATCGCAACCCCCAGCGCGCCTCCGAGCTGGACTGCCGAGCTGTTGGTCGCCGAACCGACCCCGAGCCGGGCGGACGGAAGGGCCCCCATTACCGCGTCGGTGGCGAGGGGGAAGGCGAGACCCGCGCCACCACCCAGCAGGATAACGCCGACGAGAGCATGCGGGAAGCCATCCGATATGGTCGAAGTGGAGATTTGGAAAAGTCCGACTCCTACCAGGAGCATCCCCACCGTCACGATGATCTTCGAGCCGATGAAGCGGTCGAGAAAGGTCGCTAGCGGTGCCGCTACCGCGATCACTCCGGCTACCGGGAGGATGCGCAAACCCGCGGCGAAGGGGGAATAGCCCAGTGAGAACTGGAAGTACTGGGTAAGGATGAACATCGCCCCCATCAGGGATAGAGCAACCAGTGCGAGCGCCGCCATCCCTGCCGAGAATCGGGAGTCATGGAACGTGTCCATCACCAGCATTGGATGGGAAGACTTCTTTTCCCAGAGGATCATGACGATCAAGGCGACGACGCCGGCAATACCGACACCGATGATGAGCGGATCGTGCCATCCGCGAGTGGGCGCTTCGATGATCGCTCCCACCAGGGCTCCCATCCCCACCACCGACAGGATCGCCCCGATCGGGTCGGACCTCCGCGATTCGGGATCACGCGACCCGGGAACCACGATCAGGGCTGCGACTGCTGCAAGGAATGAAAGGGGAACGTTGATGAGGAATACCGATCCCCACCAGTAGTGGGCCAGAAGCCAACCACCGGCGATCGGTCCGGCCGCCACTCCGATGGCGCTGGTGGCCGACCAGATTCCGATGGCACCCTTGCGTTCGTCGGCACGCCGGAAGACGGCGGTCAGGATCGACAGGGTCGAGGGCATGATCGCAGCGGCCCCCACCCCCATCGCGGCTCGCGAGATGATTAGCAGGTTGGCGGTGCCGGAGAACGCCGACGCGGCGGACCCAGCACCGAAGATGAGGAGTCCTGCGATGAATACTGCCTTCCGGCCGATCCTGTCGCCGAGGATACCTGCTGGGAGGAGGAGCCCGGCGAACACGATGACGTAGGAGTCGACCACCCATTCGAGTTGGGTGACGGTGGCGTGGAGGTCCCGGACCAGGATCGGGAGTGCCACGTTGATGATGGTGTTGTCGAGCGACGTGACCAGGTAGGCGACGCACAGGACGCTCAGCGCGAGGTAGGCGGCACGTTTCCACCGTTTGTCGGTCAGGGGCTGTTCCGGCAAATCCGATTTGAGGGGGGCGATGACCATCATGCTCCCGCTCTCGGAAGGGAAGGGACGGCAAGGCCCCGGTCACGAGGAACCACGTTGCAGTATTCCGGCCCGTGTGTGGCCGCCGAAAGAGTCGTTGTACCTGCAGGGCCGGGACCATCGACCCTGGAAATATGAAACCAGTTATGGATTGCTGGAATCCCACGGAAAGTGGGGCCCGCCGGGGAAATCTCGCTACCGGCTACGGTTCCAGAGGTGCTGGTGCTTCTCCTGGTGGCCCTGTCGGCGTGCCTGGACAATTTCGCAGTAGCCGCTGCGATGGGGATGTCGGGCGTCGACCGCTCGCTCCGCCTGCGGGTGGGGACGGTCTTCGGGATCTTCGAGGGCGGGATGCCGGTGGTCGGCCTCGTTCTCGGGCGTGCGGTGGCCGGTTCCTTCGCCCGGACAGCCCCGTTACTGGGCGGAGTTCTCCTCGGTCTCACCGGTGCGTACACGGTGGTCCATGAGCTGTTTGCGTGGAAGAAGGGGGAAAAGGACGGCGGCTGCGCCTCCAAACCGATCGAAGGGCAGCCCGTAGCCGATGAGCAGGCCCCCCGTCCAGATGCCGGGCGACCCGAATTGACCGGCGGACCGGTTCGCCGACCGGGAACCGTGCGGCTTCTCGCGACCGGCGCATCGGTGGGCATCGACGAGATGGTGATCGGCTTCGCCCTCGGCACCCACCACGTTGGGATCGTGCCAGCGCTGATCACTTTCACAACGGTGAGCGTGGTGGTCTCTCAGATTGGCCTCGGGCTGGGCAGAAGGATGGGAGCTCGCCTCGGGGAACGGGGCGAGATCCTCGGAGGAATCGTGCTGGTCGGGGTGGGCGTCGCTCTCGGCACCGGATTGCTGTAGGGACGCGATGACCGGTATTGGTGCACGGTTCGACGACCTGGTTTCCGGGATGAGTTGGGAGATGTCCGATCCCCTCGGAGTCCTCACGACCGATGAGCTCGCTGACGTCCCCGCCCTCCTTGATGCAGTCGAGAAGGAGGTTCGGACCGGGGTGGTGGCTGCCGGGTTCGTCAGCTACGAAGCGGCCCCGGCGTTCGATCGCGCTCTGACCGTGCATTCCGTCAGTGGAGGCGGACCGGTACCCCTTGCATGGTTCGGACTTTTCGGCCGGCGCCGGCCGGTCGATCGACTCGTTCCTCTGGCCGACCCTCTCGATCTGGCTTGGGAGCCGGAGATCGGCGAGGAGGAGCACGCCTGCGCTGTCGAGGCGATCAAGGAGGAGATCGCCTCTGGACGTACCTACCAGGCCAACTTCACCGCACGCCTCACTGGCACCTACCGTGGCGAGGTCTTTTCCCTGTACCGGCGCCTGGCTTCGGGGCAGGGTGGTGCCTACAGCGCTCTCCTGGAGAGCGAGCGGTTCGCGATCGCCTGCGCGTCACCGGAGCTCTTCTTTTCGATGGCCGGCGAGGCGATCGAGTGCCGTCCTATGAAAGGGACTGCCGGGCGGGGTCGCTTCCCCGCCGAGGACGCGGCCGCCTCTGCCTCCCTGCGGTCATCGGAAAAGGAGCGCGCCGAGAACCTGATGATAGTCGACCTGGTTCGAAACGACCTGGGGAAGATCGCTCGTAGTGGAACCGTGCGCGCGTCCGATCTCTTCGCCTGCGAGCGGTACCCCACCCTCTGGCAGCTCACTTCGACGGTGAATGGACGGCTGGTCCCGGGCACCGGTCTCACTGAAGTGTTCTCGGCGTTGTTCCCGTGCGGCTCGGTTACCGGGGCACCCAAACCGGCCACCATGGGGATCATTTCCCGCTTGGAGCGTTCTCCCCGAGGTGTCTATTGTGGGGCGATAGGAATGGTGAGCGCCGGGAGCGGAGGTCTCTCGGCACGTTTCGCGGTGGGCATCCGCACCGCCACCATAGACAAGCGCTGCGGGATGGTTATCTACGGCACCGGAGGCGGAATAACCGCCGATTCGGTTCCCGTTTGCGAGTGGGAGGAACTGTGCGCGAAGGCGAACCTCACCACCGGTTCCCAGCCTCCAGAGGGACTCTTCGAAACCTTGCGATTCTCCCCGCAGGAGGGTTTGCACGACCTGCAACGCCACCTGGCCCGAATCCAGGCGTCCGCCGAATTCTTCGGTCTCGAATTTTCGCCGTCGCAGGCTCGCGAGGTGCTCAACTCCGCCACCCAGGGGCTCCACGGGATCTGGCGGGTACGGCTCGTTCTAGGGCGGGACGGGTCGATGCGAGTGACCACCGAAGAGTACCCGGAGCCGGCCGAGCATCCGGTACGGCTGGCCGTCGACGAGGAGCCGATCGATGAGCGCGACACTGCCTACTTCCACAAGATCACCGACCGCTCTGCCTACGCCGACCGTGCAGCGCGCCATCCCGAAGCCGATGACGTCGTGCTCGTCAATCGCCGTGGCGAAGTGACCGAGACATCGCGGGCCAATCTGGCGGTCCGTTTCGACGGCAGATGGTGGACTCCGCCGGTGGAGAGTGGCCTCCTGGCCGGTGTCGAGCGGGGCCGACTCCTGGACGACGGCGTGCTCGCCGAACGGGTGATCACCGTCCCCGACCTTTTCGTCGCCGAGGGGCTCGCTACGGTGAGCTCGCTGCGGGGATGGTTGGAGGCAGAGATGGTGGGCAGCAACTATCCGCGAAGTCACGAGAGCTCACACGGCGGACCTGGCGGCGGACCTGACGGGATTTGAACCCGCGACCTCCGGCTTGACAGGCCGGCGTGCACTCCAGGCTGCACCACAGGTCCAGGTTGCTCGACATCCGGCGTGTCCCGTATCGGGGCCGAAAGGTCGAGAGACCTTGGAACCCTAGCACGGGGGAGTAGGGCACCCGGGTGGTGCCCGGATGGCGCGGGCCACAGGGTGCCGAGCGGGCTCGGAAGGCTGCCAGGCCGCGGCGCGTCGGGAGGTCGGGCCGGATAACGTTCTGGACGGTTCGGTCAGGGCCTTTCCCGGCGTACGACGTCCTCGATCTCGCCGCTCTCCACGTTGTAGACGAATCCCGCGATCATGCGGAGGCCAGAGAGATAAGAGAGGGAGGCGAGGAGGTCGATGTCCTCGGTGAGGGCGGCCGCGTGGTCGTCGATGGGGAGGAACCCGAGATCGGCACCCGTGCGCTCCTGCAGTTCCTCGTTGCTCACCCCGGCCAACCCGCACTTGGTGTGCTGCATCACCACCACCGTGTGGACGCCGAGGACGTGGCTCGACAATGCCAGGCTGCGGAGGACGTCTTCGGTCACCCGGCCGCCCGCGTTGCGGATCACATGTGCCTCGCCCAAGTGGAGCCCGAGGGCTGCGAAGACGTCAATCCTGGCGTCCATACAGGTGACTACAGCCAGGTGCCTGCTCGGGCGGGGGTCGGCCACGCTGGCGCGGGCAGAGGCATATCCCCGGTTGGCAGCGAGAAGCTGAGCGACGTCGGCCATGGTGATCGGGAATCCTATCCGCAGGCGATGTCTTTGCCGAAGGCGGGCGTGCCCGCCGGGTCAGGTTCCCGGAGGCGAAGGCGACCGGGCCTCCGGTGTGCCCGCCTCGGACCGCCGGTACCACGAACGCCAGATGAGCCGGTGGATGGGGATCTTTCGCGGTATGTCGCGCAGCCCGGGGATGAAGGGCACCGCCAGGAGAAGGATGGTAGCCACTCCAGTCAGATAGATGGCGATGAGATCGACGTTGGCCGAGTTCCGGAAGCCCGGGAGCTGGTACCAGAGCTGGTAAAGCCACAGCCAGGGCTGGCCGGGGAAGCTGCCGGTCTCGTTCATCACCCCCCACTGGGTTCCCGTGAGATGTTCCGCGTGTGCCCGAGAGGCGAAGTAGCTGCCATCTTCGAGGAACAGCAGGGGTCCGGTGAAGTTGGTGCCGTAAAAGGACTGGTTGGCGATCAAGTCGGCGTCCAGCGCTCCACTCCTTGCCAGGTCGAGCTCGGTGGCAAGCAGGCTCGGCACCGGCCCGTCGTCGGCGGCCGGGACAGTGGGTCGCTTCCCGTGGAAGACGACATGGGGGAGGACCGCGAGATAGGCGTTCGCCCACGCCCGTTGTTCCGAGGCAGGCGCGATGCGGAACGCGCTCAACGCAGGGTTATTTGGCTCGAACCGGGTGAGCGGGGCGACGACGAAAGCGCGGCCGGGAACGATTGGCTGGCGTACTCCGGCGAGCTTCTGCCAGGAGACACCGATCCTCTGTACGTTGCCACTGCCATAGTTGTAGGGAGGACCGTAATGCGACGTCTCGCTCGTACCGGCGAGTTCGCTTGCGGCGGTTCCCAGGAAGTCTGCGGGGGCGGCCTGCGCCCAAGTACGGATGGTCAGGGGAGGGATATCGGGTGACGACAGGAGGCCAGCGAGGAGCACGGTGAGGATGATGGCGACCATGGCGGCGATTGCGCCTTCCTTGAGAATGTCGTAGCGCCTGGTAGGTCCGCGCCACTCGACTGCTTCGGCTCTTCTCTGCGCCCGCCGTGCCGAGCGACCACCCCCAACTTCGGCACCGGCCGGGTCGGCGTCGATCGGATGGGCGACACCCCTCACCCTCACCAGCAGGACGTGGGCACCGACCAATGTGACAAGCAGAAGAGGAAAAAGTACGACGTGCCAGAGCAGCATCTGGCCGAAGTTCATCAGGTTGAAAAACGCGCCGACCCCGGCCGAGTTGAATGCGTCCTTCCCGTTGGTGGCGATCCACTGGGAATCGAAGTTCTGCTGGGAGAGGTACCCGGTGAACGCCTCTCCCACCGATGCTACGAACGCGAGCACTCCGGTCACCCAGGTGCGCCCCCGGCGCCCCCGCCAGGCCGCCATCCAGAACTTGCCCCAGAGGTGGATCACCATGAATGCCATGAAGATCTCGACGCTCCAGAGATGGAGGCTGTTGAAAAAGTGCCCCACCGGATTGGTGTGCCACCAGTCCACCCCGCCGAGGGCGATGGCGAACCCCGAGACGATCACCACGCCGAGGGCGGAGAGGGTGGCGATCCCGAACACGTAGACCCACGAGGCGACGTAGGCAGGCTGCCTGTCGGGGATGAGGCGCTCGGGGGGGAGCAGGGCCATCATCCGCCGGCGGAGGCGCGCCGTCCACATGGCCGATCCGCTGTCGGCAGCAGGAACCGCCGCTGGAGGTCGAGTGGGCTCGTCGCCGGAGCCGCTCGCCACCTCGTCCAGCGCATCCGCGTCGGTTGAAGCCTTGTGGGAAGGGAACGGCACGATTAGGGCGAGGCCGAAAATGATCGCCATCACCACGATGAGCACCAGGTTCGACTCGGAGATGGTGAAGACGTTCCAGTGGAGGTAACGACCTGGTTCGCTTAGATCGATGGAGGCGAGGAAGCCGGGCATGGTGCCAGCCTGCCGCGTCGGAGCCGGTGGGGCAAGGGTATTGCGATCGCGCTCCCCGGGGATACGCCGAAAGATGTTCTACCAGGTAACTTGCATGCGGGCGCCTCCCGACGGGGACGATGCGACCGTCCAGCGCCCTCCGGTTGCTCCTACCACCGCATCGGCGATAGCCAGCCCGAGCCCACTTCCACCCTTGGTGTTGGTTGCGCGATGGAATCGCTGGAAGATCCGGTCCCGTTCCGCCTCGGGAATGCCCGGACCTTCGTCGTCGACGGTCACAGTGGGACCCTGCTCGTTCTGTTCGACGGCTACCCGTACGCAGGTGCCCGGCGCAGTGTAGCGGCACGCGTTGTCGATCAACACGGAGATGAGGCGATCCAGCCACTCGGGAGGAGCATGGACGATTGCAGCTCCCTCTTCGGCTTCGCGCACCTCGACGGTGACGTGGCGCTGGGCGGCAAGGGCCTCGAAGCGGTGCGCCGCCTCAGAAGCCGCCGCGGATAGGTCGACCAGTTCGGTCGCTGGTCGCCGCGGACCGGAGTCGAAGCGCGCCAACCAGAGGAGTTCCTCGACGATCTTCTTGAGGCGTCCCGTCTCGGCAGACACTTTTTCCAGCGAAGAGCGGTAGAATTCCGCGTCTCGGGGTGTCGACAGCGAAAGCCCTACTTCCGCCTCGATCACGCTCAGCGGAGTGCGAAGTTCGTGGGAGGCATCGGCGGTAAAAGCGAGCAGTTTGCGTCGGGCTTCCTCCACCGGTGAGGCGGCGCGATGGCCGATGAGGTACGCAGTGAGGAAGAACCCGGTGAGAACCAGGGGGAGGAGGATTACCTCGGCCATTTCGAGGACCACAGTGTCATGCTGTGCTTCGGCTGTGCTCATCGCCGCCACCCAGTTCCCTCCCCGTACCGCCATCCCGGAAACCCGGAATTCCAATCCTGCAATGGTGGTGGTCTGCGGGTGGCTCACTCCGTAGAGCGATGGGGGCAGGGCCGGCAGCGCGCTGTCGGCCGGGTAGGCGCTGCCGTTCGCCGGGACCCACCAGTAGGCAACCGGGACCTTGTCGAGTTTGTCGTCGGGATCGATCCGGGTCGGACCGCTGAAATAGCCGATCACCGGTCGGCCCGGTGCGAGCGTGGTGGATGCCCTTCCAAGGCTGGACAAGGTCTCTGACAGTTCCCTGTCCAGTGTCCTGGTGCTGCGGGTTCCCACGGTGATGTTGATCACCATGCTTGCCAGGACGTAGACGATCGCGACCACCAGCGTGGAACGCAGTGCGACCGACCGGCTGCTGCTCACTGCTCGACCAGCTTGTAGCCGACGCCGCGTACGGTTGCCAGACGTACGTCGGCCCGCGCCAACTTGGCCCGAAGACGCGCGATGTGCACGTCGATGGTGTTGGAACCCACCGCATCGGCTTCGTCCGGCCAGGCCTGCTGAGCGATAGATGAGCGTGAGACGACAGAAGGATATCGTCGCAGGAGAAGTTCCATGATTGCGTACTCCCGCGGGGTCACGTCGATTTGGTCGTGACCCACCCGGAATTCGTGCGCTGCGGGATCGAGCATAAGCGAACCGACTCGAAGCACCGGCTCGATGTGGCTGTCCTGCCTGCGCAGGAGTGCTCGCAGGCGGGCGAGTAGCTCCCCGTTGTCGAATGGCTTCATGAGATAGTCGTCCGCACCCGCATCGAGACCCTGGATCCGATCAGAGGTGGTGTCACGGGCGGTGAGCATCAGGATCGGGACGCGAAGTCCCTTCTTTCTCGACCAGGCGACCAGGTCGACCCCGTCCATTCCCGGCAGGCGCCAGTCGAACACCGCAACGCCATATTCGTAGGCACGCAAGTATGCCTGCGCCTCCTCGGCGTCGGCCACCGCATCCACCGCGTACCCGGCCTCGACGAGGATCCGCCCGAGCACCTCGCGAAGTTCGTGGTCGTCTTCGACGAGGAGGAGTCGCATGGGAACCCAGTGTGTCAGGTCCGGCGGTCGATTCGCCGACCCTGCCCGGCGTAGGGGAGCGTGTGGGGACTCTCACCGGGCCCTCAGGAACCGTTCATGTCCGTGTCAGGTTGTTTCCGTACGGTTCAGTGCCATGAACACCAACATTGGACGGTCCGGCCCCGGGGCCACCCAGCGGCGCCGCTCGATGGCCAGGGACGCTGCCCTCGGGCGCCTATCCCGGGTGACCGCCGCGCTGGTGACAGCCGCAGTTGGGACGGTCGCCGCGGTGGCGCTTTTCGTAGCCAACGCCCTGCCGGGTCGATCGATCGTGGTGACCAGCGGTGCGTCAACGGCCGGCAGCCAGGGGCAGGGTTCGCCCGTTCAGGGAGTTACCACCCCGCCCAACCCCTCAACAACCGCCGCAGCGCCGGTGGCAGGGCCGTCGGCTCCGGAATCCACCTCGCAGAACGCGGGATCGGCTTCGCCGGCACCCGCCACCCCCCCGACGACCCTGTCTCCTCCTCCCACCGTTCCCCGCTCCACCTACCGTCAGCCGGTAATCGTCTCGGCTGTGAGCTGAGGGACCGTGCTGACTTTCCCGACCGGGCCCCCACCCCCGGTTTCCTACGTCTAGCAGGGCACCCGGCCCTGCCGGCAGCCGTGCCCACCCGGGATCCCCTCCGGTGCTCGTGGAGGGCGCTCGGGACATCGGTCGATCTGGTGGTAACCGATCCGGCCACTTTGGAAGATGCGTGCGAGATCCTCGACTTCGAGGTCCGACGGATCGATGCGATAGCCAGCCGGTTCCGTCTCGACTCGGAGATCTCCTATCTCAACAACGCGGGAGGCGGGGAGATCCCCATCGGTCCCGGTCTGATCGAGGCATTGTCTGTTGCATTACGAGCTGCAGAATTGACGGGTGGCTTGGTCGACCCCACGGTGGGCGACGCTCTGATCCGCGCCGGCTATGACCGCGACTTCGCCTTGGTCGCTCCCGACGGCCCTATGATCGCGCTCGAGGGAAATCCGGCTCCCGGTTGGCGCTCGGTTCGTCTCGACACCGAGGTGGGGACAGTCCGGGTGCCCTGCGGGATCCGCTTCGACCTCGGAGCGACCGCCAAGGCTCTCGCCGCTGATCGCTCAGCCACATCGATCAGCCGGAGCCTGGGGTGCGGAGTCGCCGTCTCCCTCGGGGGAGATGTGGCTGTCGGCGGCCCTCCACCCGCGGGCGGTTGGTCGATTCAGGTCGTCGAGGATGGAGGTGGCAGGGTGCCGGCAGGCCCGGCGGTCTCGATCGGGGGGGGCGGTCTCGCCACGTCGGGGACGACACTGCGTTGTTGGCGTAGGGGGGGCACTGTTCTCCACCACATCATCGATCCCGCCACCGGTCTTCCCGCCGAATCCTGCTGGCGGACCGCGACCGTGTCGGCCGGGAGTTGCGTCGACGCCAACATCGCCGCAACCGCTGCGATACTTCTCGGGCACGAGGCGGTTTCCTGGCTGGAGCAGCGTATGCTGCCTGCTCGCCTGGTGGCGGTGGGTGGACGGGTCGTCACCACCGCCGGCTGGCCCGAGGACGGCGCCCTTTTCCCGAGTCCTCCGCAGCCTCATCGCCCGCTCCGGCGCACGGAGGCGCTCGCTCGGTGCTGATGACCGCCTCGGCCAACGGCCGTGCGCTGTGGTACCTGACTCGTTCGACCGGCTTCGTTTCTCTGGTCATCCTGACTGCGGTCGTCGTGCTCGGGATCATGTCTACCGCCGGGTGGAGTTCGCGTACCTGGCCCCGTTTCGTAACTCAAGGGCTCCATCGCAACCTCACCGTGCTGAGCCTCGCGGTGATCGTGGTTCATATCGTCACCACCGTCGCAGACGGGTTTGCTCCGATCGGCTTCCTCGACGCGGTCGTCCCCTTCCATTCTCCCTACCGCCCGATCTGGCTGGGTTTCGGAGCGCTCTCCTTCGACCTCCTGCTGGCCGTGACCATAACCAGCGCGGTCCGCCGCCATATCGGGTACCGGACCTGGAAGTTCGTTCACTGGGCGAGCTACGCGATGTGGCCGATGGCGGTGGTTCACGGTCTGGGGACCGGAAGCGACACCCGCCTTTCACCGGTGCTTTTCGTCAATGCACTGTGCGTCCTGGCCGTATTGGGTGCGGTTGCGTGGAGGCTTACCCTCGGGTCGGTCGAAGTGGTCCACCGGCTGGTGCTCGGTGCCGTTGCAGCCGTGTGCACTCTGGCGATTGCCCTTTTCACGATTGCAGGGCCTCTGCGCCCCAAGTGGGCCGAGCGATCGGGGACGCCGATGGCGCTCCTGGCGAAGATCGCCGGTCTCAACACCGCCGCACAGGCGGCATCTGGTTCATCCGGTGGGCCTTCTGGACAGGCGACTGCCTCCTCAGGTCCGAGCCAATCATCGGCACCCACCGCGGCTTCGTCGCTTCCCTCGACCCCGTTCGAAGCGTCCTACCAGGCAATGCTGACCCAGAGCGGTCCCGACGCGTCGGGCGACGCGACGGTCGACATCTCCGGCCAGCTATCGGGGGGCGCCTCCGGGCCTCTCCGGATCGTTCTAACCGGCCCTCCCGATCCGGGTGGAGGCCTCTCAGTCGTGTCGAGCAGGGTGACTTTTCTATCGGCATCGGGCGAGGTGGTGCGCCTCGACGGCACCCGTCTCTTGGCTCAGGTGTCGGATGCAAACGGAACAACACTCTCACTCGACATAAGCCTCCGGATCGACCAGGCAACCGGCGCTGTTACCGGAGTGGTGCGGAGCTTCCTGCCGGGGCAGGGGGGCGACGATTGAGCGCGATGAGCATGGACCGGACTCCGCAACGGAGCACTGGTCGAGATGCCGGCCGCACCGTCCCCGAGGAGCAGAGATGATCGCTCCGCCCGAAGGATCGAAACGACTCCTCCGGACGGTCGGTACGCCTTCCCAGGACCAGCCGGGTCCTCCGTCGGCTCTTGACCATCACTTGAGCAGCTGGGGCCCGTGTCCACTTCCGACCCGTCAGCATCGCCGTGGTGCATTCGCAGTAATCGACGAGAGCGGCTTGCGGGGGCGAGGAGGAGCCTGGTTCCCGGTGGCGGCCAAGTGGAAGGCAGTTGCAGAAGGGCGCAAGCGCCCTGTCGTCGTGGTGAACGCCTCGGAGGGAGAGCCGGCGAGCGCCAAGGATGCCACCCTCCTTTTCCACGCACCGCATCTGGTGCTCGACGGTGCGATGTTCGCAGCAGCCGCCCTGGAAGCCACCCGGGTCGTCTGTTTCGTCCCTGCGCGATTCGTAGCTCCCCTGGTCTCCCACCTGTCCGACCGCTCGCGTGCCGGCATGAATGCCGTCGATGCGGAAGTGGTCGCCGCTCCCGAGGGTTATGTGGTCGGCCAGGAGTCGGCGGCGGTGAACTTCCTCAATGGAGGTATTCCCGGTACGCCTACCTTCACCAGGCTCCGACCTGTCTACCAGTCGGGCGTTGCCGGTGCCCCCACCCTCATCCAGAACGCAGAGACCTTGGCCCATGTCGCTTTGATCGCGCGGTTCGGAGCCGAGTGGTTCCGCCGGGAGGGGACGAACGCGTCGCCGGGTACCGCGCTCATTACTCTCACCGGGTCGGTCGCCTCGCCGCGGGTGATGGAGATCGGGGTTGGTACCACCCTTCGCTCCGTCCTGGCGCGCACCGGTGACGGCACCGACGGCATCCAGGGAGTTCTGATCGGTGGTTACGGAGGAGGGTGGGTCCCGACTGCGAGGGCACTCGATGTGCAACTCTCACCCGAGGCGCTCCGTGGGATCGGGACCGGATTCGGTCCCGGCGTGGTGTTTTTGATGCCCGGTAACACCTGCCCGGGATCTCAGGTCGCCGGGCTTGCCCGGTGGATGGCCTCGCAGGGCGCCGGTCAATGCGGACCCTGCGCTAACGGTCTTCCTGCCATCGCTGCCGGTCTTGAGGCGATTGTGTCGGGACGCGCCAAGAAGGACACTCTCAACGGAGTGCTCCATGCATGCACCCTGGTCGAGGGGAGGGGGGCATGCCGCCACCCGGACGGAGTGGCGCGCATGGTGCGGACCGCGCTCGAGGTATTCGCGTCCGATTTCGATGCCCATCTTCGTAGCAAGGGGTGCGGCCGCGCCAACCGCATGCTCCTGCCCACCCATCCGATCTTCGGGACTCGGGAATCGCCCCCCCGCGTGCGGTCTCGTTCCAGTGACCGATCACTGGGAAGTGTGCGACCGGCGAGGGCGGTTCTCCGATGACTCGGCGCACGATCGCAGTGGTGGTGGACCCAACGACCTGCGACGGCCGGGGCGTTTGTGCCGAGCTGCTCCCCGAGTGGATCTCCCTCGACCCGTGGGGTTACCCGATCCTGCGGGAGGGCGCCGTCCCGGGCGCGCTCCTCGATCACGTACGCCGAGCCGTCGCCGCCTGTCCCAAGTTGGCTCTGTCGATCGTCGAAACAGGCGGCTGAGTACGGCGACCAGCCGCACAGTTTATCGACGCGAGGTTCCGAAGGTCGTCTCAACTCATCGCTCCGGCTCACAAGGCGTTCTCTGGGCGCGCACCGCCTAGGGAAACAGGACCCGGATCGTCGAACGGTACAGTCTTGACCGTGGATGGTGAATCATGAAGGGCTGCCGCGCCGACCCTTGTAGCCGCACGGAGGAGGTAAGTCGGACTACTTGCAATCCCAACTCCCAGATCCGCTTCGCTTCGGTAACTTCCAGCTCCGGATCGAATCCGAGGACGCAACGCTCGTGCACTGACAATAAGGATGAGAATGGCGGATCGTAGTGTGGGCATCGGCGGTGAATGGGCACGGCTGCCTAACGGAGAATCTGTATTCGTGGATTCCCTCGGTCGAGGGTGGGTGCTCGATGCCCGGGGGAGGCTTATAGCAGTTCGCAAACCCCACCTCGCTCGGGCTGCGAACGCCTCCAATCAAGATCCTCCGGTGTTCATGGTGCTCAAGGCGCCTCTTGTCGAGAAAATACTGATCTGGGGTATTGGAGCCACCCTCGTGTCCAGCGCACTGGTGATAAATGCATGGCACTTCGCGCCCTATCTGGTAGTCGGACGTTTAGAGCAGCTTGTCGATGTCCTTTCCGGCTTATTCCTTCTTGTCTTTGGAGTATCGTTTCCGTATCTGGTCTTGCGAACCCGTACCGAAGCGAGGCCGGGATCTTTGGTTGTGAAGGCGCGGTTCCGTAACTACCGCGTCGACACCGATCAGTTGATCTCAATCCAGTGGAAGCTAAAGAGAAACTTGGGGCCGAAGACGTGGCTCCCCTTCGTGACAGACCCTCGAGGAACCGGATTCTGGATGAGGCGTATCGAGGGAGGTACTTCTCACAACAGCGTCCCGTTACTGAATGGCCAGTTACAACTTGCAGCTTTGGAAGCGGTTCTCGAATCCGAGTACGATTGACTATCGTGCCACGATCTCGGTGGCGCGAGTGAGGCTGGTTGTGGGGTTATGCCGGCACAAGGGTGGCATGGCCGGCAATGTCCAGCAACCGGATCTTCCCCCGGCAGGAACTTCCCCCGGCAGGAACCTTGGAAGGACTGAGCACCCCCAACGGGATTCGAACCCGTGCCGCCACCTTGAAAGAGAGAACAAGTATGTCTATCGAGTGACGATGCATGGTATTTGGGCAGTTCAGGAGGGGTGCTGAGTCCACCAAGGTGCCTCTCATTGGCCCGAGTTCTCCCCCGTAGGCTGTAAAAGAGGCTGTAACATTATCGCTGAGCGATGTAGCTGAAGAGGCTCGGGGCTTTCCTCACGATACCGGTATCGTTGGAACCTGAGTTCCCGAGCCTGAAGCGCCGGCAAGGCGAGCCTGTGACCATGCTAGTGGCGATGCTCTACGGCTCGACGGGCGGCTCGGATCTGGCCGTGCTTTTCGTGCTAATGGTGATCTCCATCCCCATAGCGGTAGCCCTGATCCGCAATCGTCGGTACGCCGAGTCCAATCGCTATTCGCACATGGAGGGGTGGGTGCCGGGCAATCCGGGAGTCGGCGAGTTCCATGGCCTCATCGATGCGCCGCCTTCGCCCTACCGCACTGGCGGCCCGAGGGTGGTTGCAGATGAACGGACCGCTTTCGGCAAGCGGGCCTGGATCGTGGCAGGCGCAACTCCGCCCGCTGCACCTCCCGAGTTGATCGAAGACCCCGCCGGGGAACCGAGGCTTCCGTCCATGACGATCCCGATCGACCTGCCGGCGACGGAGTGTTCCGTCGACCCCAATGGGGCAACTCCCGAGGAGCGCCCACAGGCCCCGGCCATTCCCGAGGTGCGCGTGCTCGGACGGGTCGAAGTAACCGCCTGGCACAAGGAACCCGACCGGCGGGTCGTCCCCGAGCTGGCCTGCTTCCTCGCTCTCCACGCCGATCGACAGGTTCCCGGCGAAGAGATCCGGGCGGCACTGTGGCCGGGCGATCTGGAGACCACCGAGGCGTCGACGAAAAGTCTCCACAACGCGGTGTCCCTCCTGCGCAAGAGCCTGGGTGCCCAATTCGTCCCGGAGGCGTCCAAAGGGTCGGGTTACCGCCTGGCTCCTGAGGTTCGAAGCGACTGGGACCGATTCCAGGAGCTAGTCCGGCAGGCTGTTTCGAGCGGAGAGGAGGTCGAGCTGCTCTCCCAGGCATTGCGGCTCGTACGGGGAGCCCCCTTCGAGGGAGTTGCTCCCGGCAGCTTCACCTGGGCCTGGACGGAGCTGTACGTGGCGCGAATGGAGGTGGCGGTCTCCCGGGCCGCTGCGCGGCTCGCGGCTGCCTGCCTCGATGCCAGCGAATACGACACTGCCCGGTGGGCGGTGCTGAAGGGGCTCTCTGCCGCTCCCTACGACCGGCAATTGTGGAGGAGCTTCCTGACCGTCGCGGCCGGCTGCGGACCCGGTGAGCTGGACCGAGCCGTGAAGCACGCGACATCGGTTCTCGGGGAAGACGTTCACGAGTACGACGAGCTGATCGAGGGGTTCCGCCAGCGGCGCTGACCTCTCTGGGGACGAGAGCCCACCACGGGTGCCCGGATGGACAATAACGTAACATCTTTGCTACGCTTCTACCCATGAGCAACCCGGGTGGCGGCGAAGCTAGCCAGTTCTGGACGGACCTTTCCGTCGACTTGGAAGATCCCGCATTCCTTCGGGAATACATCCGCGAGTCGGTGAGGATCGCAACCATCGACGGTGTGGTCAATGAACTCGACGAGGCCCGGGAAGCCGCTCACCTCTCCAAAGCCGAGCTCGCCCGCGCCATCGGAACCGATCCGGCCGTGATACGGCGCCTTTTCTCGGCCGGACACGTCAACCCGACGCTCGGAACCCTGGCCGAAGTCGCTACCGCGTTGGGAATGCGGATCTTCCTTCAGCCGCTTGACGCCTCGGAGCGCGAGAGATTGACGACCCCGCTTCTCACTGGCCATAGCGTCGACACTCGCGCCCTTGCGGAGTACGCGGGTTCTCTGCGAGACGAAGGCAGGACTACGACGCTCGCCTGATCATTCGTGCGTCAACCGAGCGATCGGGGATTCCTGCTCCGGTACTCGTCGCCCAGCAGGCGCACGCCCACATAATCAGCCTTGGTCAATACGGAGCGAAATGGCTTGTCGAGCCCGCACACGATCACAAGCAGCGGCTTGTCCTGCCCCGAATTGACAGCGTCGTAGTCGAGCAGGCAATAGAGCCGATAATGATGGCGCTTCGGCCCATCTACTCGGACTTCGAACCATCCGGCCAGCTCTTCCTTCATCGCCTCCCAGTAACCACCACCCACAAATCTCTTGGGAGGCGCGGCCGCCACGGCAGCAAGAACAGCGACCATCGTCGCCCGCACCTTCGGTGGGCATGTGGAGCGGAGGAACTCGCGACCGGGGAGGTACTCGGTGGGATCGTCATCCCTGTGGCGCCGGAAGTACACGACGTCATGGACGTCGTCCGACGATGGCGACCTTCTCACCGGCGAAGGAGCCAGCCGCGTTCGGGCCGGCGTGGGGGGACTGGCACGGCGGCGAGATCGCTGATCCGGCGTCATTCCTGCGTGTCCGCCTTCGCCTTACAACGATGCTTCACTACACCTCCCCGCGTACCCGGCGGGTCCATTCGGGGACCTCGAACCAGGGGACCACCATGATGCGTTCCATCCCGCGACCCGGGGCCAGGCACAGCGCGGTGCCGGGCGGAAGGTTGTGGATGGCGTTGATGGGAAGGCGGGGGCGCCAGGTGGACGAGTGGGTGGTGGAAGAAAAGCCCTTGCCGGTCAATGTTGCGAAACCATCGGGAACCGAGATGGAGGATGTGGGGACCTGGTGGTCGCCCCCCAGCGAGGAGAGGAGCTGGAGGGTCCAGGGATCGCCGATGCCAGGGAGGACCACCTTCACCGAGAACAGTGAGAAGAAGCCTTCGGCAGCGGTGCCCCATCGCGCCCTTCCCTGGGAGAGGTCCTGCATGCAGGCGAGGGTGACCAGGCCCTGGCCGGCTCCTTCTGCGGCTATGGAAGGCAGCGAGGGGATCGGGGCGATGTTGGCCACCTCGTCCAAGGCGAACACCACCGGAGCGGCGTCGGGGTGGCGGGAGCGGCGAGCGTAGACGGCCGAGCGCACTTGCTCTACCACCGCGACCACCAAGGGAGTCAAGCGGTCCTGGGCTTCGGACGGCGAGCAGATGTACAAGGTGTCGTATCCCGATACGAAGGTCTGGGGATCGAAGTTGGGGTTGCAGGCGGCATCGAGAATCTTGGCTGACCGGTAGGCCGAGAGCAGTCCCGATGCGGTGGAGAAGATCCCCGAGCGCTCCCGCTCCTCGGTGCGCCATATGGAAGAGAGGATGATCCGTTCCATGGTCGCACCCGCCTCCTCCAGAATCGCTCCCGGTTCACGCACGTCCTGGGCAAGCACCCACTTGCACACTGCTGCCATGTCCCGCCTTCCTATAGCGGCCGCATGGAGAAGGGGAGCCAGCAGTGCTTCGGCCCGCTCGATCCAGTGGGCAGATTCACTCATCCGGGCATCGGGGCGGCCCGCCCGGGCGAGGGAGTGAGCCACCGCACAGGCCGTCCCAGGCAGAGCGGCGCACGCTTTCACCGGAGTGGGACGCAATGGGGGAAGTGCCGGGGGAAGTAGCGGGGGACGGAGTCATCTCCGTTCAGCGTCCCCGGCCGGTGGGTCGTGTCTGGGAGAAATCGCGTTCCCAACCGCACCGGTACTCATCTGCGATGTCCGCCGGTTCATTCGGTCCCCGATCGTAGGCGGATCGCGGGGGAGAACCGGCGTATGGACCCTCAGCGCGTCATCGACTTCAATGGGTGAATCACCGGGTGGCCGATCCATCTCGCTCATCGCGGTGGACTTGGCCCGGGAACGGCTCAGCGCCACTCCCAGCTCCGCGGCAGGCCCCGGTCGGGCATGGGAGGACTCGAAGTCCTTCTCCATCGAACCGGTGACCACGTAGAGGTCGGTGCGCTCGCGCGCTCTCGACATGGCGACGTAGCCCGACTCCCGGAACAGAGAGTCGTTCGCATAAATAAAGGCCCGATCGACGGTCGCCCCTTGAGACTTGTGAACCGTCACGGCATACCCGTGGGTGAGGTGGCCGGCGTCGAGGTAGTCCGGTCCGAGTAGGCGGGTTCCCTTGGAGGTGGCGATGACGAGCGAGCCGTTGTATGCGTCCATGACGGTTCCCCGGGTGCCGTTGACCACTCCCGCCGATCGGTCATTGCGGAGGCAGAGCACCTCATCTCCCAGAGCGAGCCCGATGCCCCCGCCGATCTCGCAGATGTCGCCTCCCAGTGCCCCGCGCCGCCTCAGCTCGCTTCGGGCGAGCCCGTTCAACTCGTCCACGTCTGCCCTGCGAGAGGCATACATGCGGGCATCGCGGCCGCATGTATGGGCGTCGCACCAGGACTCGACGAGGAGCTCCTTGGTGGAGCGCGCGTTGGTGGCGCTGTGGATTCGACCGGCCTCCTCGAAAGCAGCGAGCGCGGCTTCGACACTGCCGTGGCGAAGCTCGGCGAGGGCATGGCGTTCCCACACCTCGACCTGGCGGCGATTGGCGGTAAGGCGTGTCGCTCCGAGGCACCGCGCGAGCGATGCGAAGGAACCCCCGGCGTCGATCTCACCCGATCTAGCCACAGGTTCGTTGGAGGAGAAGTGGCCTGCATGCAGGGCAAATGCAGCCTCTACGTGGGTCCCCTATTTCTGGACTTCAGCCTGCAATAGTTAGGTGGTACCTGAACAATTGTGGCAGAGGGAAGGTGTGGAGCGATGGCACATGAAGGACTTCGTCTGGTGGCATCGTCGGAGGGTCCTGATGGTTCGCTCGGTGCCGGTGTCGATCCGGCGGCGTTTGAGGCGTACTGCGTTGATCGGTGGCGCGACTCGCTGGTGGCGCGCTCTTACAGCCAGCGCACCATCGATGGTTCATTGCCAGTGCTGGAACGATTCTTGATGAAGTGCGGGTGCCCGGTGTGGGACGTCACCCGTGATGACATCGATCGGGTGATGGTGGAGTTGGCTGACGGCGGGATCGCTTCTTCGACCCGGGCGGGGTATCTGCAGATCTTCAAGAACTTCCATGGGTTCGTCGCTGCCCGCTTTGGTGTCGAGATCGAACGCCGCTTCGGTGTTGTGATTGACGATCCGATCGACGCGTTCAATCGGCCGGTCCACGTCGGTTCTGGCATCGGCATGGCGGCAGCGCCGCCGACGGTTGAACGCCTCGGCCAGTTTTTCGACTTTACCCGCGACCAGATCGCCACGGCCCGCAAGTACGGCACTGCTGGACGGGACTACACGATCTTCCGGACTCTGTATCACGCTGGTCTGCGCACCGATGAAGCGGCCCGTCTCGCGGTGAGTGATGTACACCTGGATCGGGGCCCCTTCGGCAAGCTTCATGTCCGGTTCGGGAAGGGCACACGAACGTCGGGTCCGCGGGCGCGCTGGGTACCGCTACTCGACGGGCTCGATCTGATCTTGAGCTGGTATCTGGCCGATGTTCGACCTCGGTTCGGGACGGTCAGCGATGCCCTGTTCTGTGACGAAGCTGGAGAGGCGATGCACACAGGCACACTGGGGAACCGGCTCCGTTGCGCATTGTCCGCGGAACGGGCTGGCCCAGACGGGCACTTCAGCCCGCATGATCTGCGTCATGCCTGCGCGACACACAATTACGAGCGTGGTGTGGATCTCATCGCGATCCAGCAGTTGTTGGGGCACTGGCAGATCGGTACGACGATGCGGTATGTAAACCCGTCATCGACGTTCATCGAAGATGCCTACCGCAAGGCGTTGTCTGCGAACCTAGCAGAGCTCGAACAGGAAGGCTGACATGGAGATCAAGTGGCGTCTGCGCATGGCCGCCGCGCAGCGAGAAGTGTGGACTGGGGCGGCACTACGGCGGCTCCTCTTCGAACGCGCTGGTGTTGAAATGTCAGCGGCGTCAGTATCGGCGCTGCTCACCGGACAACCCCGCCAGGTCAAGATGACTACACTCGCCGCGTTGTGCACGGCCCTGGAATGCACTCCCGACGACCTGATCGAGATCGACACCTCACCGGTCACGCCCGTTGTGCGAGCCAAACGAGCGAAGCGTCCCGAACCGTCTGCGCGCCAAGGAAGGTCGATGCCGCCGCTATGACCGCCTGTGTCGACTGCCATGCAGATGCGAAGGTCGGGTCGACCCGATGCCAATCCTGTTATGACCGGCGGCGGCGCAACGGCATCCGCGGAACGTGCAGCCGATGCGGGAAATACCGCCCGATCTACGACCCCGCAGGCCGATGCGACCACTGCGTGTACCTGTGCCGGCCACGGCCGGCACGCGTCGATCCGCCATGCGTCAACTGTGGCCAACAACGCCGACATCTCGCGCTGGGGCGCTGCTCGGCCTGCTACAACAAGATGCCCGAACGCATCTGGACCTATGCGGCTGGGCTCGCTACACGGCTCGAATCGATAGTACCTGAATGGTTCGACGCGTTCGTAGAGCATCTCGCCAAGCGGTACTCGCCCGCCGAAGCCCTCCTCCGCCTGGGGAACCTCTCCGGCCTGCTACGGGGATCGCCCACCCCGACCGCGCTCGTAGCCGCCGCGCACCACCCCGACGGCCGACTCTCACCGCTCAGTCGCGCCCTCGAAGAGTTCTTCGCCGGACAAGGCATGCTCAATGCAGTCGGAGACATCGAAGTACGAGCAGCTCGACGACGCTCCCGAATCATTGGTCGGATCCCCGAGTCCCTACGGCCCACAGTCGCCGCGTTCTCGAGTGCCGAACTCGCCAACAGAGAACGGGCCAAGAAAACCGGCTCCAAGCCTCGCAGCGACCAGACCCTTCTGATTCATCTCGCAGTCATCGCCGACTTCGCTCACGCTACACCGGAGATCACCAACTGGGCCACCGTCGCTGAAGCCGACATCGAGGCATTCCTCGCCAGCCGGTCACCAGGCAACACCTACGTCCTTGGAAGCCTGCGCGCATTCTTCGCTTGGGCCCGTAGCACACGACAGATCCTGATCGACCCGACCCGCGCCATCCGCTCCGGCAGGCGTAGCTACTTCACCGGACCCGTCGTGGGGCTCGATCGACAACGCGAACTGTTCAAACGCTGGACTACCAACCAGACCATCACACCCAACGAAGCCACTATCGGACTGCTCTGCCTCCTTCACGCATGCTCCAACCAGGAACTCCGCGACCTCACCGTCTCCGATCTTGACCACATCAACCGCACCGTCAACATCGCGGGTCGACCCAGTGCAGTACCCCTCGAGCCCGCGACCTGGACCGCGATCGATGCGACCCTC